>NZ_CP104174.1:3361346-3666923 GCF_025200925.1 Bradyrhizobium sp. CB1015 | reverse complement strand
GGCGGCGGCATGGCGGACCGCCGCGCCGATCCGCGTGTAATAGCCGGGCTTGAGCGCGCCGATGCGGCGCTCGACCACGTCGCTCATCGGCTCGCCGAACGCCTTGACCGTTTCGAGCCTCACCCAGGAGCGCCGGCGCGAGGTGAAAGTCAGGATGCTGTGGTGATCGCCGCAGGCGGATAGGCCGTGGGCAAGCACGAGCAGCGCCTCCTTCTCGACATCGAGCACGCGGTAGCCATTGGCCCAGGCGTCCGTGGAGAGCGAGACGTCGACCAGCAGCGTGACGGCGAGATCGTGCCCTTGCGGGCGCATCGCCACGTGGACTCGATCGAGACCGCTGCTGCTGCCGGCGCGGAGGTCGCACCGCGCACGCACCAGCGCGTCGAGATCCAGATCATGTCCATCGGCCTGCGCCCGCATCAATTCATGGCGCGGCCGCAGGACCCCGAAGCGGCGGCGCACCTGGTGGATGTGCCGGCGCATGGTCTCGTCAGGCGTCCAGCTTTCACCGGTTTCAGAAGCGGCAGATGCGAGCACGCGGCAATGATCGGGCAGATAGGAGCTGCTGCGATAATCCCATTCGGGATAGGTCAGGCCCGCAGTCAGGCGCGAGGCATCGAGCGCTTCCGGCGGCAAATCAAGATCGAACTTGAACCGGCTCGCCGGCTTGCCGCTGCGGCGGCTGAGCGTGATCTCCTCGAGGTCGTCGGCCGCTTTCCGCGCGTCGTCGTCCTCGCTGTCATCGGCGGAGCGATCGATATTGACCATCTCGGCCATCGCGAGGATCTTCTCGAAGCGATTGAGCACGAAGGGATCGCGACGATTGGCATTTTCCTCGCGCTCACGCACCGCGAAACGCTTCCGATTGTCCTCGGCCAGTGGCTCCGCACCGTCAGCGCATTCGTCCTCACCCGCATGCGCGGGCGCAAGCTCGCACGTCCAGCAATCGCCCCAGAGCGGACACGGCAGGATCGAGCGATAGCCCGGCGGCGCCTTGTCCGGCAGCGGGCCCGTTCCCATCATCGCCGGCCACAACTTTCCCGTGGGCGCAGGTCCGGCGCCAAGCAGGGCGAGAACGATCTGCTCGATCTCCTGCTCGATGCGAGGCAGAGGCCGTCGCGGCCGGGCCTCGGCGGTCGCCGCGGCAAGCTGCGCGTAGTCGGCGACCAGCCCGGGAAACTGCGTGAGCACAAAGACCGCCGTTTCGGCAGCGCGGCGCAGCACGAGCAGATCGCGCCGGAGCGGATCGGTCTCCGTGGTCGCCTCGATCGGCGCAGCCGCAAACCATGCCGCGAGCCAGCGGTAGAGCGCTGCATTCAGCGCGCTGTCGGGAAAGATCGCGATGCTGTCGGGCAGGAAGATGCTCCCGGCGTCGCGGCCCGGCTGCTCGAGGCGCTCGTCACCGAGACCGATGCGTTGCCGCCAGCCAAGCCGGTGCGCGGACTTGCGCGCGCCGGCGCTCGCGATCTGCACACCCGCCTCACCGCCCAGCGCGCGGAACATCACCGCGAGCCTGCTTCTCATTTCCGCAAGCGAGACGGCGTGATCGGCATGAACCGGATAGCTGGCGGTGCTGCCGACCATGCGGTGCCAGGCGCGGCCGACCGTCTCCTCCAGTTCGAGGAAATCGAGCATCGGAGCCGCCTCAGCCGATCACGGCGCGTGCGACGTCGAGCAGCGCCGCCTTGACGTCGGCATCGTCGGTCACTGGCTCGATCATGCCGGCGAGCACGGCATCCGCAATCGGCATGCCGGCCGCAATCAGGGTCGCGCAATAGACCACGAGCCGGGTCGAGACACCCTCCTCCAGGTCGTGGCCCTTCAGTGCGCGCAGCCGGCCGGCGAGCGCGACCAGCGGCCGCACGCAATCCGGCGACAATCCGCTCTCGGCGGCGACCACCGCAATCTCCTGCTCTGGCGGCAGAAAGCCGAACTCGATGGCGACGAAGCGCTGGCGCGTCGACGGCTTGAGCGCCTTCAGCAGCGTCTGGTAACCGGGGTTGTAGGAGACCACGAGCATGAAGCTGTTCGGCGCGGCGAGTTCCTCCCCCGTGCGTTCCAGAGGCAGGATGCGACGATCGTCGGTCAGGGGATGCAGCACGACGGTGACGTCCTTGCGCGCCTCCACGACCTCATCGAGATAGCAGATGCCGCCCTCGCGCACCGCCCGCGTCAACGGGCCGTCGCTCCATAGGGTGTCGCCGCCACGGAGCAGATAACGGCCGGTGAGGTCGGCCGCGGTGAGATCGTCGTGGCAGGCGACGGTGTGCAGCGGCAATCCGAGCCGCGCCGCCATATGCGCGACGAAGCGCGTCTTGCCGCAGCCAGTCGGTCCCTTCAGCAGGACCGGCAGCTGGTGCCGCCAGGCGTGCTCGAACAGCGCGCATTCATTGCCGCTGGCGACATAGGCCGGCAGCGCTGGCGCGGTGACGGCGTGAAGGGCAGCTTTCATGATCATTCTCCGCAATTCACATTGAGACGGCGGCCGCGGCGAACCGAGGCCGCCTTAACGCTCATTCGGCCGGCTGCAACGCGCCGGGGATGACGGGCTGCCTGGCGCGACCGGGCACCAGCACGGCCCACACGAACATCAGCGCGGAGATCGCGACGAACACGCCGGAGCCGAGCCGGACCCAGTAGAACATTGCGAGCTGGTCCTGCACGTCCATGTAGCCCTGGCCGAGCACGCGCTGGAGATGGACCTGGACCACGCCTGCGAAGGTCAGCGCGAAGGTCATCACCATCATCGCCGTGCACATGATCCAGAAGCTCGCCATGGAGAGCCACTGGTTATAGGGCGCCCGTCCCCTGATCTGCGGGATCGCGTAGGCCATGACGGACAGATTGAGCATCACATAGGCGCCGAAGAACGCGAGATGGCCGTGCGCGGCGGTGACCTGTGTGCCGTGGGTGTAGTAGTTCACCGAGGACAGCGTGTGCAGGAAGCCCCAGACGCCGGCCCCTAAGAACGCCATCACCGAGCAGCCGACCGACCACAACAGCGCAGCGCGGTTCGGGTGCTTGCGGCCGGCCTTCCAGGTCATCTGCACGGTGAAGATCACCATGGTGAAGAACGGTGCGACCTCCAGCGTGGAGAACAGCGATCCGATCCACTGCCAGTAGCCGGGCGCGCCGATCCAGTAGAAATGGTGACCGGTGCCGAGAATGCCCGAGAACAGCGCCAGCCCAATGATGACGTAGAGCCACTTCTCGACGACCTCGCGGTCGATGCCGTTGAGCTTGATCATGAGATAGGCGAGCACGGAGGCCATGATCAGCTCCCAGACGCCCTCGACCCAGAGATGGACGACGTACCACCAGTACATCTTGTCGACCGCGACGTTGGCCGGGTTGTAGAAGGCGAACAGGAAGAAGATCGCAACGCCCCACAGCCCGAACAACAGGATATTGGTGATGGTGGTCTTGCGGCCCTTCAGCGCCGTCATGGTGACGTTGAACAGGAACATCAGGCAGACGACGACGATGCCGACCTTGATGATGAAGGGCTGTTCGAGAAATTCGCGGCCCTCGTGGTAGTGGAAGAGATAGCCGACCACGGCGACGCCGGCCGCGCCGAAGAACATCCAGAACTGGATCTTGGCGAGCAGCGGGCTGTAGAGCTCGGTCTCGGTTTCCTCAGGGAGCAGGAAGTAGGTCGCGCCCATGAAGCCGATCAGCGACCACACGATCAGCGCGTTGGTGTGGATCATCCTGACGATGTTGAACGGCAGGAGCGTCGACAGCGTGTTGGGCAGGACGTAGATGGTTCCGGCGACAAGGCCGAACAGGACCTGGGCCAGGAACAGCGTCAGCGCGCCGTAGAAATACAGCATCGCGACTTTCTGGGTTTGATATTTCATCTTGGGTTCTCTCTGTCTGGAAAGAGGAAGGCGCTCAGCCGGCCTTGTTCGGCGGCCATTCCTGCCGCTTGATCTTGCTGGTCCACTGCAGGAAGTCGGCGAGATCGTCGAGTTCCTGGTCGGTCAGGTTGAACTGCGGCATCTGCCGCCGGCCCGACGCGCCCGAGGGCTGCGACTGCATCCAGGCCTTCAGCGTCTCGCGGGCGGCGGCCGGGTCCTCGTTGCCGCCCCAGCGATCCCAGACATTGCCGACCTCAGGGGCGAAATAGGCGCCCTCACCCAGCAGCGTGTGGCAGTTGATGCAGGAGTTCTTTTCCCAGACGTGCTTGCCGCGGGCGACCGACGACGTCAGCATCGTCGCGTCCGTGGAGGTCGTGGCCATGTAGTAATGGCTGTGCGCTGTCAGCCCTATGAAGATCGCGAAGAAGAAGGCCGAGCCGCCGTAGAAGACGTTCCGAGCGGCCGACTTGGTCAGGCGTTCAGCCATTGCCAATCCTTTCCGGTTTGATTCCTGAAGACATGCGATGGTGTGATTTATTGCCGTTTTGCCCGGCACGTTCTTTGTCAGGGCGCAATGAGCGCGTCAGATCAGGGCGACGACCGCCGAGGCAAGCCAGGCAAGTAGCAGCACGATTAGGATCCAGCTCACGACGAGACCGCGCCAGAGCGCGGGCACGGCACGAAGATCCATGAAGTCGAGCGCGATGCGATGCCCCTTGAGCGCGGCGAAGGCGAGCAGCAGCGCATTGCCGAGCAGCGCCCGCGGCATCAGCGGTGGCAGAAGGACGGTAGCGAGCGCGAGGCCGATCAGCACGATCCAGGTGATATCGATGCGATCCGGCATCGTCATCTCACCTGATAGAGAATGGGAAACATGACGATCCAGGCCAGATCGACCATGTGCCAGAAGGCCGTTCCCGTCTCGACGCCTGATATTTCGGCGCGGCGGCAGACCACGGCGAGAATGACGATGCCGAGGCCGACATGCAGAAGATGAAAGCCGGTCAGCAGGAAGTAGAGCGTGAAGAACGGGCTGGTTTCGAGCCCGACCCCGCGTCCGATTTCTTCGGCATATTCGGCAAGCTTGATCGCGATGAAGAGGCCGCCGAGCGCGATGGCGCCGACAATCCAGGATCGCGCCACCTGCCGTTCTCCGGCGCGCGCAGCCTTCGTCGCTCGTGCCGCCGCCCAGCCGCTGGTCACCAGCACGACGGTGTTGAGGCCTGCGAGATTCGAAACGAGAGCGGCCTGCCCGGCCGCGAACACAGCCGGGTGGATCGCGCGAGCGACCGAGAAGGCGCCGAGGAACAGGCCGAAGGCGACAAGCTCGCTGAAGATCAGCACCCAGATCATGGGATCGCCGGGAAGATCTTGCAGAATTCCCCAGCCGGTTTCCTGTTGTTCGCACTCGGCCGTTGACATCGTCTTTCCGGATCAGGACACCGGCCAGACTTAGCCCGGCATCCCGGTTCCGAATTTGTCGCCGGACAAACTGGGGATCGCCAGAGCGCTTGTTTGCGCCAACGCAACGTCCGGCCGGCCGGATCGCGGTACGAACCGGCCCAGGGTTCCCAGGAATGGCGAACGATCACATGAGTGATGCACAAATCGGGCTGATGACCGCGACCCCCATCATCATCGGCTTTGCCATCGCGCTCAGGCGCATGGGGGTGCTGTCGACGGTTGCGACCGTTTCGGCGGTGAGCCTCTCCGTCGCGATCGCGACGGTACTGTTCACGACGCAGTAGCGGCCCGCGCCTCGAGCGCAATGCAGGGTACCGTTGCGACGCTGCACAGCAGGAGGCACCTGCTGTTTATGGTCTCAGACAGTTCCATTCCCCGGTCTTGGCTTCCTTGCGTCGTGCGCTAGTATTGCACTCCACACGACTGGATGAGTTGGCCATGCCTGAGATCATCAACCTTGGCGCGCTGCAGCTGACATTCCTACAGAGCAAGGATGACACCGCCGGCAGCCTCGATCTGTTCGAGATGACATTGCAGCCGAACGCGCGCATGCCGATTCCGCATTATCACGATGGCTGGGACGAGACGATCTATGGACTCAGCGGCATCTCGACCTGGCGGATCGAAGCAAAGGACATCGACGTCGCGCCGGGCGAAAGCCTGTTCATCAAGCGCGGCGTGGTGCACGGCTTCATCAACCGTTCGCCGCGACCGGCGACGTGCCTGTGCATCCTCAGCCCCGGCGTACTCGGCCCACAATACTTCAGGGACATGGCGGGTCTGCTATCGGCCGGCTCGCCTGATCCGGCCAAAGTGAAGGAAACGATGCTGCGCTACGGGCTGGTTCCGGTGATGCAATCCTGAGGATGAGTGCGGCGCAAGAGGCCGAACGCTCGCATGGCTCACGGGGCGATCGCGCGCTCAGCCCTTCCACCGGCGTCGTTGAAAATGGTGGGCACGGCGCGTTGCGCCTTTGCCCACCCTGCAGGACCGTCGATGCGGCTATCTCCGCTGATTGTACACGTCGATGCACACCGCGCCCAGCAGCACCAGGCCCTTGATCAC
Organism: Bradyrhizobium sp. CB1015; assembly: GCF_025200925.1. Classification (GTDB taxonomy): domain Bacteria; phylum Pseudomonadota; class Alphaproteobacteria; order Rhizobiales; family Xanthobacteraceae; genus Bradyrhizobium. The sequence continues at coordinate 3,660,534 of NZ_CP104174.1, read as the reverse complement.
CTGCTGATAGTCGATGCCGATGCCGAGGATGGACATGCCGTTGTTCATCACGCCCATGATCATGGCTCCGACCACGGCACCGCCGACCCGCCCGACGCCGCCATAGGCCGAGGCGCCGCCGATGAAGCAGGCGGCAATGACGTCGAGCTCGAAGCCGAGGCCGGCCTTCGGAGTTGCCGTGTTGAGCCGCGCGGCGAAGACGAGGCCGGCAAGCGCGGCGAGCACGCCCATGTTGACGAAGGTGAGAAAGGTCAGCCGCTCCGTCTTGATGCCCGACAGGCTCGCCGCCTTGGCGTTACCGCCGACGGCGTAGATGTGCCGGCCGATCACGGTGCGGCGAGTGACGAAGCCGTAGAGCGCAATCAGCGCGGTCATGATCACCAGCACGTTGGGCAGACCGCGATGCGAGGCGATCAGATAGGTGAAATAGAGCACGGCAAAGGCGAGCAAGATGCTCTTGCCGAGGAAGAACGCATAGGGCTCGACCTCGATGCCGTGCGACTGCTCGCGCGACCTTCCCTTGGCACTGGCATAGACGAGCCCGAGCGCCAGTACGGCGCCGATCAGCATAGACGTCGGATGCAGCGTGCCGGCTTCGGGCAGCAGTTCCGGAATGAAACCCGAGGACAGCTTCTGGAAGGTTTGCGGGAACGGCCCGAGCGACTGCCCCTGCAATACCGCGAGCGCCAGGCCCTTGAAGACAAGCATGCCCGCCAACGTCACGATGAAGGACGGGATCTTGAAATAAGCCACCCAATAGCCCTGCGCCGCGCCGATGGCGGCGCCAAGCGCGAGGCAAGCGATGAAGGCGAGCGTGTAATCGACCTTGTAGGTCACCATCAGCAAGGCCGCCACGGCGCCGATGAAGCCCGCGACGGAGCCGACCGAGAGGTCGATATGGCCGGTGACGATGACGAGCAGCATGCCCAGCGCCATGATGACGATGTAGCTGTTCTGCAGCACCAGGTTCGTGAGGTTGAGCGGCTGCAGCAGGGTGCCGCCGGTCACGACCTGGAAGAACAGCATGATCGCAACCAGCGACATCAACATGCCGTAATTGCGCAAGTTGTTCTTGATGAAGCTGCCGTGCCGGCGCTCCTCGGGCAGCGAAACCGTCTTGTCGGTCATGGCTGCGATCCTCCCATCTCCGCGGCCGCGGGCGCGGCGTTCCCAATGCTTCGTTCGTTGCGCATGATGGCGCGCATGATCTTTTCCTGTGTCGCTTCTGAGCCGTTGAACTCTCCGACGAAGGCGCCGTCGTTCATGACGCAGATGCGGTCGCAGATGCCGAGCAGCTCTGGCATCTCCGAGGAGATCACCACGACGCCACGGCCGGCTTCCGCAAGCTCGTTGATGATACAGTAAATCTCATATTTGGCACCGACGTCGATACCTCTTGTCGGCTCGTCCAGGATCAGGACCTTGGGGTCGGTCATCAGCCATTTCGACAGCACGACCTTCTGCTGGTTGCCGCCGGAGAGCTGGCCGGTCTCCTGGTAGACGTCGGAGCAACGGATGCGCATCCGGTTGCGGTAGTCGCTGGCGACCTTCAGCTCGGCGATGTCGTCGATCACCCTGCTAGGTGCGACCTGGTCGAGGCTCGCCAGCGTGATGTTCTTGCGGACGTCGTCGGCGAGGATCAGGCCGAGCTGCTTGCGGTCCTCGGTGACGTAGGCAAGACCGGCATCGATCGCGGCGGCGACGCTCGGCAGCGCGATCTCACGGCCTTCGAGCCGGATAATGCCGCTGATATTGGTGCCCCAGGAGCGGCCGAACAGGCTCATGGCGAACTCGGTGCGCCCTGCCCCCATCAGCCCGGCAATGCCCACGACCTCGCCGCGCCTGACGCCGAAACTGACATTCTTGATCACCTGCCGCTCGGGATGGATGGGGTGATAGACCGACCAGTTCTCGACGTCGAGCACGGGCTCGCCGATCTTCACGTTGCGCTCCGGGAAACGGTGCGCCATATCGCGATTGACCATGCTGCGGATGATGCGATCTTCCTGGATCGGCTCGGCGTGGCAATCGATGCTGTCCACCGTGCGGCCGTCGCGCAGCACGGTGATGTGGTCGGCGACCTTGGCGACCTCGTTCAGCTTGTGCGAGATCAGGATCGATCCAATGCCCTGCTCGCGGAACGCCATCAGGCGTTCGAGCAGCGCGGCGCTGTCGGCCTCGTTGAGGCTCGCGGTCGGCTCGTCCAGGATCAGCATCCGTACCCGCTTGGACAGCGCCTTCGCGATCTCGACCAGCTGCTGCTTGCCGACGCCGAGATCGGTGATCAGCGTATCCGGCGATTCCTTCAGGCCGACCTGCGCCAGCAGCTCGCGCGTGCGCCGGTAGACCTCGTCGCGGTCGATCACCCCTAGCTTCGACGGCGGATGCGACAGGAAGATGTTCTCCGCAATCGACATCAGCGGGATCAGCGCCAGCTCCTGATGGATGATGATGATGCCCAGCGCCTCGGAATCGTTGATGTCGCGAAAGCGGCGCTCCTCGCCCTCGAAGACGATGGTGCCCTCGTAGCTGCCGTGCGGATAGACCCCGCTCAGCACCTTCATCAGGGTCGACTTGCCGGCGCCGTTCTCGCCGACGAGCGCATGGATCTGCCCGGCGCGAACCGAGAAGTTGACGTCGCGCAGCGCCTGCACGCCGGCAAAGCTCTTGCTGACGTTGCGCATCTCCAGCATGGCGGTCATGGCATCGTTTCCTTGAAAAAGCTTATCCCTCCGCCGTCATTCCGGGGCGATGCGCCGGAGCCGCGAAGCGGGCCTGGAGCATCGAACCCGGAATCTCGAGGTTCCGGGTTCGATGCTTCGCATCGCCCCGGAACGACGGAGCACTCACTTACTGGAACTGCGACTTCTTGTAGTAGCCGCTGTCGACCAACACCTTCTCCCAATTGTCCTTGTAGACCACCACCGGCTTGAGCAGGTAGGACGGCACGGTCTTGACGCCGTTCTCGTAGGTCTTGGTGTCGTTGACGGTGACCTCCTTGCCGGCGAGCGCGGCGTCGACCATGTCAGCGGTCACCTTGGCGAGGTCGCGGGTGTCCTTGAAGATGGTCGAGTACTGGTCGCCGCGCAGCATGGCCTTGATCGAAGGCACTTCTGCATCCTGGCCCGAGATGATGGGCATCGGCTGGCCGGCACTGCCGTAGCCGACGCCCTTCAGCGAGGAGATGATGCCGATCGAGAGGCCGTCATAGGGCGACAGCACGGCGTTGACCTTCTTGTTGCCGTAGTAGGCGCTGAGCAGGTTGTCCATGCGGGCCTGCGCGGTGGCGCCGTCCCAGCGCAAGGTCGCGACCTTATCCATGCCCATCTGGCCCGACACGACGACGAGCTTGCCGCTGTCGATATACGGCTTCAGCACGCTCATGGCGCCGTTGTAGAAGAAGTAGGCATTGTTGTCGTCGGGCGAGCCGCCGAACAGCTCGATGTTGAAAGGACCCTTGCCGTCCTTCAGGCCGAGACCTTGCACGATCGACTCTGCCTGGAGCACGCCGACCTGGAAATTGTCGAACGTCGCGTAATAGTCGACGTTCGGCGTGCCGCGGATCAGGCGGTCATAGGCGATCACGGTGATGCCTTTTGCTTTCGCCTGCTTCAGCACGTCGGACAAGGTGGTGCCGTCGATCGCGGCGATCACCAGCGCCTTGGCGCCCTTGGTCACCATGTTCTCGACCTGGGAGAGCTGGTTCGGGATGTCGTCCTCGGCATATTGCAGGTCGGTGTTGTAGCCGCGCTCCTTCAGCACCTTGACCATGTTGTTGCCGTCGTCGATCCAGCGCGCGGAGGATTTCGTCGGCATGGCGATGCCGACCGTCGCCTTCTGGGCGAAGGCAGTGACGCCTGTGGCCATCGTGGCGACACTGGCCAGCGCCAGCGCGAGAAATGTCGTCTTCAGTTTCAGCATGTTTCACTCCCTTTGGGTATCAGACTTTCTATCGTGGTTTCGAGAACGACGGTCGTGTACGGCTTGGGCCTCCTATGCGAGCTTGACGTCGGGTTCCGCGCGTCCGCGCGCGGTTGCTTCGAGCAGAAAGGTGCAGCCGGCTTGCGGATCGGCAGCACGTGCCGCCGCGTCCATGTCCTGCCAGGCCGACGTGACGAGCAGGCGCGACAGGTCGGGTCCGACGAAGGCAGGGCAGCTCGCCTGCTTCGCCGGCACGCTGAGCGAACGCAGGCGCTCGCCTTGCGGCGAATAGACGTCGATCCGGCTTGCGCCCCAGCATGCATTCCAGATCTGCCCGTCGGCGTCGCACACCGAGCCGTCGAGACCGCCGATGCCGCTGTGGCGCAGCAGCACCTCCGGCTCGCCGCGCGGCAGGCCGGTCGCGGGGTTGAGCGGCACGGCATAGAGCACCGCGCGCGGGGTGTCGGTGAAGTAGCCGGTGGCGCCATCGGGCGAAAAGCAGATCGAATTGGGAATGCTGATGCCGGGAAACAAGGTCGATATCTTGCCGCGATGCAGCGCGTAGATCGCACCCGCCTTCGGCTCGGCTGTCTTGGCCATGGTGCCGATCCAGAATGTGCCGGATTGATGCACGCGGCAATCGTTCGAGCGCGTCGCCGGATTGTCCGCTTCGAGCGGACAGAACAGCGTCATCGCACCATCAGCGAGCTTGCGGATGTAGAGGCCGTCTTCGGCGACGATCAGCTGTCGCTCGGCGTCGATGCGCCCCAGCGCGCTCGCCATCCGGCCAAGCGCGTGGATGCGGACAGAACCGCTGCCGAGTTGCGCCTCGAACAGGTTGCCTTCACGAATGTCGAACCACCAGGCCGTATCGGTGGTCACGTCATAGGTCGGACCTTCGCCGAGATGGCAAGGATGGTCCGAAAGGACAGTCGTTGGCACCTGCTCCATCATGGCGACCTCACCGAAAAGCGATAGACCGTGTGATGGCGATAGACCCCGCCGGGATCGAGGCGCGGGCTCGGAAAATCCGGCCGGTTCGGAGCGTCGGGCCAGATGTGCGGCTCCAGGCACATGGCGTCCGATTGCCGAATCAGCTTGCCGTCCTTGCCCGACATCGTCCCATCGAGATAATTACCGGAATAGACCTGAAGTCCGGGCTGGTCGGTGAGCAGCTCCATGATGCGCCCGGAGCGCGGCGCCTCCAGCCGCGCCGCGAACGCAAGCTTGCCGTTGCGCCCGAGGCAATAGGTGTGGTCGTAGCCCCTGCCGTTTCGCAATTGCGGGTCGCTCTCGCGGATGCGCTCGCCCACCGGCCGCGGATTGCGGAAATCGAACGGCGTGCCGGCAACGCTGCGCGGCGGCTCCGGCAGCGGAATGGCGGTGGGATCGATGGCGAGGAACTGCTCGGCGGCGACCATCAGGCGGTGATCCAGAATGGACGTACCTGACGTCGCGCCCTCGAGGTTGAAGAAGCTGTGGTTGGTCAGATTGACGATGGTCGGCCGGTCGGTCCGCGCTTCCATCAGAAGCGACAGCTCGGTCGGGCCGGTGATGCGATAGGTCACGCGGACGTCGAGCTTGCCCGGATAGTTCTCCTCGCCATGCGGGCTGGCATAGGTCAGCGTCACGGCGGGCTCGGCGCCCTCGTCGAGGTCCGCGATCTCCCAGAGCTTGCGATCAAAACCGTCGAGCCCGCCGTGCAGTGCATTCGGACCGTTGTTGACGGCAAGCTGCACCGTCTCGCCTTGAAGCGAAAATTGTCCCTTGGCGATGCGGTTGGCATAGCGGCCGACGGTGGCGCCCAGAAACTTCCGTTCGGCGAGATAGCCGGCGAAGGCATCATGGCCAAGCACGACGTCGTCGTATCCGCCGTTGGAATCTGGCGCGATCAGCGCTTGCAGCACCGCGCCGTGGCTGATGATGCGCGCCTCGAAGCCGCCCTCCCCACGCAGCACGACGCGCTCGACCTTGCGGCCGTCGGGCAGCGTCCCGAAGACGTCTCTTGTGATTGTTGATGCGGCCATGCTCAATCCACAAACGGTTCGACGATCGTGTGCTTGCCGAGCAGGAACGCGTCGGCGACGAGACGGAGCGGCGTCAGATCGACGTCACTTGCGCCGGTCGCTGCGAGCTCGACGAAGCGCCGGTAGAGCCCGCGATATTCCTGATCAGGACCTTCGGCAAGCAACTTGCCGTCGACGGCCATGCGCGCGCCACCGCTGGACAGCGTCAGCCGGCCCTGATCGGTGTCGACGAGGATATCCCAGCTCTGCGGCCCGGTCTGGCGGAAGTCGAACTCGGCAGTCACCGGCAGGCCGCTGATATCCGTCAGGTTCAGGTTCGCCGCGATCGGCGCCTGGCAGTTGGCTGGAAAGGCCAGCTCGGCCGCGGTGACGAACACGGGTTTCGGCAGAATCCTGGTCAGGATCGACAGCGCATTGATGCCCGGATCGAACACGCCGAGGCCGCCCGGCTCCCAGATCCAGCCCTGTCCGGGATGCCAGACGCGGACATCCTCCTTCCAGCTGATGTGCACCGATTTGATGCGCCGCTCGGCGAGCCATTGCCGGGCCGGCTCAACCGCCGGCGCATAGCGCGAATGCCAGGTCGCAAACAATGTCCGCTTCGCACCCGCCGCCATCGCAATCAACGGATCAAGCTCGGCAACGCCGGTGCCCGGCGGCTTCTCCAGCATGACATGCTTGCCGGCGGCGAGCGCTGCCGCGGCCTGGACCCGTCGCACCTGCGGCGGCGTGCAGAGCGAGACCGCGTCGATCGGCGGCCCCTTCTGAAGCAATTCCTCGATGGTCGCAAAATGCGGCACCCCCGGCGGGGAGGCATTGCGGCTCGCCACGGCGGCGAGCATTGCACCCGGTGTGGCGGCGATCGCCGCCACATGCTGGTCCCGCGCGATCTTGCCGAAGCCGACGATGGCGATGCGAAGGTCTGTCACGCTTGTTCTCCAGTATCGGTCGACGGCAGCGGCTCGGCCGGGGCGGTCTCGATCACCGTGCTGTCGTGACGGCGCATGCCGTTGTGAATGACGTAGATCATGGCCTCCGATGCGGCGTCGGCATCGCCCCCGACGATGGCATCGACGATCCTCTGATGCCAGAGCAGCACAGTCTCGCGGTCCTCGGTCTCGACCGGAGCGCTGAGCAGGAACGAAGCGCGCAGCGCTGCTTCGATGACATGCCCGACCGAGCGCATGAACAGATTGCCCGAGGCACGCGCCACGGCAACATGAAGCGCGAGATCGGCGTCGGCAAATCCGACCGAGTCGGACGCTTCATGCCGCATGCGATCCATGCAGCGGCGCAGCTCGCTGATGTCCTCCTCGGACCGCTGCGTGGCCGCCAGCATCGCCGCGCGCGGCTCGACGGCCAGACGGATCTCGGCGAGGTCGTTGAGGAAGCGCTTGTCGATGCCGGCGTCGAGGTGCCAGGCCAGCACGTCCGCGTCGAACATGTTCCAGGCGCCGCGCTCGCGCACGACGGTGCCGACCCGCGCCTTGGTGGTGAGCAGGCCCTTGGCGACCAGCGTCTTCACACTCTCGCGCAGCACCGGACGCGACACGCCGAACATCGCGATCATTTCGGCATCACCCGGCAGGCGCGTGCCTTCCGCATAGCGGCCGGCGATGATGTCGACGCCGATCGAACGCGCCACCTCCGCATGGTTGGAATGGGCCCGCCGCGTCGGGATGACGACGATCCGCGAGGTCATGACGCCGCTCCCACATGTTTCACCGCCGGCCGGCGCGCAAGCGTGACCAGCCCCTGCTGCAGGGCGATGAAGGCGAACAGAAGCACGCCGGTCGCGATCTTGGTCCACCAGCTCGACAGCGTGCCATCGAAATTGATGTAGGTCTGGATCAGGCCCTGGATCAGCACGCCGAGGAATGTTCCGACCACCGAGCCCTGCCCGCCGGTCAGCAGCGTGCCGCCGATCACGACGGCCGCGATGCTGTCGAGCTCGACGCCGACGGCGGACAGCGAATAGCCGGCGCTGGTGTAGAAGGAGAAGACAATTCCCGCGAGCCCCGCGAGCAGGCTCGAGAGCATGTAGATCTTGATCGTCATCTTGCCGACGGCAACGCCCATCAGGCTCGCGGTGGTCCGGCTGCCGCCGAGCGCATAAACGTTGGCGCCGAACCGGGTGAGATGCAACAGCAGGGCGCCGCCGATCACGATCAGCAGCATGATGATTGCGATGGCCGTCAGCCGGCCGCCGCCGGGCATCCGCAGAGCAAAATCTGACACCGTCGCATAGACCGGCGCCGTGATCGGCACCGACTCGGTGGACAGCAGGAAGCTCGCGCCGCGCGCCAGGAACATGCCGGCCAGCGTCACGATGAAAGGTGGCAGATCGAAGACGTGGATGACGGCGCCCATCGCCGCGCCAAACGCCGCCGAGAGCGCGAGGATGGCGACGAAAGCGACCAGCGGCGGGATCCCCCAGCGCTCGATCGCCAGCGCGACGAACACGGTGGTGAAGCCAATCACCGAGCCGACCGAAAGGTCGATACCGCCGGAGATGATCACGAACGTCATGCCGGTCGCGACGATCCCCAGGAAGGCATTGTCGGTGAGGAGATTGCCGACCACGCGGGTGGAGGCGATGTTGGGGAATTGCAGGGCGCAGAGCGCAAAGCCCGCAACGAGCACGATGGCCGTGATCAGAACCGGCGGCAGGCCTTTCATGCTTTCGCCCTCCGCAGCCACGTGACGAGCCCGTCGAGACCTGAGAATTTCGGCGATTGCAGCAGCAGCACCGCGAGCACCACCACCGCCTTGACCAGCAGGTTGAACTCCGGCGGGTAGCCCGACAGCAGAATGCCGGTGTTCATGGTCTGGATGATCAGCGCACCCAGCACGGCCAGCACGAGACTGAATCGGCCGCCGAACAGCGAGGTGCCGCCGATCACCACGGCCAGGATCGCATCGAGCTCGAGCCAGAGGCCGGCATTGTTGGCGTCAGCACCCATAATGTCGGCCGCCGCGATCACGCCGGCGAGCGCAGCGCAGACGCCGCACCAGACATAGACCGCCAAAATCATCGCGCGCGTGCCGACGCCGGCGAGCTCGCTCGCCCGCGCGTTGCCGCCGGTCGCCTCGATCAGGAGCCCGAGCGCGGAACCACGCACGACCGCGCCGGTGAGGACGAGCATGCCCAAGGCAATCACGACCGGCACCGGCAGGCCGAGCACAGAGCCATTGCCGAGCCAGACCAGATCCGGCGAGGAGAACGTCACGATGCGTCCTTCGGTGATCAACTGAGCGATACCGCGCCCCGCGACCATCAGGATCAAGGTCGCCACGATCGGCTGCATGCCGAGCACGGCGACGAGAAAACCGTTCCAGAGGCCGCAGACGAGGCCGGCGCCGAGGGCGGCCGCCAGCACGACCGGAAGCCCGTGACTGTCGGCAAGGCTGGCGGCGATCGCACCGCAGATCGCCATCACCGCTCCAACCGACAGATCGATGCCGCGCGTCGCGATCACCAGCACCATGCCGAGCGAAAGCAGCGCCACCGGCGTGCCGCGGTTGAGTACGTCGATCAGGCTGCCGAAGAGACGGCCGTCCTGCAGGCGCAGGTCGAAGAATTGCGGCGAGACCACGCGGTCGACCGCGAGGATGACGATCAGCGCCAGGATCTGGGCAAGGCCGCGGCGCGGCAGCAGCGCTGTCATGCGTGAGCCCCACGGGCTGAGGCAGCCCCGTCCGCGGCAATGGCCGCGAGAATGTTGCCGACGTCGATCGCTTCGCCCGCGAGCTCCTCGACATGGGCGCGATCGCGCAGCACGACGACGCGGTCCGAGTAGGTCACGATCTCGTCGAGCTCCGAGGAGATCACCAGCAGCGAAAGCCCGTCATCGCAAAGCTCGCGGATCAGGCGGATGATCTCGGCATGCGCGCCGACATCGATGCCGCGGGTCGGCTCGTCCAGTACCAGAAGCCGCGGCGAGGTCGCGAGCCAGCGCGCCAGCAGCACCTTTTGCTGGTTACCGCCGGAGAGCAGGCCGACCGGGCGCTCCGGATCGGGCGGGCGGATGTCGAGCATCTTGACGTAACGGCGCGCGATCTCGTCCTGCTCGCGGCGCGCCAGCGGCCGATGCAGGCCGCGCTTGGCCTGGAGCGCGAGCACGATGTTCTCGCGCACGCTGAGCTCGGCGACGATGCCGTCGGTCTTGCGCTCCTCCGGGCAATAGCCAAAGCCGTGACGAACGCCGTCGCGCGGCGACTGCAGCCGAACGGCTTTGCCTTCCACCCTCGCCTGCCCACGATCGGCGCGCTCGGCGCCGAACACCAGCCGCGCCGTCTCGGTGCGGCCCGAGCCGAGCAGGCCGGCCAGGCCGACGACCTCGCCGTGGCGCAGCTCGAGATCGAACGGCGCGACATAGCCGGCCTTGCCGTAGCTCTCGAAGCTCGCGCACACCTCGCCGGCCTGGTGCTCACGCGTTGCCGCCCGCGCGGTGGTTTCCGCCAGCTCGCGGCCGAGCATCATCCGGATCAATTCCAGGCGCGGCAACGACGCGGTCTCGCGCTCGCCGACGAGGCGGCCGTTGCGCAGCACGGTGATGCGGTCGGAGATCTCGTAGACCTGGTCGAGGAAGTGGCTGACGAAGACGATGCCGATGCCGCGCCCCGCGAGCTGGCGCATGATACGGAAGAGAATCTCGACCTCATGCCGGTCGAGGCTCGCGGTCGGCTCGTCCAGGATCAGTACCCGGGCGGAGAGATCCACCGCGCGCGCGATCGCGGTGACGTGCTGAATCGCCACCGAATAATGGCCGAGCGGCGCGGCGACGTCGATGTCGAGGCCGAAATCCGCGAGCAGCGCCTTGGCGCGGCGCCGCATCTCGCCTTCGCGCACGATGCCGAAACGCATTGGCTGGCGGTCGAGGAACAGGTTCTGCGCCACCGAAAGGTTCGGCAGCAGGTTGACCTCCTGGTACACGGTCGCGATGCCCGCTGCCAGTGCTGCCTTGGCCGAGCGCGGCGCGATCTCTTCATCGCCGAGCCTGACGATGCCGGCATCGCGCGGAAACACGCCGGTGACGACCTTGATCAGCGTGGACTTGCCGGCGCCGTTCTCGCCGAGCAGCGCATGGATCTCACCGGCGCGCAGCGTGAAGTCGACCTCCTGCAACGCGCGCACCGCGCCAAAGCTCTTGCTGATCCCGCGCACCTCCAGCAGCGGCAGAGCAGGATCAAGGCTGTTTTCCATCGCGACGTCACTCCCACCGGCGCCCGCGGACAGCGCGCACGCCAAGCCTACTCGTTCGCGCAGCGGTTTCGAAGGGGGTGCCGGACCGCAAGTCGCGGTCCGGCGGAGCCCACCTCAGTAACCGAGGCCCTTCTTGCTGTCGTAGATCTTCTGCGGATCGTCGGCGGCGGTATAGAGCTTCGACTCGGTCTGGATCCATTTCGGCGGCACCGTACCCTTGTCCTTGAACGCCGCGATGGCATCGAGCGCGGGGCCGGCCATGTTCGGCGTCAATTCGACGGTGGCGTTGGCTTCGCCCGCGGCCATCGCCTTGAAGATGTCGGGCACCGCGTCGATCGAGACGGTGAGGATCTCCTTGCCGGGCTTGAGGCCGGCTTCCTTCATCGCCTGGATTGCGCCGACCATCATGTCGTCATTATGGGCATAGACCGCGCAGATCGACTTGCCGCCGCCTTCGGCCTTGATGAAGCTCTCCATCACCTCCTTGCCCTTGGCGCGGGTGAAGTCGCCGGTCTGGCTGCGCACAACCTTCAGGTTCGCGTGCTTGGCAATCGCAGTGTCAAAGCCCTTCTTGCGGTTGGCCGCGACGCTGGCGCCGACCGTGCCCTGCAATTCGACGATGTTGCAGGCCTTGTTGCCGACCGTCTTCGCCAGCCAGTCGCCGGCGACCTCGCCTTCATGAACGCTGTCGGAGGTGACGGCGGTGAGATAGAGTTCCTTGCCGGAGGGATCGATGTCGCGGTCGAGCAGCACGACCGGGATCTTGGCCTCCTTGGCTTCCTTCAGCACCGAATCCCATCCTGTCGAGACGACAGGCGCGAGGAAGATCGCATCGACATTCTGCGCGATGAAGGAGCGGATCGCCTTGATCTGGTTCTCCTGCTTCTGCTGGGCGTCGGCGATCTTGAGGTTGACCTTCCGCTTGGCAGCTTCCTGCTTGGACACGGATGTCTCGGCCGCGCGCCAGCCGGATTCCGATCCGATCTGCGAGAAGCCGATGGTGAGCTGGCCGGCGCTGGCCGGGGTTGCGAGCAACAAGGCGGCCATGGCGCTGGCCGCAAAGAGGGCTTTAGAGGTCATCAGGCGTGTCTCCCAAGATGTTATCCGGGCGCCCATTGGTAGCATGGCACCCCACAGGCCGGCCTTCGGGCCAGCGGCGGGCACTATTTCATGGAAGTGGAGTTCAGACTAGTCATATTATTTGACTATTTGGGCGAAAACGCATGGGGGTGACGGTAAGCTGATTATGACACGCTCAGCGCGATTTTGTTCCCTTGATGCAACGGGGAGATGAAAAAAATCAGGCGGCCCCGATGGAGCTTCAGCTGTCAGCGCGGCGAGGGTGCGCCCCTCGCCGCGCTTGGGGAGGCGAAGGGCAGCAGCGCTAGATCAGCTTCCGTTGCGCAAGGTTCTTCATCAGCGCGCCGATGCCGAACGTCCAGGGCTCGCACTCGTCGCTGGTGCGCATGCGGTTGACGAGCTTGCCGAGCTGAGGCGCCGAGATCGTGACGATGTCGTCGCGCTTGTGAGTGAAACCCTGCCCCGGCGCATCGCGATCCTTCACGGGAGCGAACATGGTGCCGAGGAACAGCACGAAGCCATCGGGATATTGATGCACCTTGCCGATGGTCTGCGCGACGAGATCGGTCGGATCGCGACTGATCTTGCTGATCGAGGAATGGCCGTCGAGAACGAAGCCGTCCGTCCCCGTGACGTTCAGGCTGATATCGAGCCGGCGCGCGTCGTCCAGCGTGAAGGTGTCGTCGAACAGGCGCAGCAGCGGGCCGATCGAACAGGACGCGTTGTTGTCCTTGGCCTTCGACAATAGCAGCGCCGAGCGGCCCTCGAAGTCGCGCAGGTTTACGTCGTTGCCGAGCGCGCCGCCGACGATCTTGCCGCGGCTCGAGACGAACAGCACCAGTTCGGGCTCGGGGTTGTTCCAGGTCGATTTCGGATGCAGGCCGGCATCCATGCCGGTGCCGACCGACGACAAGGTGGGCGCCTTGGTGAAGACCTCGGCATCCGGACCGATGCCGACCTCGAGATATTGGCTCCAGGCGTTTTGATCGATCAGCACCTGCTTCAGGTGCATCGCCTGGTCCGATCCCGGCTTGAGCTTCGACAGATCGTCCCCGATCAGACGCGTCACTTCTTTCCGGATCGCTTCGGCCGAGGCCGGATTGCCCTTGGCGCGCTCTTCGATGACACGTTCCAGCATCGAGATTGCGAAGGTGACGCCGGCGGCTTTCAGCGTCTGGAGATCGACGGGCGCGAGCAGCCAGGGCTTTTGGGGATCGCGCCCGTCCGGCGGAGTGTTGGCTACGATCGCCTCGAGATCACCGATGCGCTCGCCCCTAGCGGCGGCAAGCGCCTTGGCGGGATCGTCCGCCTCGCAGAGCGCGCTGATGGTCGGAAACTTCGCGGTGACATCGAACACACCGTCGTCGCGCACGGCAACCACGGCCGGCCCATTCACCTGCGGCAGCCAGACGCGGCCAGCCAATGTTCCCCGCGTGCCGTCCTCTGGGAGAAGGTCCTTCACAGTCAATGTGGTCATGGCCGGCGTCCTCGCTGCTTCTCAGGATCGGCTGCATTCGCAGCGGGATCCCATTGACGAAAACCAATAACGGTCTGGCCGGGGAAGTCCAGAGTAGCAGCGCGCCGCCAACCCTTGCGCGCAGCACCGCTGCGATTGCGATCGATCTATTTGAACCAGTGCACCAGCGCGATGCTGATCCCCAGCAGCAGCATCAACGACAGCGTCACGGCGGCCGTCACCCGGCCACCGACGTTCGCGAGCACGCGCACGTCAACGCCAAGGCCGAGGGCTGCCATCGAGACCACCGTGAGAAAGCCGGTGATCTTCGTCACGGGGCCAACCACCGTAACCGGCACGATCTCCAGCGAGCGCAGCGTCGCAAGCGCAAGGAAGCCGAGGATGAACCAGGGGACCAGGCGGAAGAAGCCGACGCTGGTCTTCCGGGAATCGCTCTGCCAGCGCGAGGCGACCAGCGACAACCCGACGACGACCGGGCCGAGCATCAGGACACGCATCAGCTTCACCAGCGTGCCGATCTGGGTCGAGACGAGGCCTGCCGGCACCGTCGCGGCAAGCACCTGCGGCACCGCGTAGACGGTGAGCCCTGCGAGGATGCCGTACTGCGTTGCGGACAATTGCAGCAGTGGGATCAGCAGCGGCAGGCCCAGCACCATCATCACGCCAAGGATCGCCGTGAAGGAGATCGAGGATGCAATTTCGTCGTTGCTGGCGCCGATAATGGGCGCCACCGCGGCGATCGCGGAATTGCCGCAGATCGAATTTCCGCAGGCGATCAGGATCGACAGCCGCGTTGACAGGCCGAGTAGCCGGCTGAGGCCGAAGGAGACGCAGAGCGCGACCACGACGACCGCGGCAATGGAGGCGAGCAGCGCAATGCCGGAAGCCGCGATCGCGGCAAAGCTGATCGAGGCCCCGAGCAGCATCACCGCGACTTCGAGCAGTTGCTTGGCGCTGAAGGCGATGCCCGCCTGCCAGCGCGGGGCCGGCTTCCAGAAGCTGCGCACCGCCATGCCGAGCAGGATCGCCATGACCAGCGCCTCGACATAGGGATGCTCGAACACGCCCAGTTCGGCCCGCTCGAGCAGGGCCGACACGCCGGCCACGGCAATACAGAGGAGAATGCCCGGAATCAGCGCCGCAATACGGCTCGCGGCGGTGGCCGGCTTGGAATCGGCCGGGCTGGATGCTTGATTCTGCGACACAAATCTCTCCCGAAGGAGAAAGATTTATACGCAGCGCGACCAAATTGGGAAATATGTTTTCGACATATCAGGGCCGAGAGAAGTTCTGTCCTCAGCCCGGAATAAACGGCATCAGAAGATCAGGTTCTTGGCCAGCGAGGCGACGCGGCTGAAGCCGTCATAGATACCCGGCTCGAAGAAGGCGGCACGGGCCAGCACGATGCCCGCGACCAGCGACCAGAACAGGGTGGTGCCGGCCCGCAGCAGGAGCTTCGAGGCGCGCGACTTCGGCTGTGTGTCCGTAGCGGACACCAATTGCTCGCCGAAGGGCTCAAATCCAGTGCGTTCCATGGCTGCCGATCCACCAATTTCTGCCGGAAATGTCGTCGTTTCGGCTCCAAACAGCAATGGAAGCGATTGGCGTTTTTGCCCTCGGAAGGGGAAACTCCTTCCTCCTGATGGAGCTGCGGCAATAGTTTTCTTCTTCCCGCCTATTTGGACACCGCCGCTCCAGTCACAACGCCCTCACCGCGCCGGGATTCCCGGGCCCGGAGGCACGGCCGCGGCGCCATCTTCCAGTCGGTTGATAGTACCGCACTGGCGGTAGCCCATCTCGCTAAGCTGCCAGCCCGCTCTCTACTGACGCAAACTCCAGCCCCAGACTCTCCGCCACCGCCTTGTTGGTCATCCGGCCGCGATGCACGTTGAGCCCGTTGCGCAGATGCGGATTCTCCAAGACCGCCGCAAAGCCCTTGTTCGCCAGCATCAGGCCGAACGGCAGCGTTGCGTTGTTCAGGGCCTGGCTCGAGGTCACCGGCACCGCGCCCGGCATGTTGGCGACGCAATAGTGAACCACGCCGTCGACCTCGTAGGTCGGCTCCGCGTGCGTGGTCGGGTGCGAGGTCTCGAAGCAGCCGCCCTGGTCGATCGCGACGTCGACCAGCACGGCTCCGGGCCGCATCGATTTCAGCATCGCGCGCGTGACGAGCTTCGGCGCGCTGGCGCCGGGCACCAGCACAGCACCGATCACGACGTCGGCGGCGAACACCTCGTCCTCGACCGTCTCGATGGTCGAGAAACGGGTGCGCACGCGTCCGACAAAGAGATCGTCCAGTTCGCGCAGGCGCGGGATCGAGCGGTCGATCACGGTGACTTCGGCACCTAAGCCGGCGGCCATGCGCGCCGCCTGCGTTCCGACCACGCCGCCGCCGAGCACCACGACGCGTGCCGGCTGCACGCCGGGCACGCCGCCGAGCAGCAGGCCGCGGCCGCCGGCCGAGCGCTTGAGCGCGGCGCCGGCGGCCTCGATGGCGAGGCGGCCGGCGACTTCGCTCATCGGGGCGAGCAGCGGGAGGTGACCGCTCGCGTCCGTGACGGTTTCATAGGCGATTGCGGTGCAGCCGGAAGCAAGCAGGCCCTTGGCCTGCTCGGGATCCGGCGCAAGATGAAGGTAAGTAAAGAGGATCTGGCCTTCGCGAAGCTGAGCCCATTCGCTCTTCTGCGGCTCCTTCACCTTCACGATCATGTCGGACTTTGCAAAGATCTCGCGAGCAGTCTCGGCAATGGACGCCCCTGCCCGCCGGTACACCTCGTCGGACGCACCGATGCCGCTGCCGGCGCCGCTCTCGACCGTCACCTGGTGCCCGGCGGCGACATATTCACGGACCGCGCCTGGGGTGAGCCCGACGCGATATTCCTGCACCTTGATCTCCTTCGGGACTCCGACGCGCATCTTGATCTCCCTCGCCAATGCTTTGATTCCATTGTTGATCGTAGCGAGAGGGTCGGTTTGGTTTCGTGCAAATATCCGCTACCTTGGCGGCGCCCGCGCCGGTTTCCGGCGCGAAAACGTCCTTTGACGCTGGAAACAAAACCTTGGCCCTCGACCGGAAAGACCTCGCCATCCTCGCGGAACTCACGACCAATGCGCGAGCCAGCCATACCGAGCTTGCCAACAAGATCGGCTTGTCGAGCACGGCGCTGGCGCGGCGGCAGAAGGCGCTGGAGGATGACGGCTACATCCAGGCCTACCAGGCCGCGCTCGACCTCGGCCAGTTCGGCCTCACCACCACGGTGCTGGTTCGCATCGCGCTGGAGAGCCAGAGCGACGAGGCGCTGAAGGCATTCGAGGCAGAGGTGACGAAATGTCCCTCTGTCGTGCGCTGCTTCCTGATGTCGGGGACGGACGACTACATCCTCATCGTGCTGGCCCGCGACATCCAGGATTTCGAGCGCATCCATCGCACCGAGCTGTCCCGCCTGCCGCGCGTGGCGCGGGTGCAGTCGAGCTTCGCGCTGCGCGAGATCGTCAACCGTGCGGTGCCGACCGTCGTGTTCGGCGAGACGAAGCGCTGATCTCGTCGATCCGATCGGGAGAACCGGTCGGGAACCAAGCAACCCGTCATCCGTTGGGCGCTATTGGCCAGCGGCGGCAACGCATTCTCGCGTCACTTCCCCAATTTGCCCGGCTCGGCCTTTCCGCAGGGAAATAGAATATGGCCGACCTTACGATTCCCGAACGCATTCCGATCAACCTCGTCGTCAATGGCGAAAGGCGCGCGCTCGAAGTCGTGCCGTGGACCACGCTCCTGGATGCGCTGCGTGACCGTCTGGAGCTGACCGGCACCAAGAAAGGCTGCGATCACGGCCAATGCGGTGCCTGTACCGTGCTGGTCGACGGAAGGCGGGTCAATTCCTGCCTGACCCTCGCCGTCATGAAGGATGGCGCTGAGATCACGACGATCGAAGGCTTGGCCGGGGACGGTGCGTTGCATCCCCTGCAACAGGCCTTCATCGACCACGATGCATTTCAGTGTGGCTATTGCACGCCGGGCCAGATTTGCTCTGCCGCGGGCCTGTTGGCCGAAGGCCGTGCGCGCGATGCGGACGAGATCCGGGAGCTGATGAGCGGAAATCTCTGTCGCTGCGGTGCCTACCCCAACATCGTGGCTGCGATCGAGCAGGCAATGAGCCGGTCATGAACAACTTCCAATATTCTCGCGCGAGCGACGTTGCCGACGCCATCCGCCTGCTCGCCGCCGATCCCGGCGCGAAGGTGATCGCCGGCGGCACCAACCTGATCGATCTGATGAAGCAGAATGTCGAACGGCCCTCCCGGCTGATCGACATCTCCCGCCTGCCGCTCCGCGACGTCGAGGAGACCGCCGACGGCGGTCTGCGCATCGGCGCCTTGGTGCCGAATTCGGACCTCGCCTACCATCCGTTGATCGAGCAGCGCTATCCCCTGCTCGCCAGCGCCATCCTGGCCGGCGCCTCCGCGCAACTGCGCAACATGGCCTCGGTCGGCGGCAATCTGATGCAACGAACGCGCTGCCCCTACTTCTATGACACGACGATGCCTTGCAGCAAGCGAAGCCCCGGCGCGGGCTGCTCGGCGATCGATGGCCTCAACCGCAACCACGCAATCCTCGGCACCAGCACGTCCTGCATCGCGACCAATCCATCCGACATGAGCGTGGCGCTGGCCGCGCTCGGCGCGCTCGTGCACATCGCAGGCCCCTCGGGTCAGCGCACCCTCGCGTTGACGGATTTCCACCGGCTTCCGGACGACAAGCCCCATCTCGATACAAATCTCGGCAGCGGCGAGATCATTACCGCCATCGAGCTGCCGCCGAACGGCTTTGCCCGGAACTACAGCTATCTGAAGATCCGCGACCGGCTGTCCTACGCCTTTGCTCTGGTCTCGGTCGCAGCCGCGCTCGAACTGGAGGGCAACGCGATCGGCGAAGCGCGCCTTGCGCTGGGCGGCGTGGCTCATAAGCCCTGGCGAAGCCTGGAGGCCGAAGCCGCATTGCGCGGCCAGGCGGCAACACCGGATCATTTCGGGCGCGCCGCCGACCTGCTGCTGCAGGGAGCAACGATGCGCTCCCACAATGGATTCAAGATCGAGCTGGCGCGCCGAGCCGTCCTGCGTGCGCTGTTGCAGGCCGCAAGCGCCACGCCGCAATCACAAGCTCACAAGAAGATCGCATGAGGACCTGATGAACGCCTATGTCGGAACACCAACGTCGCGCGTGGACGGCCGGGCCAAGGTCACTGGGGCCGCCAAATATGCCGGCGAATTCGCAGCAGACGGTCTTCTTCACGGCTTCGTGGTCGAGGCCACCATCGCGCGCGGGCGCATCGCTCGTCTCGACGCCAGCGAGGCGCTGAAGGTGAAGGGCGTGGTCGACGTGCTTACCCATGCACATCGGCCGCCCCTCGCCGACAAGGACGAAGCCTGGAAGGATGAGGTGGCGCCGGAGAAGGGCTCGCCCTTCCGTCCGCTCTATGACAACAAGATCAAGTTCAACGGCCAGCCGATCGCACTGGTCGTCGCGGAGGACTGGGAGACCGCCAAGTTCGCCGCAACCCGCGTTCGCGTCGAATATGAGCAGGAGGCGTTTGCGACCGATCTCGAATCCGAACGCGGCAAGGCCGCCAAGGTGGATCAGCCGCACAAGGCGCGTGGTGATGCGGCAGCAGCCCTGACGCGCGCGGCCGTGCGTCACGAGGCGGATTACGTCATTCCGAGCGAGCACCACAATCCGATGGAGCTCTATGCGACGACGGCGGTCTGGGACGGCAGTGGCGGGCTAACGGTCTACGACAAGACGCAAGGCGTCCAGAACGTGCAGAAGTTTCTCTGCAGCGTTTTCGGCAAGAAGCCGGACGACATCCGCGTGATCTCGCCCTATGTCGGCGGCGCCTTCGGCTCAGGCCTGCGGCCCCAACACCAGGTGGTGCTGGCAACCCTTGCCGCGCTCGCACTCAAGCGCTCTGTCCGCGTCGTGCTGACACGGCGGCAGATGTATGGGCTTGGCTATCGGCCGATGACCATCGAGCATGTCGCGCTCGGGGCAAGCCCCGACGGCACACTTGATGCCGTCACCCATGAAGCCATTGCCGTGACCTCACGCTTCGAGGACTTTTCCCGCAACGACACCGGCTGGGCCGAGCAGCTCTACAGGAGCCGCAACAGTTACTTTTCCCACAAGCTCGTCGACCTCGACGTCTCGACGCCGTGCGACATGCGCGCGCCGGGTGCGGCAACGGGCGTCTGCGCGCTCGAATGCGCCATGGACGAATTGGCCGTCGCGCTGAAGCTCGATCCCATCGAGTTGCGCCTGAAGTGCTACTCGGATCGCGACCAGAGCGAAGACCTCCCTTACACCAGCAAGCAGTTGCGCGAATGCTACGCCCGCGGCGCAGAAGCGTTCGGCTGGGCCCGACGCAACCCCGCGCCGCGCTCCATGCGCGACGGCAAGGAACTGGTCGGCTGGGGCATGGCGACAGGCGTGTGGGAGGCACTGCAGATGCCGGTCGCCGTCCGCATCGTCCTGACGGCCAACGGCCATGCCGAGGTCTCCTGCGCCGCGTCCGATATCGGCACCGGCACCTACACCATCGTGGCGCAGGTCGCGGCCGATGCCCTTGGGCTGCCGATCGAGAACATCAGCGTCCGGCTCGCCGATTCGACCTTGCCGCAAGCTCCCGTCGAGGGCGGCTCCTGGATGGCGGCATCGAGCGCGCATGCGGTGTTGGGAGCGGCCGAAGAGATTCGCCAGGAGCTCGCGCGTCTCGCCAAGGCCATGCCGGGCTCACCGCTCGCTGACCTCGACGCCGCCAACGCCACCCTGGTGGACGGCATGATCGCCAGCAAAGACAAGAACGGGGCTGCCGTCTCGATTGCGGATGTCATGCGCCACAGCAAGCTTGAGCGGATCGAAAAAGAGAAGCTCAACCAGTTCGCGGAGGATAAATCGCATGCCCGCAACGCGCATTCGGCGGTTTTCGCAGAGGTGAAAATCGACGAGGAGCTGCGAATTATCCGCATCACACGGATCGTCAGTGCGGTCGCGGCCGGGCGCATCCTGAACACCAAGACCGGCCGCAGCCAGATCATGGGCGGGATGGTCTGGGGAATTGGAATGGCGCTGCACGAGGAGACATTGATGGATCACCGCTTCGGCCGCATCATGAACGCTGACATCGCCGAATACCACATTCCCGTGAACGCCGACGTCCACGACATTGACGTCATTTTCGTCGACGAGCCCGACGACCGCATCAACCGGCTGGGCGTCAAGGGGCTCGGCGAAATCGGCATCGTCGGCGTGCCGGCCGCGATTGCCAACGCCGTCTATCATGCCACCGGCAAGCGCATCCGGCGCTTCCCGATCACGCTGGACAAGCTGCTGGATTGAGAGCGGCCGTCGTCATGGTGTTTGAGACTCATATCGCCACGAGCACAGACAGATGACCGTCACCCTGAGGCGCTCACGCTACGGTGCAATGCACCGTAGCGTGAGCCTCGAAGGGCGACAGCCGAGCGGCTAGATCCCGGCCGTTCATCCTTCGAGGCTCCCGATGGGACGCTCCGCGCCCCATCGCTCGCGCCTCAGGACGGATTGAGCTCAGGCTCCGCGGGCTCGCCTCGCTCCTGTCATCCCGGTGTCATCGAATGTGCAGAGAGCTGTATCTTCCTGCACATTCGGGACCTGCCATGGACTATTTCAAGCGCTTCAACTTCCTGTTCGCCGCACCTGTGTTCGACGCCGACGATCTCGAAGGCGTCCGCTTCAACCAGATCATCGAGGAGATCCAGCGCTCCGGCTTCGAGGTGGTCCGGGCCCGCAAGCTGGAGGACGCCGAAATGGCGGTGCAGACCGATGCCGCGATCGGCTGCATGGTGGTGGACTGGGGCAAAAAGGGTCTGGAGGGCAAGACCTCGGCGCTGATCAACCTGATGCGCCGCCGCGGCCTCGACTTCCCGATTATCCTCCTGATCCGGCGCAAGCGGTTCGAGGACCTGCCGGTGGAGGTGCTCGATTTCATCGACGGCTATGTCTTCCTGTCCGAGGAGACGCCGCCCTTCATCGCCAAGAACCTGATCAGCCGTCTTAAGCAATACGCCGAGACGCTGAAGACGCCGTTCTTCGGCGCGCTGGTCGACTATGCTGAGGAAGGCAACCAGCTCTGGACCTGTCCCGGCCACAATGGCGGCGTGTTCTACAACCGCAGCCCGATCGGGCGCGTTTTCGTCGAGCATCTCGGCGAATCCGTGTTCCGCGACGACCTCGACAATTCCGTGCTCGACCTCGGCGACCTCCTCACCCATGAGGGCCCGGCGCTAAAGGCGCAGAAGGAAGCGGCGGCGATCTTCGGCGCAGAAAAGACCTATTTCGTGCTCAACGGCACCTCGACCTCCAATAAGGTCGCGCTCGGCGCCCTCGTCACCGACGGCGATCTCGTGCTGTTCGACCGCAACAACCACAAGGCCGCCCATCACGGCGCGCTGATGATCAATGGCGGCATCCCGATATATGTGCCGACCGTCCGCAACGCCTGGGGCCTGATCGGGCCGATGCGCTGGGACAGGCTCGACGAGAAGACTTTGCGCGAGGCGATCCGCAACCATCCGCTCGTGAAGGACCGCGACGCCTGGCGCAAGGAGCGGCCGTTCCGCGTCGCCGTGGTCGAGCAGTGCACCTATGACGGCTCGATCCACAGCGCCGAGATGATCATCAATCGCATCGGCCATCTTTGCGACTACATCCTGTTCGACGAGGCCTGGGCCGGCTTCATGAAATTCCACCCTCTTTATGCTGGCCGCTTCGCCATGGGGCTGGCCAATCTTCCCCCGGAAGCGCCAGGCATCATCGCGACGCAGTCGACCCACAAGCAGCTGGCGAGCTTCTCGCAGGCCTCACAGATCCACATCAAGGATCGCCACATCCGCGGCCAGAAGCGCCGCGTCGAGCACCGCCGCTTCAACGAAAGCTTCATGCAGCACGCCTCGACCTCGCCGTTCTACCCGCTGTTCGCCTCGCTCGACGTCGGCGCGCAGATGATGAAGGGCCGCTCCGGCGAAGTGCTGTGGGACGACACGATCCGGCTCGGCATCGAGCTGCGCAAGAAGATCCGGGCGATGCGCCGGGAGTTCGAGGAGAAGGAGCAGAATCCGGATCGCCGCTGGTTCTTCGAGCCGTTCGTTCCCGATCGCGTCGCCATTGCCGATGTCAGCCGCCCCGGCGCGGCGCACAATGTCGCCTGGGAGAATCTGTCGACCGACGAGCTCGCCACCAATCCCGCGCTGTGGCGGCTCTCCCCGGATACCAACTGGCACGGCTTTCCCGATCTCGTGGAAGGCTTTGCCATGACCGACCCGAACAAGCTGACGCTGCTCACCCCCGGGTTCGATCGTGCCACCGGGGCCTATGCCGAGCACGGCATTCCCGCGCCAGTCGTCGCGCAATATCTGCGCGAAAACCGCATCGTCCCCGAGAAGAACGACCTCAACTCCCTGCTCTTCCTGCTCACCCCCGGCGTCGAGGCGAGCAAGGCCGGCACGCTGATCTCCGGCCTCGTCGCGTTCAAGAGGCTGCATGACGACAATGCGCTGCTGGCCGACGCGATCCCGGAATTTTATCAGCGCCGGCAGGCGCGCTATGCCGGTGTGCGGCTGCGCGACCTCTGCGGCGAGATGCACCGCTTCTTCCGTGCCGCCGATGTCAGCGCCCTCCAGGCCCGGCAGTTCATGCCAGAGCATATGCCCGAGATCGCAATGTCGCCCCGCGATGCCGCGCGCTATCTGTTCAAGAACGACGTCGACTATCTCCCGATCGAGGCGATCGCCGGCCGCATCGCGACCACGCCGTTCGTGGTCTACCCGCCCGGCATCGCCACCATCGTGCCGGGCGAACGGCTGACGGAACGGGCGAAGCCCATGATCGAATATCTCAAGATGTTCGAAACCTGCTTCAACACATTCCCGGGCTTCGACGTCGAGATCCAGGGCGTCTACAAGGAGGTCGATGCGAACGGGCGCACCCGGCTCTACACTTATGTCGTGACCGAGTAGGTGCCGATGAACGAAGCAGCTGCGCGGGCGAGCGACGAAGCGGTCCTGGTCCGCACCTCACGCGAGAGCGATGTCGAGGCGATGCTGGCGATCTACCGCCATCACGTCCGCAACGGCGTGCCGCGCGATGTCGAGGGAACCGGTGCGCCGGAGCCGGACGACTTACGAGACCGGCGCAAGAACCTGAAGCAGACCCGCCTGCCGCATCTCGTCGCGACCTGGCGCGGCGAGGTCGTCGGCTATGCCTATGCCGTGCTGTTCCGCAAGCGACCGGCCTATCGCTACACGGCCAAGCACTCGATCTATGTCCACCACGCCCATCTCGGCCGCGGGGTCGGACGGCTGTTGCTGCAGGAATTGATCGACGCCTGCGCGGCGGCCGGCTTTCGCCAGATGATCGGCTATATCGATGCCGATAATGCGCCCTCTCTGGCGCTGCACGAGCGGTTCGGCTTCGCACGCGCCGGCCTGCTCAGCGGCGTTGCCTATCGCCACGGCCGCTGGTCCGACACCGTTATGGTGCAACGCTCGCTCGGCGCGGGGACGACGACGCCCCCGCCTGTCACGGCGCCCGGGCGCTAGGCCTTACGACGGGAAGTCGGCCGGTCTGACATGGATGCGGTCGGCATGCAGTGACCAGTGATGCAACGCCTGGTCCTTGCAGAACCTCGCTTTCGCACGTTCCCTGGCCTCGTCCTCGTCGGCGGCGTCGATCTCGAGCGTGCCCTGGCAGACCTCGCACTGCCGGCCGTATTCGCCGAGCACGTCCTTCATGAACCTGACGACATAAGTTGACATGGGACCTCCCTGCCTGCCCGCCGGCACTCTAGTCCCATTTAGGCCGGACGGGGAAAGGAGATTTTGACGCGGATCAAGGCCGGGGCTCAGTTCCCGGCCGTCCTCCAGGGCGCTTGGTGCGCCCTACCCCGGCGTCACCCCGAAGGCCTGCTTGAAGCGCTCCGCATAGCGCGGCCAGGCTTCGGGGTTGATGATGCGCGGCGGGCGCTTGCCGTCGAGCACATCCAGCACCTGCTCGGCGGCGATCCGGCCCATGTTCTGGCGCGCCTCGATGGTGACGCCTGCGGTGTGCGGGCTCGCCAGCACGTTGTCGAGCTGGAGCAGCGGATGCTCCGGAGGCGGCGGCTCCTTGGACCAGACGTCGAGGCCGGCACCGGCGATGCGCTTGTCGCGCAGCGCCTGCAGCAGCGCGTCCTCGTCGTGGATGAAGCCGCGCGCGGTGGTGATGAAATAGGCATGCGGCTGCATCAGCGCGAATTCGCGCGTGCTGATCATGTTGCGGCTGCCCTTGTTGAGGGGACAGGAGATCGAGACGAAATCGGCGCGGCGCAACAGCTCGTCGAGCTCGACCTTCTCCGCGCCCCGCTCGGCCATCACCTCGGCCGACAAATAGGGATCGTAGGCCAGCACCTTCATGCCGAGCAGGCCCTTGCACAATGCGGCGATGCGCCGGCCGACATTGCCGAGGCCGATGATGCCGACGGTCTTGTGCTCGACCTCGTTGCCGACGAGATCGTTGCGGTTGACGTCGCGCTCCCGGCGCAGCCGGCGATCCGACTGGATGATGCGCTTGGACAGCGTCAGCATCATCGCCAGCGCGTGCTCGGCGACCGAATGGGCATTGCCGCCGGACTGGTTGACGACGACGACCCCGGCGGCCGTGCAGGCCTCGACGTCGACCGGGTCGAAACCGGCACCGTTGCTGGAGACGAGCAGCAAATTCGGCGTGCGCTTCAGGAAGGCGGCATCGACATGGAAATGCGGGGCGAGCTCATCGCGGGCAGCGCCGACCTGGTAGACGTGGGCAGCGCCGAGGAGCGGGCCATAGACATTCTCAGGGCTTGCGTTTTCGATGCGATCGAGCCGGACGTCGGGCCTCGCCTTCAGGATGTCGATATAGATCGGATTGGCCAAATAATTGGAGTAGACGACGCGCTTGTTGTTGACGGACATCAGGACCCTTCCGGCTCTTTCGCGGAAGGTCCGCAACGTCAGCGCGATGCGCGCCCGCCGTGCCCCTCCCGTGTTCTGGTTATCGCCGCTTATGCCATGGCGGTGCCGGCCACGGCAGGCCTGCTGGCGCAGATCATGGTGACGGCGCGGACATGTTGACAATCCCGCTGCCCGCGTCAAGTTCGGCAGACCGCCGCGACGGCCAGAGCCAAGAAGCATGCGCGGCCCGAGGGAGAGCGCAATGGCGATTGCGGAACAGCAGCCTCAGGGGAGCAGCGACGGAAGCTGGCACGGCATCGTGCTGCAAACCTTGAAGCGGAATGAGATCAGCCTGATTCCTTACGTGCCTGACCGCGTGCTGACGCCGCTGATCAAGAACCTGCACGCCGATCCCTTCTTCACCACCTTCGCGACCGCCCGCGAGGAAGAGGCCGTCGGCATCGTCTCCGGCGCCTGGATGGGCGGACGGCGCGGCGCGGTGCTGATGCAGACCTCCGGCTTTGCCACGCTCGCCAACGTGCTGGCCTCGCTCGCGGTGCCCTACCAGATTCCGCTGATCATGTTCGTCTCCGAGCGCGGCACGCTCGGCGAGTTCAACTACGGCCAGTCCCTGGTCTGCCGCACCATGCGGCCGGTGCTGGATTCGCTGGCGCTGGAGCACCACACCATCACCCGGCTCGACGAGCTCGAATTCATCACCGACCGCTCGATCAAGCAGGCCGTCACCACGCAGGCGCCGGTGGCGTTGATCCTCAACCCGCTGCTGACGGGCGGCAAGGTCTTCGACAAGTGAGGCCGGCGATGTACACTGGCAATACCAAGCTGATGAACCGGTTCGACGTCACCTCGCGGCTGATCGCGAAGCTCGGAAACGAGGAAGCCGTGATCGGCGGCATCGGCAACACCAATTTCGACCTCTGGGCCGCCGGCCATCGCCCGCAGAATTTCTACATGCTCGGAAGTATGGGCCTCGCCTTCCCGATCGCGCTCGGCGTGGCGCTGGCGCAGCCCGACCGCCGCGTCTTCGCGCTCGAAGGCGACGGCTCGCTGTTGATGCAGCTCGGTGCGCTCTCGACGATCGCAACCCTGAAGCCGAAAAACCTCACGATGATCGTGATGGACAACGGCATCTACCAGATCACCGGCGCGCAGCCGACACCGGCAGCTGGTGTCGCCGACATCGTCGCCATCGCCATGGGCTGCGGTCTCACGCGCAGTGCCTGGGCCGCGGACGAGGAGGATTTCGAGCGGCTGGTCGACGACGCGATGGCTGCCGCCGAGCCCAGCCTGATTGCGGTCAGGATCGACGACAAGCCCGGCGTGGGCACCACCCGCCGCGACCCCGTGCAGATCCGGGAACGCTTCATGCATGGCCTCGGCGTGCGCGATCCGCTTTAACATTTTGTCATTAACTACACGGCGATCTGATACGAGCCTCGCGACAACCCGACCAAATTCGTGCTAAGCGACCCGGATGTTCATTCGTACCTTTGCCTGGCTGCTCGCCGCTGCCGTTACGTTCGCCACCCTCGGTCCTCCCGGCCTTCGCCCCCATTCCGACCTCGGTCAGGACGGCGAACATGCGCTTGCCTTCTTCATGGTGGGGTTGGCCTTCGGCCTCGCCTATCCACGCCGGCGTCTGCTGATTGCGGCGGCTGCGGTCATCCTGATCGGCGTGCTCGAGCTGATGCAATTTTGGGCACCCGGCCGCCATGCGCGGCTGGAGGATTATCTGGTCGATGCCGCCACCGCTTGCCTCGGCTTTGCGCTCGCCGCCGCGGCCGACCGGCTGCTCTCGCGCTTTCGCACCAGCTCCGCCGTGACAAGCGAAGGCCCCGCGGAGTGACACTCCGCAGGGCCCTGTCCATCACAGAGGATTGCGTCGATCAGTCGATGATCTTGACCACTCGGCGGGTGCGCGGCTCGACGATCACACGCCGATTGTTGACGACCGCATAGCGATATTCGGTGTAGTTCGGCACGGGCCGCAGCACCACGGTCGGAGGCAAGGGCTCGCCGACCACGACGCGCTCGTGAATCACGACCGAGTCATCGCGCGGGATTCCGCCCAACACTGCATTCGGGATCTCGAGGCCGGCGCCGACCGCCGCACCGACGGTGCCGCCGACCATCGCACCGATCGGACCGCCGATGTCGCCGCCCGCGCGCGCGCCTTCCGCAGCGCCTTGCGCGGTGGTGGATTGAGCAAAGGCTGCGCTCGACGCCAGCAGCGACGCGGCAGCCAACGTAATCGCAAGACGGGTTTTCATGTCCTTACGTCTCCAGTGATTGTTATGCGCCTTCAACCCGCGGGGCCGGAGCATTGTTCCGGTTCCGCTGCGACGAAAGATGCATCAGTGGAAACTGTTACCCCGTAACAGTTCAGGCTGCGGCGATCTCGTGCCCCGCCATCAGTTCCAGCGCCCGCACCATGGCGGAGTGATCCCAGGACTTGCCACCATGTGCGGTGCAGGACGAGAACAATTGCTGCGCCACGGCCGTGCTCGGCAGCGACAAGCCGAGTGAGCGAGCGCCTTCGAGCGCGAGGTTGAGATCCTTCTGATGCAGCTCGATGCGAAAGCCGGGATCGAAATTGCGCTTCACCATGCGCTCGCCATGCACCTCCAGAATTCGCGACGAGGCGAAGCCGCCCATCAGCGCCTTGCGTACCAGCGCGGGATTCGCACCAGCCTTGGATGCGAACAACAGGGCCTCGCTCACAGCTTCGATGGTGAGCGCGACGATGATCTGGTTGGCGACCTTTGTCGTCTGCCCGTCGCCGTTGGCGCCGACATGGGTGACATTCTTGCCCATCTTGTCGAAGATCGGCTTCATGGTGCCAAAGGCCCGCTCCGGCCCGCCGACCATGATGGTGAGGCTCGCAGCCTTGGCGCCGACCTCCCCGCCCGACACCGGCGCGTCGAGATAATCGGCGCCGAGCGCCTCGATCTTCTTCGCGAACTCCTTCGTCGCAAGCGGCGAGATCGAGCTCATGTCGACGACGATCTTGCCCTTGGAGATGCCGCTGGCGACACCCTCCTTGCCAAACAGCACGGCCTCCACATGCGGCGTATCCGGCACCATGATGATGACCGCGTCCGCCTGCTCCGCGATCTCCTTGGCCGACGTGCAGGCGATGCCGCCCGCGGAAATCAGCTCCGGCGCGATCGGCGCAACGTCATGCAGAAGCACACGATGGCCCGCGACCAGGAGATGGCCGGCCATCGGCCGCCCCATGGTGCCGAGTCCGATGAAGCCGATATCGGTCATGTTGCCGTTTCCTCTGCAAGACATCTCTCTATCCACGTGCTCGGAGCACCTCTCCCGCAAGCGGGAGAGGGAGCGCACCGCTGACGTGGCAATATGCTCACGTCTCAAAAGTCTGCTCCGCATGCCACGACAGGCTCTCCAGCGTCGTGGTGCGCGGCTTGTATTCGCAGCCGATCCAGCCGCGATAGCCGATCGCGTCGAGGTGGCGGAACAGGAAGGGATAGTTGATCTCGCCGGTGCCGGGCTCATGGCGGCCGGGATTGTCGGCAAGCTGGACGTGGGCGATCCCTGGCAGATATTCCTGCATGGTGCGGGCGAGATCGCCCTCCATGATCTGCATGTGGTAGATGTCGTACTGGATGAAGAGGTTGTTCGACCTCACCTCGGAGATCAGCTGTACCGCCTGCTCGGTGCAGTTGAGGAAGAAGCCGGGAATGTCGAGCGTGTTGATGGGCTCGACCAACAGCTTGATGTTCTCCCGCGCCAGCGTCGAGGCCGCAAAGCGCAAGTTGCCGACCAACGTCTCCCGAAGCTCGCGCGGATCGGCATCGGCAGGCGCAATACCGACGAGGCAGTTGAGCTGCTCGCAATCGAGCGCCTTGGCATAGTCGATGGCGCGGAACACGCCGTCGCGGAATTCGGCGGTGCGCTGGGGCAGGATCGCAATGCCGCGCTCTCCACCGGCCCAGTTGCCGGCGGGGAGATTGTGCAGCACCTGCGTCAGGCCGTGGGCCTCGAGCTGCTCGCGCAGCTGCGCCTTGTCGAAATCATAGGGGAAGAGATATTCGACCCCGGCAAAGCCCGCCGCCTTCGCCGCCGCGAAGCGGTCGAGGAACGGCATCTCGTTGAAGAGCATGGTGAGGTTGGCGGCAAATTTCGGCATGGTGCTTCTTCCCCTACTCCGCCGGCTGCAGCACGCGCGTGGTCTCGACTTCGTCGAGCGGAAGATCAAGCACCTCCTCGAACTCGACGATGTTGTCGATCTCCGTGCCCATCGCGATGTTGGTGACCCGTTCGAGGATGAACTCGACCACGACAGGGACGCTGTGCTTCGCCATCAATGCGCGCGCCGTCGCAAACGCTGCCTGCGTGTCCTTCGGGTCGGTGACGCGGATTGCCTTGCAGCCGAGACCTTCGGCGACCGCGACGTGATCGACGCCGTAGACGCCGATCTCGGGCGCGTTGATGTTCTCGAAGGAGAGCTGGACGTGATAGTCCATATCGAAACCGCGCTGGGCCTGGCGAATCAGGCCGAGATAGGAATTGTTCACGACGACGTGGATGTAGGGCAGATTGAACTGCGCGCCGACCGCGAGCTCCTCGATCAGGAACTGGAAGTCGTAGTCGCCCGACAGCGCGACGATCTCGCGCTCCGGACACGCCGCGCGCGCGCCGAGCGCGGCCGGCAGCGTCCAGCCGAGCGGCCCCGCCTGCCCGGCATTGATCCAGTTGCGGGGCTTGTAGACGCCGAGGAACTGCGCGCCGGCGATCTGCGACAGGCCGATCACGGTGACATAGGTTGTGTCGCGGCCGAACGCCTTGTTCATTTCCTCATAGACGCGCTGCGGCTTGATCGGGACGTTATCGAAATGGCTCTTGCGCAGCATCGTCTTCTTGCGGTCGCGGCAGGCCGCGGGCCACGCCTGGCGCTCGCGGAGCCTGCCTGACCGCCGCCACTCCCTGGCGACGGTGACGAACAGCTCGAGCGCGGCCTTGGCGTCCGAGACGATCCCGAGATCGGGATTGAACACGCGCCCGATCTGGGTCGGCTCGATGTCCACGTGAACGAATTTACGGCCCTTGGTGTAGGTCTCGACCGAGCCGGTGTGGCGGTTGGCCCAGCGGTTGCCGATGCCGAGCACGAAGTCGGACTCCAGCAGCGTGGCATTGCCATAGCGGTGGCTGGTCTGCAGGCCGACCATGCCGGCCATCAGCACGTGATCGTCGGGGATCGCGCCCCATCCCATCAGCGTCGGCACGACGGGCACGTCGGCGATCTCGGCAAACTCGACCAGCAGGTCTGACGCATCGGCGTTGATGATGCCGCCACCCGCGACAATCAGCGGCCGCTCGGCGGCGTTGAGCATCTCCAGCGCTTTCTCGACCTGCTTGCGTGTCGCGGCGGGCTTGTAGACCGGCAGCGGCTCGTAGGTCTCGTCGTCGAATTCGATCTCGGCGAGCTGCACGTCGAGCGGCATGTCGATCAACACCGGCCCGGGCCTCCCTGAGCGCATCACATGAAAGGCCTGACTGAACACACGCGGCACCAGCGCCGGCTCGCGCACGGTCACCGCCCATTTCGTGACAGGTTTTGCAATCGACTCGATGTCGACCGCCTGGAAATCCTCCTTGTAGAGCCGCGCCCGCGGCGCCTGCCCGGTGATGCAAAGGATCGGGATGGAATCGGCGATCGCCGAATAGAGCCCGGTGATCATGTCGGTGCCCGCAGGTCCCGAGGTTCCGATGCAGACCCCGATATTGCCGGCCTTGGCGCGCGTATAACCCTCGGCCATGTGCGAAGCGCCCTCGACGTGGCGCGCCAGGATGTGGCGGATCGAGCCGCGCTTCTTCAGCGCCGAGTAAAGCGGATTGATCGCAGCGCCGGGAACTCCGAAGGCCGTCGAGATACCTTCCTTCTCCAGGATACGCACGGCCGCATCGACAGCTCGCATCTTAGCCATATCGGACCTCGCTCAAATTGCATCAGCGAGCGAGATCATCAGATGCGCAGAAGCCGATCTCAACGAGATCGATTTTATTTTTCACGATGCGGCAACCACGAGAAAACCGTGGACGTCTCAATCGGTTAGATCAAGAGATGCGTGAAAGCAGTTCACTCGAACAGCGGCGCCAGCTGCATCTGCGGCACCAGCACGAGGCCCTTGTCGGTGATACGAATTTCCGGAATGACCGATAGCGGAATCAAATTGAAGCCCATGTACGGGATGGTGCAGCCGGCCTCGGCCCATTCCTTCTTCAGCACCTTGACCTCTTCGGCCACTTCCGTGACGCGCTTGTCGGAGAGCAGACCCGCGATCGGGAGCGGAACCAGCGCCCTCACCTCGCCGTCGGCGACGACGCAAACGCCACCCTGCCGCTCCTTGATCGCTGCAATCGCGACCTGCATGTCGGCCTCGTTGGTGCCGGCGACGATGAGGTTGTGGCTGTCGTGACCGACGCTGGAGGCGACCGCGCCACGCTTCAGGCCAAAATCCTTCAGAAGGCCATGGGCAACGTTGCCGGCGGATTTGCCGTGACGCTCGACCACTGAGACAAAGCAAAGGCCGTAGCGCGCGAACAGCGACGGCCAGTCTTTTGCGGGTTCGATCTCCACTTTCTCGTGGATCAGCGTGATGCCGGGTAGCGCAGTCTTGATGGCGTTGATAGTGCAGGCCTTGGCCGGCAATTCGGGCGTCAGCTTCATGATCTGCGGCACCTTGACGGTCGCATAGGCTGCCCTCGGATATTGGTAGCGCTGCGACAGCGCCTGATCGAGACGCGGGGTAATCTTGCCTTGCTCGACCACGAGCTCGCCGCCATACCAGGTGCATTGCGGCTTGAGCTGATCGTCCATCAGCACGAGATCGGCGCGGCGGCCGCCGCCGAGCCCGCCGATATCGCCTTCCATGCCGAAGCGGGTGGCGCCGTGCAGTGAGCCCATCGACCAGGCCTGCTCAGGCGACATCCCCGCCTTCACGGCCTCCCTCACCACCCAGTCAAGACCGAACAGCAGGAGATCGTCGGCGTCACGATCGTCCGTGCACACGGCGGTGCGCTTGTGTGAGGCCCCGAGCTCGGTGATCGTTCGGATCGCTTGCGGCAGCGAGTGCCAGGGCGTGGTCGGCGGTCCCCCGCGCAAGAACACCCAGACGCCAGCATCGAGCAGATCATCGGCAATGTCGCGGTCGATCGCCTCATGGGTGTCGGTGACGCCGGATGCCGCATAGGCCGCGACGAATTCGCGGCCGTAGACATGCCCGGACACGGGACGCCCCCGCTTCAAGGCTGCGGCGAGGATGGCATGGCTGCGCTCGTCGCCCATCGTGACAGGCACGAAATCCATCTTCTCGCCAAGCGCCACCGCTTCAGGCCAGCGGTCGAACAGGCCGGCGATCTTGTCCGGCGTGAGGTCGCCGCCCGCCGTCTCCAGCTCCGCCGAGGTCGCAGGAACGGTGCTTGGCACCGTCAGAAAGATCGACAGCGGCGCCTGGCGCGCATCTTCCAGCATCGCCTCGACGCCTGCGACGTCCATGACGTTGCCGATCTCGTGGCTGTCGCAGAAGATCGTCGTGGTGCCGTTGAGCAACGCGGCCTCGGCATAGGCGCACGCCGTCACCATCGAGGATTCGATGTGGATGTGCGGATCGACGAGGCCCGGCGCGACGATGCCGCCGGCCGCATCATAAAGCGGAACATCGCCCCAAACCTTCTTCGCTGTGCCGGCCGGCTTCACCGCCGCGATGCGGCCGCCGGAGATCCAGACCTCCCGCCCCGGATGGATACGCTCGGAATAGGTCGAGAGCACGCGCCCCCCGGTGATGACGAGATCGGGCGCGACGCGAGCCGACGCAACATCGGCCAGACGCCGCGTCATGCTGTGCAGCGGCGCGACGGAGAAGCGGGTGAGTTTGGTCATCGGGGCTCTCGCGTGGGAATGGACAGCCCCGCGATGGTTGCCGCCGTTGGCAGCGAGGGCAACTCAAATAATGCGGCATCCGTGCTTACGCATTGGGCAGACGCGCCCCGCCTTCTAATTTCCGCTAGTGCATGTACTCATGCGCTTGGTTTGGGCGCTCCAGATCCGCTTGCCCTCATCAGTGGCACAGGAACATCGCTGAAGGCGCCGATGGGCCAGAACCGGGACTTTGCCTAGACGCCGCCAATTGCGTTCGACTGCCATGCTGCGCTTATCAATTTCAAGGCCGCCAAACCTGACAACCTTGTTCTCTCGCAGAGCTGTGGGCCGAAAGGGCCCCGACGTGCTTGAGGCATCGGGGCCCAAACGACCCACTGAGATCAGTCGCAGATGCGGCGGCGAACCACAACATCCTCACCGAACCGGTTAACCCGATGTTGTACGATGGTGCGGCAACCGCCGTAGTATTGGTCACCGTAGTAGTCACGGTAGTATCGGTCCGGGCCAACATAGACGCCGCCGGGACCGATGCCAAACTCAACAGCGTTTGCTGTTGTTACCGCTCCCGCAGCTAGAGCAGCCACTGCGGCGAGCGCAAGGATCATTCGCTTCATTTGGCACTCCTCTCGCAAGGGACGGAGTATTGGGCCAACGATCGAGCCGGAAATTGGTTTCGTGACAATGAGCGTACACCAACGCAGAAAATCGTCGTTCCACTATGAACAGCGTGTTCATGAACGCAGGATCAACCCGCAATGGCAGTCGCCAGACCGAACTGATCCTGATTTTCGGAAGTGACGGCAAGAGGCGCGAAGCTGCATTTTGGTCGCTCTCATTGCAAGCGGTGCCAAGCTTGAGGTCGAGGGCCCAACAGCCTCCTGAGGGCACAGGAATTCTTGTTGGTTCTGTCTTCCCGTGGTTGGTATTGCGGCGAGGGCTTGAGACTGGAACCAACTTGCGGCGCAATCGCACCACTTTACGCATCATCCACTGTGGCATTTGCCACCCGCCGAAATTGGAACCCTTATGATGTTACCCATGCTCATTTTGCAATTGTGTGCGCGTGGCGCTCGGATCTAATTGAACGATCCCTGCAACAGCAGATTTCGCCTTCGCATGTGCTTGGAGTTTTATTTTTGCGGTTAAGAGCTTTCGCATCTGAATTGCATTTCGAAGCGAGAAGCATACGCGAATTCAAACAAAGTTTGAGGTTGTCGCCATTTGCCGCTCGAAATGCGATGGGGCGGATCGCTCGCATCGGGCTGCAGTGATGCTTGTAGGCGGAGTTGGTAACCGGCTTCTGTCAGCACTGCCGACCGCAGATCTCGATCTTTTGGCACCCGACCTGCAGATGGTAACTCTGGATCGGGAAGAGGTCGTCTCGCGTGTGGGGGATCATACCGAGCACGTCCTCTTCCCTCACAGTGGCGCCGTTTCGGTGATGGTCGATATGGCGAATGGGCAGACGGTCGCCAGCGCCGCAATAGGACGCGAGGGGGCAGTGGGCACTCTTTCCGTGCTGGGACCATCCCCTGCGGCCGTTACGACTATCGTTCGTGCCGCGGGGACGGCCTCGCGGATCCCCGCAGCGCGATTCCATGCCGCTTTCAGCCGGAGTCCTGCGATCCGGCATGTAGTCCAGCTTCACTTCAAGGCGGTGCTGATACAGTTTCAATTGGGCGGGGCTTGCAATGCACTGCATCCGGTCCAAGCCCGCATGGCACGCTGGCTGCTTCAACTTCACGACCGCATCAACCACGACGTCCTGCCTCTCACGCAGGACGCGCTTTCGCAGATGTTGGGTGTGCGACGAACGACGGTGACGCTCCTGGTGCGCAATCTGCGCGCTTCCGGAGCGATCAGATCGGTGCGGCGAGGCGAAATCGAGATCGACTCATCGCGGCTCGCTGCGGTGGCGTGCGAATGCCACGACACCATGCGGCTCGAACTCGATAAGATCTTCTCTACGAGTACAGCGCCATCTCGCGTTTTCGATCTGCCGATCCGGTAGATGAAACCGGGCGATGCTAGCCGTTTCGGCGCGTCCGGGTAAAGCCGGCGGGCACGATGCTCGAATAGCATCGCCGGATGCGCATCCTTCTGAGCGGACTGCGGCCCAATGCGGTGACGATCTCCCACCCCAACGTCCGTAACGGGCCAAAAGCGCTGGTCAATGACCCGCCGGCGCAGCAACTCAAGCGCTGAAGCGGTCATATCGGATGCGCTATTCGAACACTGCGCGTTGAGGTCGGCTATGGGTCCAAAAGCAGCAGTTAACGCAGCCACCTATGAGGATCTCCGGCAGAGAGTCGAGATGGCAGCCGCTGCTGCGGTGTGCGGCTCGGGGCATGAGCCGACGCAGTCCCTTTGAGCAACGAGCCTTTCACTTCGGCTGAAGTCGATCAGATGAAAGAATGATGCGGCTTGGGACAGCGTGACTGTCGGATCACATCGCTTGCGCGAATGGAAGTTTGAGCATTGAATCAGCGTGGTTACCAACAACTGCAAGTGACTTCTCGGGTATGCCTACCGCTCTCGCAGGATCAAGCGACGCTAGGCTTCGGGCGCGTGGTGGCTTCATGCGTGGCTGAACCGGAGAGGTACGCCTAGTCGGTCCTGCCAACTGATTGGGAGTAGCCCCACGCGTCTCATGCGCGCCTGGCGCGGTCGACGGCCAACAAACGGGGAGGAGAACAATGAGCACCTGGCTTAGTGAGCGAGAACAGCGGCTCGTCGCGGGCGCGGAGGCGGCATCGGCGGCAACGCCTATCCCGACCCAGATTGTTTCCAATGGCGAGTATCTCCCGCCCCCGCAGAGCGATACGCAAAAGAAAGTCGAGGCACGGATCAACGAGCTCGCCGATGTTAACGGCAGGCACCTCGGCTTGAGCCGCAGGCAGTTCTTGCACACGAGCTGCGGCATGGCGGCAGCGTTCCTCGCCATGAACGACATCTACGGCAATGTTTTCCAGGTCGCGCCCGCTGAAGCCCGGGAGCCCGAGCTGATGCAGGCCCGCGCGCAGAGCCTTGCAGGCCAATTCATCTTCGACGTCCAGACTCATTTCGTGCGGGACGATTTCGACCACAAGGAGCTGTTGGGGCTGGCGGACTTTGCGAGCCAGCACTGGAATCCGAAGATGAAGGAGGAAGGCGTCTCCTCGCTCGCCCGGTACAAGTTCCAGAACTATGTGAAAGAGATCTACTACGACAGCGACACCAACATGGCGCTCCTGAGCGGCGCGCCCTTCGACGACCCGAGTTGGTGGCTGCTGTCCAATGAGCAGATCGTCAAGGCGCGAGAACTGATCAACGACTTCGCCGGTTCGCGCCGCCTGCTGGCGCATAGCGTCATCACCCCCAAGCAACCCGGCTGGATGGACGAGGTGGACAAGGCAATCGAGGTCTACAAACCGGATTCCTGGAAGTCGTACACGATTGGCGATCCGCTGGCGCCCTCGAAGTTCCCATGGCGGCTCGACGACGAGCAGGTGATGTATCCGTTCTACGAGAAAGCAGTGAAGGCCGGCATCAACACGCTGTGCATCCACAAGGGGCTGCTGCCGCCCGATTACGAGAAGTCGTTCGCCGGCGTCTGGCAATATGCAACGGCGTGGGACATCGGAAAGGCCGCGAAGGATTGGCCGCAGATGAACTTCGTGATCTATCACTCGGCGCTGCGGCCGTTCCTCGAGCTACCCGATCATGCGTGGGCGGAGTTCGAGCAGACCGGCCGTATCCAGTGGGCCACCGATCTCGCGGAAATCCCGCAAAAGTTCGGCGTCGCCAACGTCTATGCCGAGCTTGGCACGTCCTTTGCCAACTCGGCGGTGGCGCATCCGAAGTTCTGCGCCGCGCTGATCGGCACGCTGATCAAGGGGATGGGTGTTGACCACGTCATGTGGGGCACCGACTCGGTCTGGTACGGCTCACCACAGTGGCAGATCGAGGCGCTGCGCCGGCTCGAAATCCCCGAGGATATGCAGAGGAAGTACGGCTTTGCGGCGCTTGGCGATGCCAACAGCGCGACCAAGCAGCTGATCTTCGCGGGCAACGCAACCAGATTCTACAAGATCAAGCTGAAGGCGGCCGAGAATACCAGGATGCCGGCCTTTTCCGAGGACCGCCTCGCGGCGCTCAAGAACGAGTACACGCAAGCTTCGAAGCAACCGTCGAACCTGCGCTACGGCTACGTTCGCGCCGCCTAGGAACGATGCCAACAGCTTGGGCAAGCTCCGCCGGCAATGGATGCGCGGCTGCCGCAAATCCGACTTTGGCTCAAGGGCACCAATGCTCTGGCCGATCAGAGATTTCCGCTCGGCCATCAGGAGCCGACATTGCTTTATGAGTACACGCCCTAGCTAGTCCTCGTTTGCCTTGAACCGCCCCAACCCCTTCAGCACGAAGGGCGCCACCAGCGCGATCAGCGCGATGCCGAGCAGCGTCGCCGAGATCGGGCTTTGCAGCAGCGCCATGGGGTCGCCGAGGCTGATCGCGAGCGCGCGGCGGAGCTGGCTCTCGGCAATCGGGCCGAGAATCAGGCCGACGACGACGGGCGCGATCGGGAAATCGAACCGGCGCATCAGGAAGCCAAGCACGCCGAAACCGGCGAGCATCGACAATTCCACCACCGACGGCTTTGCCGCGATGGTGCCCATGGTCGCGAACACGAGGATGCCGGCATAGAGCCACGGCTGCGGGATCGCGAGCAGCCGCACCCACAGGCCGACCAGCGGCAGATTGAGCACCAGCAGCATCATGTTGGCGATGAACAGGCTGGCGATCAGGCCCCACACGAGGTCTGGCCGCTCGGCGAACAGCAGCGGGCCCGGATTGAGACCATATTGCTGGAAGCCAGCCAGCATCATCGCGGCGGTCGCCGAGGTCGGCAGGCCCAGCGTCAGCAGCGGCACCAGCGTGCCCGCGGCGGAAGCGTTGTTGGCGGCCTCGGGGCCGGCGACGCCTTCGATCGCGCCCTTACCGAACTCTTCGGGGTGCTCCGTCAGCCGCTTCTCGGTCGAATAGGACAGGAAGGTCGGGATCTCCGCGCCGCCGGCCGGCAGCGCACCGATCGGGAAACCGAACATGGTCCCGCGCAGCCATGGCTTCCAGGACCGCTTCCAGTCCTCCTTGGTCATCCACAGCGAGCCGCGCACCGGCTCCAGCTTCTCCTCGGTATGGTGGCGGCGAGATGCGACATAGAGCGCCTCGCCCACCGCGAACAGGCCGACGGCAAGCGTTGTGACTTCAACGCCATCGAGCAGCTCGGGGACGCCGAATGCAAGCCGCGCCTGACCCGTCAGCTTGTCGATGCCGACGAGGCCGAGCGTCAGACCGATGAACAGGCTGGTCAGGCCGCGGATCGGGGAATCGCCGAAGGTCGCCGACACCGTGACGAAGGCGACGCACATCAGCGCGAAGTAATCCTCTGGGCCGAAGCGCACGGCGACATCGACCAGCCATGGTGCAAGGAAGGCGAGCCCGACGGTGGCGATGGTGCCGGCGACGAAGGAGCCGATTGCGGAGGTCGCAAGCGCCGGCCCCCCGCGGCCCGCCTTGGCCATCTTGTTGCCTTCGAGCGCGGTGGCCATCGAGGCGCTCTCGCCGGGCGTGTTGATGAGGATCGCGGTGGTCGATCCACCATACATGCCGCCATAGTATATGCCGGCGAACATGATCAGCGAGCCGCCGGGGTCGAGCTTGTAGGTCACCGGCAGCAGCAGCGCGACCGTCAGTGCCGGGCCGATGCCGGGCAGCACGCCCACGGCCGTGCCGAGGAACACGCCGATCAGCGCGTAAAGCAGGTTCATCGGCTGGACGGCGACCGCCATGCCGTGAGCCAGCGCGGCAAAGGTATCCATCACAGCAGTCGCTCCAGTGGGCCGGCAGGCAGGCTCAGCGTCAACAACCGGTCGAACGCCAGGTAAATGAGGGTCGACATCACGAGGGCGATGATGGCGTCGATGAGGATGGCACGGCGTCCGAAGGCCGCCGAGGTCGTCACGAACAGTGCCGAGGTCGCCAGGATGAAGCCGCCGCCAAAGCCGATGATGGCGATCAGCAGCGCAAGACCGACGAGGATCAGAACCACAGGCACGGGATCGGCGCTCTCGCGTGCCGGCAAGTTGCCCCGCAGCGCGTCGATGAAGTTGCCGATCGCAAGCAGCGCAAGGCCGCTGGCGACCACGACCGGCATCGCCTCCGGTCCCATCCCGTACATCGCCGCGGATTGCAGGCCGCGCGCGTCCCAGACCAGCACCGCGGCGAGGCCTGCAAGCAATGCAGCGATGACGAGACCGGCGCGGTCGACGCGCCGCGGCGGCTGCACGGGATCGCCTGAGGTCATGACTTGACCAAGCCGACCGATTTCAGCACGTCGGTCACGCGGGCCGTTTCCTTCTTCAGGAAGTCGGCAAAAGCGTCGCCGCCGAGATAGGCGTCCTCCCAGCCCTTCTGCTTGAGGATCTCCTTCCAGGCGTCGGACTTCACCATCTTCTCGACCGCATCGCTCAAGGTCTTGCGCTGCTCCGGCGTGATGCCGGGAGGCGCGACCACCGAACGCCAATTGGCGATCACGAGGTCGATGCCCTGCTCCTTGAAGGTGGGAATATCGCTGCCTGCGATGCGCTTCTCCGAGGTCACGCCGATCGCACGCAGCTTGCCGGACTTGATCTGCCCTTCATATTCGCTGAGGCCCGAAATGCCCGCGGTGACCTTGCCGCCGAGGATCGCCGCGAGCGACTCGCCGCCGCCGGAGAACGGGATGTAGTTGATCTTCTTGGCATCGGCGCCGACCGCGCTGGCGAACAAGGCCGCCATCACATGGTCGACGCCGCCAGCCGAGCCGCCGGCAAAGGTGACCTTGGCGATATCCGCCTTCACCGCGGCGGCCAGATCCTGCGCATTCTTGATCGGCGAGTTTGCTGGAACCACGATCACCTGGATTTCCTCGGTGAGGCGCGCGATCGGCGTCACCTGCTCCAGCGTCACCGGCGACTTGTTCATGGCGAGCGCGCCGACCATGACGAAGCCGTTGACCATCATCTGGTTGCCGTCGCCCTTGGCGCCGTTGACGAATTGGGCGATGCCGACGCTGCCACCTGCGCCGGGAACGTTGGTGACCTGCACGCTGCGGGCGACGCCCGCAGCCACCAGCGCCTGCTGCATCGAGCGCGCAGTCTGGTCCCAGCCTCCGCCCGGAGCCGCCGGCGCCATCAGCTTGAGCTCGAGCTGCTGGGCAAAGCCCGGATTGGCTGCCGCCAGGGTCAACGCGACGGCTGCGCCGACAAGGCGCGCGGGAAATCGGAACATGAGGGCATCTCCAGGGCTCATGCGGACGTTCGCCGCATTGTGTCGTTTGGTCGCATATCAACCAAAACGGCCGATGCTGTCCAGTGACATGCCTCAGGGTTTTTGGTCAGCGGGGCGCCGGGATCGCCCCGCCAAGCGCGGTCGTGAGTTCGGCCGCCACTTCCCGGACGATTTGTCCGATCTCCGGCAACCGTTCATCGGTGACGCGGCTGGTCATGCCGGATACGGAGATCGCGGCAAGCGGTTCGGCCAGCGCGTTGTATACCACCGCGGCGACGCAGCGCAGGCCGATCTGCGCCTCCTCATCGTCGACGGCAAAGCCCTGCTTGCGGATTTTCTCGAGCTCCCTGAACAGGTCGCTCGGGCGCACGATCGACTTCTCGGTCAGGCGCGGCATGCCGTGATGGCGGATGACGGCGCCGACGTCCTCGTCTGAATAGGTTGCGAGCACCGCCTTGCCGACACCGGAGGTCACCATGGGGACGCGGCCGCCGACCTTGGTCAGCGAGCGCATGATCTCGCGGCTTTCCATGCGCGTCAGCACGATGATGAATTCATCGTCGACCACGGCGAGATTGGCTGTTTCGCGGGTGAGATCACGTAGCTTGCGCAAATATGGAATCGCCTGCGCGGAGAAATTGCGTCTCCGCGCAAAGCTCGCGCCAACCGTGAAGCTGCGCACGCCGACATGCCATTTGGACTCGCCACGGTCGAATTGCACGAAGCGGCGGCTTTCGAGCGTTGCGAGCAGCCGGTGCACGGTGGACGCCGACAGGCCGGTGCGGATCGCGAGATCGCTGAGACGATAACCCTCGTCGTCCTCGGCCAGCGTCTCGATGATCGACAGCGCGCGGTCGACCGACTGCACGCCACCGTCGCGGCCCTCGTGATCGGCCTCCACCGCCGATTTGGGCTCGAGCGATTTGCGCCGGATCACGTTCTTGCTCATCGCGACCTGCCGCTTTTGCATCCGTCATTCCGGGATGGTGCGCCGGGACTGCGCGCAGCGCGGGCCTGGCATACCAGACCCGGAATCTCGAGATCCTCAGGTGCGCAATTGCGCACCATAGTTCGACGCTTCGCGTCGCCCCGGGATGACAGGAGAGCTAGCGCTCAGAGCAGCCCTGCCCCGCGCGCCCACTTGTACTTGGCACCAAGCACCTCGACCGGCAGCTCGGTCGAATAGGCGTAGGCCGGGATGCCGTTCTGGTAGAGATATTCGGCGGCTTCCTCGACCTCGACGTCGCCGGCGAGAGAGGCGACCATCGGCTTCACAAACCCCTTCGCCTCCATCTCCTTCTTCACCTCGACCATGTTGCGGGCGAACACCATCGGCGGGGTGACGATGGTGTGCCAATAGCCGAGGATCAGCGCGTGAATGCGCTCATCCGACAGGCCGAGCTTCACGGTGTTGACGTAGGTGATCGGCGGCTCGCCGCCGGTGATATCCACGGGATTACCGGCCGCACCAAACGGCGGGATGAACTTGCGGAAGGCGGCATCGAGATCCGGCGGCATCGACATCAACGACAGCCCGTTGTCGACGCAGGAGTCCGACAGCAGCACGCCCGAGCCGCCGGCACCGGTGATGATCAGCACGTTCTCGCCCTTCGGCGTCGGCAGCACCGGCACGCCGCGGGCGAATTCGAGCAGCTGGCGCAGACTGCGGGCACGGATCACGCCGGACTGTTTGAACACGTCCTCGTAGATGCGGTCGTTGCCGGCGAGCGCACCGGTGTGGGAGGACGCCGCCTTCGCGCCGGCCGAGGTGCGGCCGGCCTTGAGCACCACCACTGGCTTCTTCTTGGAGACGCGCTTGGCGGCTTCCGCGAAGGCACGACCGTCCTTGAGGTCTTCGCAGTGCTGCGCGATCAGATTGGTGTTCGGGTCCTGCTCGAAGAAGGCGAGCAGATCGTCCTCGTCGATGTCGGACTTGTTGCCGAGGCCGACGATCGCCGAGACGCCCATCTTGGCCGAGCGCGAGA
Organism: Bradyrhizobium sp. CB1015; assembly: GCF_025200925.1. GTDB lineage: Bacteria > Pseudomonadota > Alphaproteobacteria > Rhizobiales > Xanthobacteraceae > Bradyrhizobium. The sequence continues at coordinate 3,617,606 of NZ_CP104174.1, read as the reverse complement.
AGCCGATGATGGCCATGCCGATGCCGCCCGACTGCGACGACAGCGCCGCATGGCCCTTGACGTCATAGGCGGTGCAGAAGGTCGCGCAGAGATTGGCCGGGGTATAGTAGAAGCCGTAGATGTTCGGCCCCATCAGGCGGATGTCGTACTTCTTGCCGACCTCGACGATCTCGGCCTGCAGCTCCGGCGCGCCGGCTTCGGCGAAGCCTGACGGGATCAGCACGGCGCCCGGGATCTTCTTCTCGCCGCATTCGGTCAGCGCAGCAGCGACGAATTTCGCGGGAATCGCGAACACCGCGACGTCGATCACACCAGGCACGTCCTTGACGCTCTTGTAGGCCTTGTAGCCGAGGATCTCGGCGGCCTTGGGATGGATCGGAATGATCTCGCCCTTGTAGCCGCCGTTGATGAGGTTCTTCATTACGGAATTGCCGATCTTGCCGTCCTCCGCGGAGGCGCCGATCACGGCGACCGCCTTCGGCTGCATGATGCGGTTCATTGCCGCGACGATCTCTTCGGTCGGCCGCGGCTTGGGCTTCGGCACATAGGCGAAGTCGACGACGATGCGGACGTCTGCGGCCGTGGCTCCCTTCGGCGTCGCGAACACCGGGTTGAGGTCGAGCTCGACGATTTCAGGGAAATCGGTGACGAGCTGCGAGACCTTGACGATGATTTCGGCCAGCGCATTGCGGTTCACCGGCTCGCCGCCGCGCACGCCCTTCAGGATCTCGTGCGCCTGGATGCCGTCGAGCATCGAGAGCGCGTCCTCCTTGGTCGCCGGCGCGAGGCGGAAGGTGATATCTTTCAGGACTTCGACCAGCACGCCGCCGAGGCCGAAGGCGACCAGCTTGCCGAACGAGCCGTCGGTGATCGAGCCGACGATGACCTCGGTGCCGCCCGCCAGCATCTGCTGCACCTGGACGCCTTCGATCTTGGCATCGGCCTTGTACTTCTTGGCATTGGAAAGAATGGTCTCGTAAGCCTTCTCGGCCTCGTCGGCGGTCTTGAGGCCGACGATGACGCCGCCGGCTTCGGTCTTGTGGAGAATGTCCGGCGAGACGATCTTCATCACCACCGGAAAGCCCATGGACGAAGCCATCTTGCCGGCCTCGCCCGCCGACTTGGCCACGCCCTCCTTCGGCACCGGAATGCCGTAGGCGTCGCAGACCAGCTTGCCTTCCGGCGCCGTCAGGCTGGTGCGGTTGTCCGCCTTGACCTGGTCAAGCACCTTGCGGACGGCATCTTTGGAATTGGACATGTGGCTTCTCCCTTGACCTGAGTTCGTTCTTTTCAAAGCGCGCGCGTGGTTTGCGGCTGCCCGTGATGCTTGCCATTCGCCGCGCTCTGTTCCATGCGGCGGAACGGAGTGGCATGAGGCCTAAAGACTACTCCGCCGGCTTGGACCAAAAATGGCTGGCGATGGCATTTGGTATGCCAGAAGCCAACTTGTCAAGCTGGTGCATGCCCCAGAACGCCGCAAAAAATAGGCAGCTTGACATTCTGGCATGTGGTATGCCAAAAACTTTCCCGTTAATATTCCTGTAAAAGACGACTCCCACTGGAGGAGATTCGTCGTGTCACTACGGAAACCAACCAAGGCGTTGCCGAACATGGCCGAGGCAGACATTGCAATCGTTCGTATTGCCCCGGAGAGCAGCTTCAAGAACAAGGCGTATGACGCCTTGAAGGAAGCCATCCTCAAGATGGACATCTATTCGACGCCCGAGCCGGTGATGCTCGACGAGCGCGCTTTGTCCGAACGTCTCGGCGTCAGCCGCACCCCGATCCGCGAAGCCATCGCGATGCTCGAGCAGGACGGTTTCGTGAAGACGGTGCCGCGCCGCGGCATCATGGTGGTGCGCCGGACCAAGAGCGAGATCGTCGACATGATCCGCGCCTGGGCGGCGCTGGAGAGCATGGCCGCCCGCCTCATCACCACCACCGCGCGCAAGAAGGACATCACGGCGCTGCGCGACTTCTTCAAGGACTTCGGCAAGGACCGCCTGCCCGAGGATCATGTCGAGGAATATTCCAAAGCCAACATCGCCTTCCACCAGGCGCTGATCTCGCTGTCGGAATCCCCCGTGCTGGTCGATCTCACCAACGACCTCCTCTTGCACGTGCGCGGTTATCGCCAGCTGACCATCGGCCGCAAGGACCGCACCGCGACGTCCCTGCCCGAGCATCTCGGCATCATCGAAGCGCTCGAAGCGCGCGACACCGAGCTTGCCGAGAAGCGCGCCCGCGATCACACCCTCGGCCTTGCCGCTTACGTCGAAGCGCACGGCCAAGAACTGTTTACGTAACTTTTCACTTAGCAACGTTCACCAGAAGGGCGAACCATTCGCCCCAACGACCTTGAGACCAGGGAGACAAGGCCCATGCTGAATACCGCGACCAAGTCCGAAGCACCGGGCACCGAGCAGGAACTGACGGATGGCTTCCATCTCGTCATCGACGCGCTCAAGCTGAACGGCATCAACACCATCTATAATGTGCCGGGCATCCCGATCACGGATTTGGGCCGCATGGCGCAGGCCGCCGGCATTCGCGTGATCTCGTTCCGCCACGAGCAGAACGCCGGCTACGCCGCGGGCATCGCCGGCTATCTCACCAAGAAGCCCGGCGTCTGCCTCACGGTCTCCGCACCCGGCTTCCTCAACGGTCTCACCGCCCTCGCCCACGCCACCACCAATTGCTATCCGATGATCCTGGTCTCGGGCTCCTCCGAGCGCGAGATCGTCGACCTGCAGCAGGGCGACTACGAGGAGATGGACCAGCTCGCGATCGCCAAGCCGCTGTGCAAGGCGGCCTATCGCGTGCTGCACGCCCAGGACATCGGCATCGGTTTCGCCCGTGCCATCCGCGCCGCGGTCTCGGGCCGTCCGGGCGGCGTCTATCTCGACCTGCCGGCCAAGCTGTTCGGCCAGGTCATGAACGCCGAGGCCGGCCAGAAGTCGCTGGTCAAGGTGATCGACGCGGCGCCGGCGCAGATCCCCTCGCCCGCTTCGGTGAAGCGCGCGCTCGACGTGCTCAAGAGCGCCAAGCGTCCGCTCATCATCCTCGGCAAGGGCGCGGCCTACGCGCAGGCCGACGAAGAGATCAAGAGCTTCGTCGAGAAGAGCGGCGTGCCGTTCCTGCCCATGAGCATGGCCAAGGGCCTGCTGCCCGACACGCATCCGCAATGCGCCGGCGCCGCCCGCTCGACCGTGCTGAAGGAGTCCGACGTCGTCATGCTGATCGGCGCGCGGCTGAACTGGCTGCTGTCGCACGGCAAGGGCAAGAGCTGGGGTGAAACGCCAAAGAAGTTCATCCAGGTCGACATCGAGCCGAAGGAGATGGACTCCAACGTCGAGATCGTCGCGCCCGTCGTCGGCGACATCGGCTCGGTGGTCTCCGCCTTCAACCAGGCGATGGGCTCGAGCTGGACCGCCCCGCCCGCCGAATGGACCAAGGCCGTCTCGACCAAGCGCGAAGAGAACGTCGCCAAGATGGCGCCGAAGCTCATGAACAACAAATCGCCGATGGATTATCACGGCGCGCTCGGCGTCTTGAAGAACGTCATCAAGGAGCATCCCGAGGCGATCCTCGTCAACGAGGGTGCCAACACGCTCGACCTCGCCCGCGGCGTCATCGACATGTACCGCCCGCGCAAGCGTCTCGACGTCGGCACCTGGGGCGTAATGGGCATCGGCATGGGCCAGGCGATCGCCGCTGCGCTCGAGACCGGCCATCCCGTGCTCGCCGTGGAGGGCGACTCGGCGTTCGGCTTCTCCGGCATGGAAGTCGAGACCATCTGCCGCTACAACCTTCCGATCTGCGTCGTCATCTTCAACAATGACGGCATCTATCGCGGCACCGACGTCAACGGCGCCAACTCCGATCCGGCGACGACCGTGTTCGTCAAGGGCGCGCGCTACGACAAGATGATGGAAGCCTTCGGCGGCGTCGGCGTCAACGCGACCTCGCCCGACGAGCTGAAGCGCGCCGTCAACGACGCCATGAAGTCCGGCAAGCCGACGCTCATCAACGCGGTGATCGATCCGGCCGCGGGCTCGGAGAGCGGCCGCATCGGCAACCTCAATCCGCAGAGCGTTCTGCAGAAGAAGAAGTGAGTCCACCCCCTCAACCCCTTATTCCCTGTGGTTAGCAGGGGCAGACAGAGTACGGAGCAATATGATGACCAAAGCGCTCGAGGGCGTTCGCATTCTCGACTTCACCCACGTCCAGTCCGGACCGACCTGCACGCAGTTGCTGGCATGGTTCGGCGCCGACGTGATCAAGGTGGAACGCCCCGGCGTGGGTGACATCACCCGCGGCCAGCTGCAGGACATCCCGAACGTGGACAGCCTGTATTTCACCATGCTCAACCACAACAAGCGCTCGATCACGCTCGACACCAAGAACCCCAAGGGCAAGGAAGTCCTGACCGAGCTGATCAAGAAGTGCGACGTGCTGGTCGAAAACTTCGGCCCCGGCGTGCTCGACCGCATGGGCTTCCCCTGGGAGAAGATCCAACAGATCAACCCGAGGATGATCGTCGCCTCGATCAAGGGGTTTGGCCCCGGACCGTACGAAGACTGCAAGGTCTATGAGAACGTCGCCCAGTGCACCGGCGGCGCCGCCTCCACCACCGGCTTCCGCGACGGCCTGCCGCTCGTCACCGGCGCGCAGATCGGCGATTCCGGCACCGGCCTGCATCTCGCGCTCGGCATCGTCACCGCGCTGTATCAGCGCACCCACAGCGGCAAGGGCCAGCGCGTCACCGCCGCGATGCAGGACGGCGTGCTCAACCTCTGCCGCGTCAAGCTGCGCGACCAGCAGCGCCTCGCGCACGGCCCGCTCAAGGAATACAGCCAGTTCGGCGAAGGCGTGCCGTTCGGCGACGCCGTGCCGCGCGCCGGCAACGATTCCGGCGGCGGCCAGCCCGGCCGTATCCTGAAGTGCAAGGGCTGGGAGACCGATCCCAACGCCTACATCTACTTCATCACCCAGGCCCCGGTCTGGGAGAAGATCTGCGACGTGATCGGGGAGCCCACCTGGAAGACCGATCCGAATTACGCCAAGCCGGCCGCCCGCCTGCCGCGCCTCAACGAGATTTTTGCGCGCATCGAGCAATGGACGATGACGAAGACCAAGTTCGAGGCGATGGAGATCCTCAACAAGGACGACATCCCCTGCGGCCCGATCCTGTCGATGAAGGAGATCGCCGAAGACCAGTCGCTCCGCGCGACCGGCACCGTGGTCGAGGTCGACCACCCCACCCGCGGCAAGTACATCTCGGTCGGCAACCCTATCAAGCTGTCGGACTCGCCGGCTGAAGTCACCCGTTCGCCGCTGCTCGGCGAGCACACCGACGAGATCCTGCGCTCGGTGCTCGGCTTCAGCGATCACCAGGTCGCCGATATCCACAAGTCGGGCGCGCTCGCCCCGCCGCAGAAGCAGGCCGCGGAGTAAGCGACCACCACCCTCGAATGAGATGAAAGGGCCGCCCGAAGGGGCGGCCTTTTTGCTGCAGGAACGCCGTGCTTCGCAGGCCCGAACTCAAAAGCTGAAAAACAACCCCATGCACAGTAGCCATCCCATTGGCACGCAACGACATTGCTGATTCGGCGAAAAAATTCTGACCCGTCGGGCAAAACAGGGGTACTATGCCATCGTCGCCAGGCGAGTTACCAAGCATCGATGCCGAATTGAAGCTGCCTTAATTGGAACCGACTGGGTTGCGCCTCGTTATCTCCTGCACCGGAGCACGCTTGGAGCGCAGCCGGCCATCCGACGACAAGTCAAACGCTACCGGCCCGCGAGCTGGACACGCCCGGTCGGGCGCGTTTCGAGATCACGCCCCTTCGCCGACATCGAGGTCGACATGACGAGAGATCATCCCGCGTCCCGGGCCCTGCGGGAGGCCAACAAGGCATTCAAGCCGGTCGAGACCAAGAAGCCGATGACCGACTATGCAAAGGCGCAACAATCCCATCACGAAAATCGCGAGCGCCTGAAAGCGGAACGGCTGGCGCGAGAGGCCGAGCAGGGAAATCGTCGCAGATAAGGGAACTGCCGGTGTCGCATTATTACTTCGACATCAGGGACGGCCAGGCACTCTCTGTGGACGAAGAGGGACTGACCCTGGCGAACCAGAGGGCTGCCGAGATCGAAGCTGCACTTTCGCTTGCGGACACCGCCAAAGACCTCGTGCCGTCGGCCAGCAGCTGCAGCCTGGCGATCGAGGTTCGCGACGACAATGGCCCGATCTTTCGGGCGGCATTTCTGTTCGGGACCGCCCGGTCGAACGATTGAGATCGCAAGCTTCACAGCATCGAGAGCACGATGACCCCGTCCTCGAGCTCCCCGGACGCCAGCCGCGCCCGCGCGATGCGCTCGAACTCCGTCCGATATTTCTGAAGATAGCTGAAGGCCTGCTTCTGCGTCTCGAAGGTCGTCGCAAGACGGCACAGCTGTCGCCCTGCGCCGAGCGCAAGAAAGAAGGTGATTGTACCGCCGCCATCGGGTTTGATCCTAGAGCGGTTCACGAATTTATTGAATCGGAAGGGATTCCGGATCTGGGGCGAATATGATTCAAGATGCTGGCTGGGCTGGAGGCCAGCATCCCATGGTCCGACCAATTTCCAACGATTTACGTAAGCGTGCGGTATCCGCGGTTGCCAAGGGTGAGAGCTGCCGTTCTGTGGCGGCACGGTTTGGTGTTGCGGTCTCGTCGGTTGTGAAGTGGTCGCAGCGTTATCGAACGACCGGCTCGGTAGCGCCTGGCAAGATGGGTGGTCACCGCAAGCCTGTGCTTGATCCGCACCGCGCCTTCATCGTCGAGCGGATCACTCAGACGCCGCACCTGACGCTGCATGGTCTGAAGGCGGAGCTGGCTGCCCGTGGGGTTAAGGTCTCACACAATGCAGTCTGGCTGTTCCTGCGTCGGGAAGGGCTGCGGTTCAAAAAAAACACTGTTCGCGCTCGAACAGGCTCGCGCCGACGTCTCTCGTAGGCGCCAGCGTTGGCGGTCCTGGCAGACCGGACTTGATCCGGGCCGGCTCGTCTTCATCGATGAGACCTGGATCAAGACCAACATGGCCCCCTTGCGGGGCTGGGGCCCCAAAGGGGCACGCCTGCGCGGCTTCGCCCCGCACGGGCACTGGCGTACCCTCACATTCCTCGGCGCACTCCGCCACGACCAGCTCACCGCCCCCTGCGTCTTCGATGGGCCGATCAACGGCCAATGCTTCCGCGCTTACGTGAAGCACCTCCTCCTTCCGACCCTGCGCGAGGGCGATATCGTCATTCTCGACAATCTCGGAAGCCACAAGTCGAGAGCCGTCAGGCAGATGATCAAGGCGGCTGGCGCCAGGCTCTGGTACCTGCCGCCATACTCGCCCGACCTCAATCCGATCGAACAGGCCTTCTCCAAGATCAAACATTGGATGCGGCAAGCTCAAAAGCGCACCATCGAGGACACTTGGCGCCACATCGGTCACCTCGTCCAGGACATCCAGCCTCGTGAATGTGCCAACTACTTCGCTAACGCCGGTTACGCTTCAATCAAAATGTGAAATGCTCTAGGCACGACCCGCATTCTTTCGCATGTGAACGGCCCTTTTCAGATCGTCGTCTGCCTCGTCGAATTCGGCTATCTCAGCAATTTCCTCGTGCGCTTCTTCGGTGCAGGCGCCGGAGACGAAGCGCGAAGGCTGGCATCGGCTGCTTGCTCGGCTGCTTCCTTGGCCTCACGCAGCTCGCGCAGCCGCGCCATGTTGCTGCGGATATCGACAGCGCGCCTTTCGACATCGGCGATCGCCCGCGCGCCCTCTTCAGCGGCCAAGCGTTTACGCTCGGATCGCGCGATGGATTCGGGGGACGGTTCGGCCGATTTCCTGGCGCTCATCTCGTCGCGCTCGTTTTTCGCCTGCTCGGCAACGGAGAGAACCCGCTCAATCCCTTACGATCGAGCGGGTCGCATAGCCGTTTCAGTACATCCGTGAAACGGCCGTACAGAGCTCAAGCCAGCGAGAGATTCTCCGCGCTGACCTTGCCCCGCATCTTGTCGGTCTTGGTCTCGAAGTTGACCTTCTGGCCCTCGGCGAGGCCCGCAAGACCAGCCCGCTCGACCGCGCTGACGTGAACGAACACGTCATTGCCGCCGTCGTCGGGTTGAATGAATCCAAAGCCCTTCTGGCCGTTGAACCACTTCACAGTACCTGTCGTCATTCTCTTCTCCAAAGCGCATAGGCGCGCATTCCGCGTGACGATCACGCAGATCGATTCAATTCGTCGATGTCTCTGGAAAAGGAGCCCGCAGGCGCATTCAACAAGCACAGCGGCTGAACGAATAGAGTGAAGGTATACCTCATCGCGAGCACTTACAAGGCTTGAACCATATTTAATTGCGCGCCGCCTTCGGCGGAACGTTCTCGCATTTGAGGATTCGACTCCTGATATCTGGCGCAAGTGCCGGACGAAATCGTCACAAAACTCGATTTGACTTCCGCCCCGCGCGCCTCACATCGACACATGCACTCGCGCCCCTGTCGGATCGACGTCACCTGCCGGTCGTGGACCGCGCGAGACGTCCCGCGCAAGCGACCGGTGCAACGGCGGCGATCGCCTCCGAAGTTCCAGGCAAATGACAATTTATACGATCAATCCTCTCGCGAACTGTGGTAGAGTTCGTCATCACCGCCCGGCTCGTGGCATCTATCGGTGATGAGAACGCATTGCGCTCCCGCCTTCTCCAGCATGGAGCAGCGCCATGGGACGGCTTCAAAACGACATCAAGCGGACCGAAACTCTCAAGCAACGTCTGACAGACGACGCCAGGCGTTCGCGAGACGAAGCCCGCTTGCTTCCTCCCGGTCAGCATCGCGAGAGGCTGCTACGAAGGGTACGGCAGGACGAGACCGCCATCGAGATCGAGGCATGGCTGAACTCTCCTGGCCTGCGGGCTCCGACATGACGCAACCGCGTGTTCAGCGATCTCCGCCGACGAGCTGCCCGCGAAAGAACTGCACCACCGCCGCATTGAAGTCGCGGTGAAATCCGGCCCGATCGAAACCTGCCGGCACATCGGTGCAGATGCGCGGGACGGCTGCCGCGAGATCGGCCGGGCACGGCGCGAGGAACGCATAGTGACCCGCCGGCACGACGTGGGTCTCAGGCTTACCCGGCAAGCTTTCAGCGACGCGCGCGTTGCCCGTGCCGTCGCCGACGCCGGGCCCACCGAACTGCGAGCGCCAGAACTGGAAAGGCACTTTGACGAGAGCGAGGTTCTCCCGCGTCAGGGTGGCCGGTGCAGGATCAACGATGACGGCTGCGCGAATACGCGAATCCCGTATCGGCTCAGGGGGCGTCTCGCCGTTGTGAAGCTGCGCGCACACGCCGGTCGTCTCCTTGCAGAGGCTGGCGACCCTGGCGAAATCCGGCGTGGTGCCCATCAGCACGAGACCAGTCGCCCCTCCCAGCGAGAAGCCGACGAAGCCTACCCTGGCGGGATCGATCGCCGCCCGGTCCTTCCAGTCGTTCAACAGAAAATCGAGCAGGCGCACAATGTCCGCCGGGCGCGATCCCCAAACCGACAGGGTATCGCGCCTTGAGGAGTCGCTGAACGTATCGCCGGGATGATTGATGGCGGCGACGATGAAGCCGGCATCGGCCAGCGCCTCCGCCGTGTCATGCTGCTGCCCGAAAAATCCGCCCCGGCCGTGCGAGTAGATGACGAGCGGCAGCTTCGCGCCCGTGACAGGACAATCCTTCGCGCCCCTCAAGTCGAAATCGGCACCGACCGACAAACTGCCGAGCGCCACATGCGTCGGCTCACTCGCGCACGGATACCAGATTGCACCCGACAGCGCCGGATCGGACTGGAGAAGCTGAATGCCTGCAGCCTGCACAGGCGATGCGAGACAGCAGAGGATGGCGGCAAAGGCCCAAATCGTGCTGCGCAACGTAGCTCCCCGATTTCGGGGCCGGAGCAGAACGGGAAACGATAGCGGAATTGTGGCTGATTGATCAGGAACGCATCCTGAAGCAATCTGCGGACAACGAGAGGGAGATCAGCATGTCACTGCTCGGCAAGGCCGCCGTCGCGATGTGGTGGAGCGTTCGCCCCGAGCAGCGCACCGAGTTCGGAGACTGGCATTCGCATGAGCACTTTCCCGAGCGGATGAGCATTCCCGGCTTTCGGCGCGGATCACGGTGGACCAGCACGACCGACGCCGAAGGCTTTTTCGTGCTCTATGAGCTCGAGCATTACGACGTCCTCACATCGAACGGCTATCTCGATCGGCTCAATGCGCCGACGCCATGGTCGACGAAGATGATGCCGCATCATCTCGGCATGGTCCGCAGCCAGTGCCGGATCGTCGCCAGCTTTGGCGGGGGTGTGGCGACTTCGCTCGCCACCATCAGGCTGTCGCCGCACGCCGGACGGGAGGCGACGCTGCAGGCGCGCCTTTCGGAAACGCTCGGCGCGTTGGCTCCGAAGCCGGGGGTGACCGGCGCCCACCTCCTCCTCACCGACACACCCCGGACGAGTGCGCCCACCACCGAACAGCAGATCCGCGGCAAGGACAGCGCCGCTGACTGGATCGTGCTGCTATCAGGTTACGATGCTGATGTGGTCGAGTCTGCCGCGATCGCACAGTTGGCGCCATCGGTGCTTCATGCGGCGGGTGCTCAGAATCATCTGACGGTCGGCCGCTACCGGCTGGCGTTCACGATGACACCCCAGGACGTGGCGGCGATTTGAGATCGAAGTGAGCCCATCGCCGCCCTGGCTTCGGCGAAACCCCGCCAGCGCGAGCCGCTCTCTCCCTGGTTCAGCTATCGCTTGAGCTCCCGGATGAGGTTCGCCAACCGTGGATCGTCGGGTCGGAGGAGCGCAAGTCGCTCGGCATAACCCAGCGCGGCCGCGCGGTCTCCCGTCTCCCTGCTGATGTTCAAAGCGGCCGAGAGCAGCTCCGGATCGTTCGGATGTCCCCGCAGGCTCTGGTTCAGCACAGACAATGCATCGTCGCGCCGGCCCATTCCGTTCAGTCCGACAGCATAGACGTAGGCGTACCGCATTTGGCCCGGGTCAAGAGAGGCAGCCCGACGCAGCTCGTCGAGCGCCTCCTCGCTGCGCTTCAGGCGCACGAGCGTCAGACCAAGCGCGTGGTGGAGAGATGCGTCCTGCGCCGACGCGGCGAGCGCTTCACGCAGCACTTTCTCCCCGTCGCTGTCGCGTCCGAGCTGCCGGTACAAGTCGGACAGGTTGACCGCGCCCGCCGAAAACGAGGGGTCGAGCCTGAGGGCGGCGCGGTATTCGGCCTCCGCTGCGCCGGGATTGGCCTCGCGCAGGAAGAAGTTGCCGAGCGCCGTTCGCGAATCCGGCCGATCCGCATTCAGCTTCTGCGCAGCAACGAATTCGGCAGCCGCTCGTGTGAACCTGTCGCGATCGGCCGCTGGCCGGCGCGCAGAAGGCACGGCGGCCAGAAGCTCGGCGGCGCGAATGCGCACACCACGCACGGGATCGCTCAGCTGCGGCGAGGCGAGCGGCCAGAGCTGATCGGCGGGTGCTCCTTCGAGCCGATCCAGCGCGCCGAGCCTCACGAGCGGATCGGAATCGGAAATCCCATGCCGGATCATATCGAGGGTCGGTGCCGGAAGCTCCGCCAGCGCGCTGGCGCGGACGATCCCGGGAACGTCGGCCGATTCAGCGATCGCGGCGAGCTGCGCCTGCGCGTCGGCAGCCTCGCTCCAGGCTGCATGAAACGCCCGCGCATAGGTCTGGTGGCCGCGCCGCTCCGGCCCGAACCAGCCCTCGATCTGCTGCGCTGCCCAGACCGCCGGCTTGTCGCGATGGCAGTCGTTGCACGCATTCGGTGCGCCCGTCTGCACCGAGAGATCGGGACGCGGAACGCGGAAGCCATGATCGTGGCGGCGGTCGACGATCATGTAACGGCGTTCCGGCATGTGGCAGGATGCGCAGCTTGGTTGCGGCGAGACATCGGCATGATGTCGGTGCGCCACGGATTCATATTTGGCGGACGCATGGCACTGCGAACAAACGCCGTCTCCGGGCGCCTTCAACGTTGCGCTGTGCGGGTCGTGGCAGTCGCTGCAGGTCACGCCCTTGGCGAACATCCTGCTCTGCTTGAACGGCGCGTAATTGTAGGTCTCCTCGTCGTCGCGCATCTGGCCGTCGGCATGGAAGCGCTGGCGGTCGAGCAGCGATACGCGATGTGTGTCGGAGAGCGATCGGCCCGGTATCCAGTCTTCCGAAAGCTGCCCGCGGCGCGCGTGGCAGCGCCCGCAGGTCTCGACTTCCTTGCGCAAGGCGGGCGCCGGTGCGCTGCGGACCGGAGCCAAACGGTCGGCGGAAGCCGACCAGGTGATGCCCGAGCGTTCGTCGAAACGGACCAGCAATCCGCCATCGGGACCGCGCGATGCCGGCTTTCTGCGCCCCCATGCGATATGCCGCGAGCCGGCGCCGTGGCACGCCTCGCAGCCGACGCCGATCTCGGCAAATCTGGTGACGAAGCGATCCTTCCCGGGGTCATAGCCCTTGTACACATCAGTGGAATGGCACTCCGCACACATGAAATTCCAGTTCTGGTTCAGCTTGGTCCAGTGCAGGGAATCGCTGCTGGTGATGGCGCTGTCCGGATAGAGATGAAACCAGCGCTGACCGCCCTGCTCTTTCGGCCGCGTGTCCCAGGCGATGGACAGAGCCTGGACGCGGCCATCCGGGAATTGGATCAGATATTGCTGCAGCGGGTCGAGCCCGAAGGTGTATTTCACCTCGAAGGTCGCGAGCTTGCCGTCGGGCCCGTCGGTCTCGACCAGGAACTTGTCGTCCTTGCGGAAGAAGCGCGAGCGGGTGCCGGCATAGTCGAAAGTGGCGTCGTTGAAATCGCCCCGCACGGATTGCGCGGTCGCATGATCCATGGCGTGGCGGTGTTGCGACATCTGCCAGAGCTTCGTCTCTGCCGGATGGCAGCCGGCACAGGACTCGCTCCCGACGAAGGCCAATTCGGCAGGCGCTGACGTCTGGACGGGACCCGTCGATGGTTCGAACCACAGCAGTCCGACGGCGGTCACGGCGACGACTGCGCTCGCGCCGACGATCCAGCGGCTGCCGGCGCCGTGAGGGACTTGCAGCGGCGGTGGCGCGGACGGCACCGGTTCAGGCGCTGGCGCCTTGCGGAGCTTATCCTTCTTGCGGTTCTTTCGTGAGCCTCGTGCCACGTCTGCTTACCGCCCCAGCCATTCCGCCACTCGGCTTACACGTGCAGGTCACTGTCGTGAAGCGCAATCCTGGTTTCGCGCGCCAGATCGACGAGGGCGGCGCTGAACATCAGCATGGCCGCCATGAACAGGATCGCCACCCCATATTCGTGGGCGATTTGCAGGAGCGCGCTGACGAATGCAACGAAGATGATGAGTGCCGTCAGGATCGCCGCGACGATGGAAGAGAACAATGATCGGTTCAGAAGCCGCGCCCTTTCCCGAAGCCGCGGCAGATCGGCTTTCAGGAACGCCTTGGCAGAATCGCCCGCAGGAATGCCGTGAATGAACTGCGAGCGGTCGATCACCCGGTTGATCCGCGAGATCACGACCGAGATGAACGCAGCAACCGCGCCGAGCAGGAAAGCGGGCGCCGCAACATTGGCGATGATGCGGCCAAGTTCGTCGATCGAAGGTGTGATCGGGATCAGATCGGTTACGCTTTGCATGTTACCGCCGTTCGGCGCTGGCGCGCCTCGTCACCGCAACGGCTCGACCTTGGCGGCCATGTCCGGTGCGCGGCTTACTCGATAATTCGCGTTGCTGCATCTCAGCACCCAGACCGCATGATCGGCCCTCGAGCGCGCGCTGTCCTTCGTCGCGCCGAGCGCCTTGTCACACGCAAAACCCTGCGAACGGATCTGTGCGGCGAGCATTCCCTGCACCGTCTCTGCCGCGCCCTGCGCCGCAGTGCGGCCGACGGACAAGACGTCGATCAGTGCAAGGGCCGAAAGGAATATCCAACAGCCGTTTTTCATGAGCCTCTCCGACGGTGTGCATTTGGCCGGGAAGCCGATTGGCTTCCCGGCGGTCTCGCGCCGAGCTATTGGCGGGCACACTCCTGGACGAACTTGACGCGGTCCACCATACCAAGGCCCCTCGCCTCGGCCTGTTTGCGACAACCTTCTCGCTTGTCGATCCGGAGCTGGATCTTTTCGACAAGGCTCAGGCCAACGGTACCCACCTGTGTCCCGGACGAAGCCGTCTGTCCATCGTCGGCGGTTGGCCCATCACCGGCGGCGCGGGCGGCCTCCTGCAGCCGCTTGACATCGTCCGGGCTCAGCTTGGGCCGGTCTACATCCAGCGTGAGCCTGTTGATCTTTCCGGTAAAGACGAATGGTACCTGATAGTCGTTGTCGTCCACCGGCGTGCCGGTGTCTGAGCCGATGTCAAAGGCCTCGTCCCATTGCAGGATGAACGGCAAAGTGTGCTCCATCTTCTCGGTGGCCACCGCCTTGCCATCGACCTTCAGCGTGCCGGTGCCGCCTTGCCCGATGCCGGTGTAGTTGCCGAACACCATGGTGCCGGCACCAAGACCATCGTACTTGAAGTCAAACTCGATGAGGTGCTTGCCCGGTGTGAGCTCGGGCCCTTCCCAACGCACGCGTTTGAGATCGACGAGGTTCCAGGTGAACACAGGCTTGTTCTTCAGGACATAGAGGCCATAGCCGCCAAACCGGCCTCCCTGGGTCACCAGCACGCCCTCGGCACCTCCTTGCGGAATGTCTACGTCAACCTTGAAGTTGTAGGAGGAGTTGAGCAAGCTCGGCGCATCACCATTCGGCGTGCCGGTCATTGGTCGCGTCCAGGCAAAGCTTGTGCGGCCGGCGCTGAGACTCGGACGCGGAGTGATCATGCGTGCGGCCACCGTCGAGTCGAGTGGCAGCACCTGATACTTTTCCGCCTCCTTCCAAAACAGCGCCTGCAACTCTTTCAGCTTGTCCGGATTCTTGGCGGCGACGTCCTCAGCCTGCGTCCAGTCGTTGCGCAGGTCATAGAGCTCCCAGGGGTAATCGCCCGGGCTCGGCAGTTTCGCGACCGTCACCCACGGCGGACGCAAGACCTTGGTGCTGGCGATCCAGCCGTCGTTATAGATGGCGCGATCGGCAAACATCTCGAAGTACTGCGTCGTGTGCGTGGAAGGCGCATTCGCGTTCTTGGCATCGAACGTGTACATCATGCTGACGCCTTCGATTGGGCTCTGCTTGATACCGTCGACGATGTCCGGCTGCTTTATCTTCGCGGCCTCAAGAATCGTCGGCACGACGTCGATGACGTGGTGGAACTGATGGCGAATGCCACCCTTGTCCTTGATCACGTCCGGCCAGGAGATCGCCATGCCCTGCCGCGTCCCGCCGAAGTGGGAGACGATCTGCTTGGTCCAGGAGAACGGCGTGTCGAACGCCCAGGCCCAGCCGATCGACATGTGATTGTAGGTGCGGTCGGTGCCCCAGACGTCGTAGAAATATTTGAGCTGGTCCTCGACCGACGGGGTGATCTGGTTGAACATCGCCACTTCATTCGGTGTGCCGTTGGGTTGCCCCTCCGCGCTCGTTCCGTTGTCGCCCTCGATGTAGATGATGAGAGTGTTGTCGAGCTTGCCCATATCCTGGATGGACTGGATCACGCGGCCGATTTCGTTGTCCGCGTATGCGACAAACGCGGCGAAGACGTCAGCCTGGCGGATGAACAGCTTCTTCTCATCGGCCGAAAGCTGATCCCATTCCTTGATCAGGTCCTTCGGCCACGGGGTCATCTTCGCATTCTGCGGAATGACGCCGAGCCGCTTCTGGTTCTCGAAGATCGTGTCGCGCAGCTTGTTCCAGCCCTGGTCGAACAAGTGCATGTCGCCGATCTTCTTCACCCACTCCGGCGTCGGATGATGCGGGGCATGGGTCGCGCCGGGCGCGAACTTTATGAAGAACGGCGTATCCGGCGATAGCGCGTTCATGCGATTGACATAGTCGATGGCCTCGTCGGCCATGGCCGTCACCAGATTCCAGCCGGGCTTTCCTTCATAGGGATAGATCGGCGTGGTATTGCGGACGAGATTGCCGGGCTGCCATTGGTTGGTGTCGCCGCCCATGAAGCCGTAGAAATATTCAAAGCCCATGCCGGTCGGCCACTGGTCGAACGGACCTGCCTGGCTCGCCTGGTATTCCGGCGTATTGTGGTTCTTGCCGAACCACGCGGTGCGATAGCCGTTGTCGGAAAGGATCCGTCCGATCGTCGCCTTGTCCTTGGTGATGATGCTGTCGTAGCCGGGGAAGCCGGTGGCCTGTTCGGCGATCACGCCGTAACCCACCGAGTGATGGTTACGCCCGGTGATGAGTGCCGCGCGTGTTGGTGAGCACAGCGCGGTCGAATGGAAATTGGTGTAGCGCAATCCGTTCTGCGCGATGCGGTCGAGCGCCGGCGTGGGGATCACGCCGCCGAACGTCGAGGGTACGCCATAGCCGGCATCGTCAGTGATGATCAGCAAGACGTTCGGTGCGCCTTTCGGCGGCACTACGCGCGAAGGCCAATACGGCTTTGAATCCCTGGCATCGCGCTCGATCTTGCCGCCGAATTTTTGCGGCGGGGGCGGAAGCTGGTCGCCGGGGATGGTGATGGTTGCCGCGGGTGAGCCGGGTGGTGGCGCCGCTTGTTGCGCCTGTTGCGCAAATGCCGGTGCCGAAAAGGCAAGTGTCAGTGAAAATGCGACGACATGGAAGGTTCGAGCAGTGCTCATTGCAATTCCTCCCTTCAAATGAAGGCGGATCATTTGCCGGCAACTGGAAGAAGGATTTGATATGGATCAACAGACCAGATGATGGATCAGAGACAGACGCCTTTCGCACACGTAGGCTGGACTCCCGATTATCCCGGATAGTTCATTTGCCCAAAAGGTAAGATGGCGATGGACTGTTGTCATGTTGCGACATCCGACTACCAAATATTCCCGTAGTTGATGCAGCTATGGCCAGCGCGGAAGCCTGTGTCATATTGTCGGCATCATATTAGGCGCTCCCATTGAGGCGAATCTCGTGGTTCGGGAGGGGTCACCATGCGGATGACAAAAGCGTTTATCGCTGTTGCGTTTGTGGCCGTCGCATCGATACCGACAAAGATCCTGGCCGACGAAAGCGGGATCAGCTTCTGGATTCCAGGCACATTCGGCAGCCTTGCTGCCACACCTCAGCAGCCGGGCTGGACGGCCGCCGCGATCTACTATCACACCTCGGTGTCCGCCGGTGGTGACGTGGCGCGTGCGCGCGAGATTCAGATCGGCCGAATTCCGGCGAACCTGACGGCGACGTTGAATGCGAACGTCAATGCGAACGTCGATCTCGGACTGTCGAATGCAACCTACGTCTTCGCGACGCCGGTGCTCGGCGGTCAGGCCTCGGCCAGCCTGATCGGAATCTACGGTGCCAACACCACTTCGCTCAACGGGTTGCTGACGGGGACGCTCTCAACGCCGCTGGGCTCGATTCCCTTCGCGCGCTTCGATTCGATCAGCGATTCCGTGACCGCCTTCGGCGATGTGATCCCGCAATTCGCATTGCGCTGGAACGCCGGTGTCAACAACTACATGACCTACGTCATGGGTGACATCCCGGTCGGGGCCTACCAGTCGCCCCGGCTCGCCAATATCGGGCTCGGACACGGCGCGATCGACGCGGGAGGCGGCTATACCTATTTCAATCCGCAGACCGGACATGAGCTGTCCGGCGTGCTCGGCTTCACCTACAATTTCAAGAACACCGATACACAGTATCAGAGTGGCGTGGACATGCACTTCGACTGGGGCGCGTCCCAGTTCCTGAGCAAGCAGGTGCAGGTGGGTCTCGTCGGCTATTTCTACCAGCAGCTCGGCTGCGACAGCGGATCCGGCGATCGCGTCGGCTGCTTCCGCTCGCGGGTGGGCGGGATCGGCCCGCAGATCGGGTTCATCTTCCCGGTCGGCGACAAACAGGGCTACCTGAACTTCAAGGGCTACAAGGAATTTGCCGCCGAAAATCGGCCCGAGGGCTGGAACGCGTGGGTGACGTTCGTGATTTCGCCGGCGGCACCGCCGCCCGCGGTGACGCCGACGAAGCACGTCATCACGAAGTGACACGGGCGTTCACGGTGGCGCCGGTGGCGAAGCGGCTGTCTAGCCGCTCGGGCCAGACCATCTGCCGCCGCCGTTCCCGGCGAAAAATCTGCAAGTCCGTGTCGGATCGCCGGCATCCCGGTCGTCCTCGTGACATGAATGGGCCATAGAGGCCAAGTTGGGCCCATCAAACACCGAGGATAACAACCATGCCCAATACCGTCCGTCTGCACCGCGTTCTCGCCACCAGCCCGCAGAAGGTCTATCGCGCCTTCCTGGAAGCCGATGCGATGGCGAAATGGCTTCCGCCGAACGGCTTTACCTGCACGGTGCATCATTTCGAGCCCAAGGTCGGGGGCACGTTCAAGATGTCGTTCCGGAATTTCACGACGGGCAACGGCCATTCGTTCGGCGGCGAATTCGTCGAGCTCGTGCCCGGCGAGCGCCTCCGCTACACCGACAAGTTCGACGACCCCAACCTGCCGGGCCTGATCGAGGTGACCGTGAGCCTGAAGAAGGTCTCGGTCGGCACCGAGGTCGAGATCACGCAGTCCGGCCTGCCCGACGTCATTCCCGTCGAGGCCTGCTATCTCGGCTGGCAGGAGTCGCTGCGGAATCTGGCGCGGCTGGTCGAGCCGGAGATCAACCAGTAGCGAAGGGCGCTGGCGAGGGTGAGCAAAGCGTCGCGTGCGCACCAATGCTTTCAAACTCGGAAAGGCGGTGGGCACGGCGCTCTGCGCCGTTGCTCCGACGGCACCGCGTGGTGCGGCCTTGATGTGCGTCAAGCTGTCAGAAGAACAAAGCGGATAGGAGCAGAAGTCTTCCCTGCGGGCGTCGGAGGCGAAACGATGAGATCTGCTGTCGAATGGTTGATCATTGCGGGTCTTGCCGCTGGTTTCGCCACCGCCGCCAAAGCCGAAGACGTTGATATCGGCAAGGCGGAATTTCTGTCTTCGTGCGCGAGTTGTCATGGCACCGATGCGAGGGGCAACGGACCGGTCAGCGGCCAGCTCAAGACCTCGCCTTCCGACTTGACCGTTCTGACCAAGAACAACAACGGGGTGTTTCCCACCAACGCCGTCTACGAAACCATATATGGGTCGAAATCGGTCCCAGCTCACGGCACCCGTGAAATGCCGGTCTGGGGCGAGCGGTTCAACCCCATCGTCAACCTGCCTCACGCCGTCGATCCCTATTATTGGCAAAAGGCCGGGCCGCAGCAAAGCCCGGAGGTCGTCGTGCGAACTCGGATTCTCGCGGTGATCGACTACCTGAACCGAATTCAGCAGAAATAGCGCAGCGTCGCCGCACGGACGCGGCGCGCCGTCTGCTATGCCTTCGCGGCGAGGCCCCCGCCTGCCGTCCAGCGGTCCGGATCCGGACTGTGCCCGATCAGCGCCAGGCCATAGGCGATCGACTCGAACTGGTCGCCCGACATCAGCCGCTCGTTGCCGAAGCGGTCGGCAAACAATTTTCGGACCGCGGGCACGAACGAGGTGCCGCCGGTCAGAAACACCTTCTCCACCTCGCGCGCGGTGGTGCGGGCCTCGGCCAGCACCTTGTCGACGGTGGCGCTCAGCCGGGCGATGTCGTCGGCAATCCAGGCTTCGAATTTCTTCCGCGTGACGGCCGCGCCGATGTCGACGCCGCCGCCCTTGAAGCGGAAGTCCACCTCGTCCTGCGCCGAGAGTGCGACCTTGGCGTCGGACACCGCGCGGTACAGCGCAAAGCCGAGGTCGAGATCGACGATGGTGATGAAATCCTTGAGCAGCTCCGGCTTCAGCGCGGTGCGCTGGAGCTCGCGGAGCTCGCGCAGATCGCCGTTGCTCTTCATCATCGCCAGCTGATGCCAGCGCGCCAGGTTGGTGTAATGGCCGCTAGGGACCGGCAGCACCTTGTCGAACGAGCGGAAGCTGGAGCCCTTGCCGAGCCGCGGCGACACGATGTGGTCGACGATGCGATAGTCGAAGGTGTCGCCGGCAACGCCGATGCCGGCGTGGCCGAGCGGCTCGGCGCGAAGAACGCCGCCCGCACGCGAGAAACGCATCACGGAGAAATCGCTGGTGCCGCCGCCGAAATCGGCGACCAGTACGGTGGCATCGCGCTCCAGCCTGCGGGCGAAGGAGAATGCCGCGCCGACGGGCTCGTAGACATAGCGCGCGTGGCCGGCGCCCAAGCGCTCGAACGCGGCGCGGTAGCGCTGCATCGCCAGCGCCTCGTCGGGATTGCCGCCGGCAAAGCGTACCGGGCGGCCGACCGTGATGTTCGCCGCCTCGAAGCCGAACTTGTCCCCGCCGTGGCGCGCCAGCGTGCGCAGGAACGCCGCCAGAATGTCTTCGAACTTGTAGCGCTGCCGGAACACCTGCGTGGTGTTGAAGCTGGAGCTCGCCGCAAAGGTCTTGAACGATTGCAGGAAGCGATAGACGTGGCGTCCTTCGAGAAACTGCTCGATCGCCCACGGCCCACCCTCGGCCTGGGCGCCGGCGCCCGGCCGGTCCTCCCAGAAGCACAGGGCCGACACGTAGACACTGTGGCGCTGCCCGCCATGGTCGAAGCGAATCGCCTCGACCCGGCGGTCATCCGCCGCCAGCGCAACGACCGTATTGCTCGTGCCAAAATCGATGCCGATCGAGACGGCGGGCGAGGCGCTCGACATGAACCACTCTGAATGATGACCGGAGAGAGGGGCAAACCACTAGCGGCTTTGCACTGCCCTGCCAAGCCTCCGGTCCATCATGGCCCGCTCGCTGCGCAAGCAGGGCTGCCGAGCCGCAACGATCGCGGCTTATCAGCGTGGCGGCGCTTGCACTCCCGTCTCCCATCGCTTGACGAAGCCGCTCTTGCGCTCCTGCTCGGTCCAGCTGAGGGCGGGACAGCGCGCGATGGGGCGGCATTCTCCTCCGAGGCAGAGCTTGACGGAATCGCGTGAGACCTCGAGCTGACCGGTGCCCTGCGCCTCGAGCCCTTGATCCGGCGCGCCAGCAAAGATCTGACAGCTCAGGTCCGAGGTGCAACGCAAATGCAGGATGGGCTGCGGCGGCTCGGAACTGCCGACCTCGAAGAAGACGATCAATCCGTCCGCGCCGATCCTGATCGGGCTCCTGACGCATCTTTCCCGGGTGATTTCAGCCGGCTCGTTCGGCGGACCAAAATTGCCGAACCACAGGCCGGCGATCTTGTCCGGCAGCCTCGCCGCCGCGAGCTTCGTCCACATCACTGCCGCGCCGCCGCCTCCTGCGAAGATGCGCTGACCGTCCGGGCCGAACGCAATGGTGTCGACGGCCCAATGATCGCCCTTCAGCACCGCAATTTCACCCCCACCGCCGGCATTCCAGAGCCGCGGGCTTCGATCACCGGATGCGGTGGCGATGCGCGCGCCATCGGGGCTGAAGACTGCATCGGTCACGTCGTTCTCGTGCCCCTTCAGGACGGCGAGCTCGCGGCCGGTGGCGGCGTCGAAGACACGCGCCTCCTTTCCGGCGCTCGTGACGATCCGCATGCCGTCCGCGCTGAAGGCGACGGAGCGGACCGGCGACTTGTGCCTGAGGACGCGCTGCACGCGACCGCTCGCAGCATCCCAGATGCGCGCCGTGTTGTCCTCGGACGCAGTGACGATGCGCGCGCCGTCCGGGCTGAAGCGGGCCCTGATCGCCCTCGCGTCATGCCCGATCATGATCGCGATCTCGCGGCCGGTGGCTGCATCCCACATGTGAACCGTACCTTCCCAGCAGGTCGTGACGAGACGTTTGCCGTCGGGGCTGAAGACCGCGAACGTGACCGGCGACGGAGGCTGGAGCACGGCAATCTCGCGGCCGGCTGCAACATCGAAGATGCGTACGACATAGTCATTGGTTGACGTGGCGAGCCGCGTGCCGTCCGAACTAAAAGTGGCGGAGGCGACCCGCGATGGGTGCTCGAGCGCGGCGAGCTCGCGACCGCCGGCGATGTCCCATAGACGGATCATCCGGTCGTCGGATGCCGTGACGAGGCGCGAACCATCCGGACTGAAGGCGACGAAGCGGATGAGGTCGTCATCCCCACCGCGCGAGCTCGGCACCGCGAGCGAGGCGATTTCGCGGCCTGTGGCCGTTTCGCAAATGCGGACGACGCGTCCCTCGGTGGCGTTGGCGACCCGAGCTCCGCCCTCGCTGAAGACGGCCGTCGATATTGACACCCTCTTCGTGCCCCGTTCCTCCGGAACCCCGCAGAAGGTAAATTTGGTCATTTGGTAGATTTCGTCCGCGCTGGCAGCCGGACCGCCAATCGCGACGCCGACGCTCGGCAGAACGGCGACCACCCATGCCGCCAATCGGAGACGTTGCATCTGCTTCTCCTCGGACATGCTATTTCCAGGCGAAGATTGGACGCAGTCGCCGGCCAGCGTCGAGGGAAATCTAGTGCAGAAGGATTGCATTGGCCGGCCCCCACACGCGTTGAGGGAGCATTATGCTGCAATGCAAGGTGACGGATGCTGCTATGCAAACAAAGCCATGGTTTTTGGCATCTGGTATACATAGATTGTCCCCAGAATGAGACAGCAAGGCTGACCGTCTCAAGAAAGGGAATTCCGATGTCGAAGACCGCCTCCGTCGCTTTCGCCCCCTCCTCCTCGCTGTTCGCCCGGTTCATGGCCGCGGTCGATCGCTTCCTGATGGCGAGCGCCGAGATCTCGAACCACAACGGCGACCTGCCGCGTTTCGGCCTGTGAGAAAGGCATCCCGCCCGGCGCCGACGGGTGGCCGTGGAGCCTAAGTAGACGACAATCCGTTCAAATGGCCCCGCACGTCGGGGCCATTTTCGTTTGAGGCCCTATCCGCGCGCGACCACGGCTGCGACAATTCGTCCACCGATGTGCCTGCCGATCCGATTGTTTGCCTCTTGGCATCTCGCATACCATTCGACCAGTAAGACCGATTGAACAACCAAAAGTGTAAGGCCGGGAAGGACGCTGCGCGGCGGGAGCAGCCGAGGGGCACATTTGCACCAACCTTGGCCAAGCTTAGCCGAAAGGAGCGGATGCCGCGCGTTGTCCCTGCTCATAGAGTTTCTACCGGGACTGCAATGGGAGAATCGGCCGCAAGGGCGACACCAAGGCATTTGAATCGAGATGGGCTGACGCAAGCCGACAAAGAGCGGCTGCGTTGAGGGTTCGACAGGGAGAGAAACAGATGAAGCCATTCGTTCTGAATGTCGCGTTGGCGGCAATCGCGATCTCGTGCGCGAGCAGCACCGCAAGCCATGCCGCCTGGGAGCCGGTCCGTCCGGTCGAGTTCATCGTGCCCGCGGGCACCGGCGGCGGCGCCGATCAGATGGCGCGCACCATCCAGGGCATCGTCACCAAGCACAATCTGATGAAGCAGCCGCTTGTCGTCATCAATAAGGCCGGCGGTGCGGGTGGCGAAGGCTTTCTCGACGTGAAGACCTCGTCCGGCAATCCGCACAAGATCATCATCACGCTCTCGAACCTGTTCACGACGCCGCTCGCAACGGGCATCCCCTTCAACTGGAAGGACTTGACCCCGGTCGCGATGCTGGCGCTCGACGAGTTCGTGCTCTGGGTCAATGCCGAGAAGCCCTACAACAGCGTCAAGGACTATGTCGAAGCCGCGAAGAAGGCGCCAAGCGGCTCGTTCAAGATGGGCGGCACCGGCTCAAAGCAGGAAGACCAGATCATCACGGTCGGCATCGAGAAGGCGATCGACGCCAAGTTCACCTACATCCCCTACAAGGGCGGCGGCGAAGTCGCCGTCCAGCTCGTCGGCAACCACGTCGATTCGACCGTCAACAACCCGATCGAGGCGGTCGCGCAATGGCGCGGCGGCAAGCTCCGTCCGCTCTGCGTCTTCGACGCCCAGCCGATGGCCTATGACGAGCCGATCGCCGACGGCAAGGCCTGGAAGGACATTCCGACCTGCAAGTCGCAGGGCCTGGCGATGGAATATCTCATGCTGCGCGGCATCTTCATGTCGCCCAAGGCCACGAAGGACCAGGTCGAATACTATGTCGAGCTGTTCAAGAAGGTCCGCGCGACGCCGGAATGGCAGGAGTTCATGAAGAGCGGCGCCTTCAACACGACCTTCCTGACTGGTGCCGACTACGCCAAGTGGGTCGAGGCGGAGGAGAAGCGCCACGAAGGCCTGATGAAGGAAGCCGGCTTTCTCGCGCCAGGAAATTGATCCGCGAATTGACCCGCGACATCGATGACGGCTGAGGACGCTGATTCCGGCCGTCTGCTCGACTGCGCAGCACTGCGATTCCGCCTGGAGGTCTCATGACTGAACGATCCGGATCCGAGTCCGGCCCCGCACACAAGACGCTGGAAATCGGCATGGCGCTGCTGATCGGCGTGTTCGGCCTGATCGTGATCGTCGGCAGCCTGAAGGCCGGCATCAACTGGGGCGCGGAGGGGCCGCGCGCCGGGTTCTTCCCCTTCTATGTCGGCAGCGCCATCGTCGTTGCAAGCGCCATCAACCTCTGGCATTCGCGGCGCGACGACGATGGCCGGCTGTTCGCAGAATGGGGACAGCTGCGCCAGGTCATGAGCGTCGTCATGCCGACCGCGATCTATGTCGGCTCAATGCCGTTCATCGGCCTCTACGTCGCCTCGATGGTCTTCATCGCCTGGTTCATGCGTTGGCTCGGCGGCTATCGCTGGCTGACAGTGGTCGCGGTGGCGGTCGGCATGCCGGTCGTGACCTACCTCGTTTTCGAGCGCTGGTTCCTGGTCCCGCTTCCCAAGGGGCTGCTCGAGGAATGGCTTGGTCTGTAAGAGCTACGCATTTCAATTGCTGCTGCAGGACGTGTTGACATGGAAGAATTGGCCAATCTGTTTCACGGCTTCGCGGTCGCCCTGCAGCCCTACAACATCATGCTGATGGTGATCGGCATCACGCTCGGGGTCATCATCGGCGTGCTGCCGGGATTAGGGGGCGCCAACGGTGTCGCCATCCTGCTTCCCCTCACCTTCAGCATGCCGCCGACATCGGCGATCATCATGCTGTCCTGCATCTACTGGGGCGCATTGTTCGGCGGTGCCATCACTTCGATCCTGTTCAACATACCAGGCGAGCCATGGTCGGTGGCGACCACCTTCGACGGCTATCCGATGGCCCAGCAGGGCAGGCCCGGCGAAGCCCTGACCGCCGCCTTCACCTCGTCCTTCGTCGGCGCGCTGTTCGCAGTCATCATGATCACGCTGGTGGCGCCGCTCGTCGCAGGTTTTGCGCTGCGATTTGGTCCGGCGGAGAAGTTCGCGGTGTATTTCCTCGCCTTCTGCTCCTTCGTCGGCCTCAGCAAGGAGCCGCCGTTCAAGACCATCGCGGCGATGATGATGGGCTTTGCGCTCGCTGCGGTCGGCCTCGATTCGATCACGGGGCAGTTGCGGCTGACCTTCGGCGTCACCGAGCTGCTCAACGGCTTCGACTTCCTGATCGCCGTGATCGGCCTGTTCGGCATCGGCGAGATCCTGCTGACCATGGAGGAAGGACTGGCATTCCGCGGCGGCAACGCCAGTATCAACCTTCGGGTGGTGCTTCAGACCTGGCGGGAATTACCCAGCTACTGGATGACCTCGCTGCGGTCCTGCCTGATCGGCTGCTGGATGGGCGTGACGCCCGCCGGCGCGACGCCCGCTTCCTTCATGAGCTACGGCATCGCCAAGCGCCTGGCGCGACGCGGCAACAATTTCGGCAAGGGCGAGATCGAGGGCGTGATCGCGCCGGAGACGGCCGCACATGCCGCCGGCACCTCGGCGCTGCTGCCGATGCTGTCGCTCGGCGTTCCCGGCTCGCCGACCGCTGCCGTGCTGCTAGGCGGATTGTTGATCTGGGGCCTGCAGCCCGGCCCGATGCTGTTCGTCGAGCAGAAGGAATTCGTCTGGGGCCTGATCGCCTCGATGTATCTCGGCAATCTCGCCGGCCTCATCGTCGTGCTGACCTGCGTGCCGATCTTCGCCGCCATCTTGCGTGTGCCCTTCGGCATCATCGCGCCGCTGATCCTGGTGCTCTGCGCGATCGGCGCCTACTCGGTGCACAACAGCACCTTCGACGTGATGCTGATGCTGGTGTTCGGGGTGCTCGGCTATCTCCTTAAGAAGTGCAATTATCCGCTCGCGCCGCTGGTGCTCGCCATCGTGCTCGGCGACAAGGCGGAGGAAGCCTTCCGCCAATCGCTGCTGGGATCGCAAGGCTCGCTCGGGGTGTTCTTCTCCAACGGCCTCGTCAGCACCATCATGGCGCTAGGCTTGGTCGCCCTGTTCTGGTCCGCGATCCAGGAAGGCTACAGCCGGCTGCGCACGTCGATGGCGTGAGGCGGTCCTCCACCGCAGTGGCAGGTGTCGCAGGCACTTCTGGAATATAGAATTCCAGCGATGCCGCGATCGTCGGCCGACGTGCTTCGGCGGCACTGCCAGCGCTCGCGCTCAAAAATCTCCTGACGCCCGTTGCCCACAGCGCGCTCGCGGCGCCGCCGCGCGACAAAAAGAAATATATGCGAAATCAGTCAGTTGAGTGAGGCCAAGCACGCTTGCAGCCGGCAGGCGGGCAGCAAATTGGGCTTTACAATCCTGCACTCCTGGCGCATGTGGACAGGCCTGCGTTATTTCGCCGCACCCTCCCGTCCCAGCTTGAATCTTGGCATATTGCATACCAGGATGCACGCCAGCGCATGCATAAAAATGATCGGCGCGTTCGGGAGGGTTTTTGATGACGGACATGGTGCAGTCGGCAGCGGCTCCTAGTGCCGCACGCGTAAGCGATGCCTATCGCTGGGCGCAATTGGCGATCGGTGTCGGCGCGATGGTGATGATCGCCAACTATCAATATGGCTGGACGTTCTTCGTCCCCGACATCCAGAAGAAGTTCGGCTGGGATCGCGCCTCGATCCAATGGGCCTTCACGCTGTTCGTCCTGTTCGAGACCTGGCTGGTACCGATCGAAGGATGGTTCGTCGACAAATACGGCCCACGCATCGTCGTGCTGGTCGGCGGCGTGCTTTGCGCCATGGGCTGGGCGATCAACGCGCAGGCGACCTCGCTCAACGGCTATTATCTCGGCATGATCATCGCAGGCATCGGCGCCGGCGGCGTCTACGGCACCTGCGTCGGCAACGCGCTGAAATGGTTTCCGGACAAGCGCGGTCTTGCGGCCGGCATCACCGCGGCCGGCTTCGGGGCGGGCTCCGCGCTGACCGTCGCGCCGATCCAGGCCATGATCAAAGACAGCGGATTCCAGACCACCTTCCTCTATTTCGGCCTCGGACAAGGCATCATCATCTGCCTCCTCGCCTTCTTCCTGCTCGCGCCGAAGGCAGGTCAGGTGCCGAACGTGGTGGCGAATGCCAATCTGCTGCAGACCCGGCGTAACTATCAGCCGACCGAGGTGCTGCGTCAGCCGATCTTCTGGCTGATGTACTTCATGTTCGTGATCGTCGGCGCCGGCGGCTTGATGGTGACGGCGAACCTGAAGCCGATCGCGGCCGACTGGAAGGTCGACAACGTCCCGGTCACGCTGATGGCGGTGACGATGACGGCGGTGACCTTCGCGGCCACGATCGACCGCGTGCTCAACGGCCTGACGCGTCCGTTCTTCGGCTGGATCTCCGACATGATCGGCCGCGAGAACACGATGTTCATCGCCTTCGGCATGGAAGGGTTCGGCATCTGGATGCTCTACCTCTGGGGCCACGATCCGGTCTGGTTCGTTCTGCTCTCCGGCTTCGTGTTCTTCGCCTGGGGTGAGATCTACTCGCTGTTCCCCTCGACCTGCACCGACACGTTCGGCGCCAAGTTCGCGACCACCAATGCCGGCCTGCTCTACACCGCGAAGGGCACCGCCGCGCTGCTGGTGCCGATCGCCAACTACATGCAGCAGTCGTCGGGCACCTGGGACAGCGTGTTCATCATCGCCGCCGGCGCCAACATCCTGGCTTCGCTGCTGGCGATCGCCCTGCTCAAGCCCTGGCGCAAGGTCGTGGTCGCGAAATCGACGATCTGACGCGCCCCACCACAGCGGCTTCCAAACACCGACGCCCGGCCTCACGGCCGGGCGTTTTCGTTGACGCGCAGATACCGCGTTCCCGCAAGGGTCGGGCAGACCCGCGCATTCTGCCTGTCGTCTTCGCGCTGGCGAGCGCGATCTATTTCGGCGTTGTTCGGCGAGATCTACTCGCTATGCGCGGGGCGCAGCGATGCGCCCCTTTCTTTTTGGCCGGGTGACAAACGTCAGCACTTCTGTCGCAAGATTTTTCGGATCCCCCAAATCCAGCGCTTGACGATTGGCATTATGTATACCACACTTTCTCAACACTCACCCAGGGAGGTTGCAATGCTGGTCGGAGACATTCTGCGCAAGAAGACGCCGCGCGTTGTCACGGTGCGTATGAACGAAACAGTGGGGATCGCGGCCAAGCTGATGCGCGCCAACAATATCAGCGCGCTGGTGGTCAAGGACGTGGTCCGCTCCGAGGGCAACACCGCGGTCGGCATGTTCACCGAGCGCGACGTGGTGCGCGCCGTCGCCGAGCACGGCGCGGGCGCCGTCAACGTCAAGGTCTCCCAGCTGGTCTCGGTGCAGCAGCTGGTGTCCTGCAGCTCCTCGGACACGATCGAGCACGTCCGGCATCTGATGAACCGTCATCACATCCGCCATCTGCCCGTGATCGACGATTACAGCCTCGTCTCCGTCATCAGCATGCGCGACATCGCTGCCGCTATCGATGAGGCGCTCAACGGCGCACCGCAAGCGGCAGCCTAAAAGCCGCAAAACTTCCCCTGCGACTGCCGGCCCCGGCTTGGATCCCTCCGAGCCGGACCGGATCTTTCGTCCCAAAATCCGGTCTCTGCTCGCGAGGATTTCATGAAGATCTGCATCTACGGCGCCGGCGCGATCGGCGGATATCTCGGGGTTCAGCTCGCGCGCGCGGGCGCCGACGTCAGCCTGATCGCGCGCGGCGCGCACCTTGCGGCCATGCGCGAGCGCGGCCTGACGCTGCTCGCGGGCGAGGAGAAGCACACCGTCCACCCGCGCTGCACCGACGATCCCACCGAGCTCGGCGTGCAGGACTTCATCATCATCACGCTGAAGGCGCATTCGATCGCCGGCGTGATCGAGAAGATGCAGCCGCTGCTCGGGCCCCACACCCGCATCGTCACCGCCGTCAATGGCATCCCCTATTGGTATTTCTACAAGCACGGCGGCCAATACGAGAACGCGACGCTGGAGAGCATCGACCCCGGCGGCCGGCAGTGGCGCGAGCTGGGGGCCGAGCGCGCCATCGGCTGCATCGTCTATCCTGCCACCGAGATCGAGGCGCCCGGCGTGATCCGCCACGTCTATGGCAACAACTTTCCGCTCGGCGAGCCCTCGGGCGAGATCACCTCCGACGTGCAGCGCCTCGCCGATCTCTTCGTCGCCGCCGGCCTGAAAGCTCCGGTGCTCAACCGCATCCGCGACGAGATCTGGCTGAAGCTCTGGGGCAATGTCTGCTTCAACCCGATCAGCGCGCTGACCCACGCCAGGCTCGACGTGATCTGCACCGATCCCGCCACGCGCGCGCTGTCGCGCGCGATCATGGTGGAGACGCAAGCCATCGCCGAGACCTTCGGCGTCAAGTTCCGTGTCGACGTCGAGCGCCGCATCGAGGGGGCGCGCAAGGTCGGCGCGCACAAGACCTCGATGCTGCAGGATCTCGAGCGCGGCCGCCCGATGGAGATCGACCCGCTCGTCACCGTGGTGCAGGAGATGGGCCGCCTCACCGGCATTCCGACGCCCGCGCTCGATTCGGTGCTGGCCATGGTGACCCAGCGCGCCCGCATCGCCGGCCTCTATGACGGCGTCTCGACACCGGCTGACCCGCGCGCACTGGCGGTGGCGTGATGGCGAGCGTGACCAAATGGCTGCGCTTCCGCCATGCCGGGACGACGGGCTTCGGCACGCTGACGTCCGCCGGCATCAGCCTGCACGAGGGCGAGATGTTCGGTCGCAACGCCGCAACGGGCAAGATTTTGGCGCTCTCGGAGGTCGAGCTGCTTGCGCCCTGCGTGCCCAGCAAGATCGTCGCGCTCTGGAATAATTTCCATGCGCTCGCGGCCAAGCTGAACCAGCCCGAACCGCCGGAGCCGCTGTACCTGCTCAAGGCCACCACCAGCATCGCCGCACCCGGCGCCGTGATCCGCCGCCCCTCTTACTACGACGGCAAGACCACCTATGAGGGCGAGCTCGGCATCGTCATCGGCAGGACCTGCGCGCGTGTCTCGCCTGATGAGGCCGACGGCTTCATCTTCGGCTACACCTGCGTCAACGACATCACCGCGAACGACATCCTGACGCGCGACCCCACCTTCACCCAATGGGCCCGCGCCAAGGGCATCGACGATTACGGCCCGTTCGGTCCCGTGATCGCGACCAGTCTCGATCCCGCAAAACTCACGGTGCGCACCATCCTCAATGGTGCGGAGCGACAGAACTACCCGATCTCGGACATGATCTTCAGCGCGCAGGAGCTGGTGAGCAGGATCTCCCACGACATGACCCTCTCGCCCGGCGACCTCATCGCGGTGGGTACCTCGGTCGGCGTCGGCGTGATGAAGGAGCCCGTGAACAGGGTGACCGTCGCGATCGACGGCATCGGCGAGCTCACCAACGAGTTTCGACTGTAGTCTTTCGCCGCCGCAGCGCAGCAAAAATTGATCCGGCGCAAATCGGCCGTCGCGGCCAACGCTATCCTTCCCGGCAAAAATTGATTTCTGATGCAAGGGAGGACGCAATGACGAATGCCGGCAACGCGCTTTTGTGGACGGCCCTGTACTTCGCTCTCTCGTTCGCCGCGATCTTCGTGGTCTGGTTCGCGGACAAGATCCGATCGAACTTGCTCGGCAAGCAATAGCCCCGGGACACATTGGTTCGTCTTGGCGCTGGCGGCTGGCCTGGGTGCAAGCGGGCCGGCGTGACGTTGGCCTCCCACGTCGATATGCTGACCAAGAGCAAGCGCGAGGTCGAAGACCGCCTCGCCGCGTGTTCGAGAATTTCAACGCGCTCGATGCACTTCGCAAGGACATCGGCGGCATCTTCGCGACGATCAGGAATAGCTTGAACCGGATCGGGTGAATCTTTCGTAGGATGGGTAGAGCGCAGCGAAACCCATCATCGTCTCTCCTCGCGCTGATAGTCGATGGGTTTCGCTGCGCTCTACCCATCCTACCGGCCGCAGCGTCGGTCGCGCTCGGAAACATCCAGACACATCACATCTCCGCGCGCCCGTGCAATGCCGCCAACATGTCCTGCGCGTGCCGCAACTTGGACGCATTCGGTCGCCCTTTTGGGAGGCGTGTCTGGGGGCACGGCATGACCGTGTTTGGACCAAACCTTCTAGGGGTATCGCTGTGAAGAAGATTGTATTTGCTCTGGGTGCCACGCTTGCTCTTGCGACGGCCGCGAACGCTGCGGATCTGCCGCGCCGGCAGCCGGTGCCAGCCTATCCGGGCGAGCAGGCGCCGATCGGCAAGATGCCGATCGGCAAGAGCCCGATTGGAAAGGCCCCGATCGGCAAGGCGCCGGGCCCGGTCGCCGCGCGCTACTGACGCGCAGCAAAGGACGCGCCACATTTGCCGCCGATGGTCGAGGGGGAATAGCGTGACGAACAAAGCTGGTCGATCGGGATCCTGCATCCTCGCGGGCTTCGCTCTTGCGGCCATGCTCTCGTGCACGACGCCCTCGGCCTCGGCTCATGAGGCCGACAGGCGCGTTGCCGATGCGAACGCGCTTGCTACGACCGACACCGCCTCGCGGCCTCAGCCGCAATCGACGCGGCGCTCCGTCGCGCGTGCGGAGAAAGGCCCCTACTATGTCGATTTCCGCGCCCGTACGGCTGCAAGCTGGGGCCATGCCTTCGTCTGGTACGGCAAAACCAGCGAGAAGGCCGTCGAGGTTGCGGGCCTGACGCCGGCCGGCGACACGCTCGCTTACGTGCTCGGTCACATCACCTTTGTGCCATCCGAGACCGGTGCCAGCTACGGCGATCTCGATCCGGAATATCTGACCGCGAGCTATCGGGTCTACCTGAACGAAGCCGACGCCAAGCGTGTGTTCGCCTACATCAAGGAGTTGCAGGCCAGCTCTCCGGTCTGGAATGCCGAGACCGTGAACTGCACCGGCTTCATCGGCGACATCGCGGAGTTCATGGGATTGAAGGTCCCCCATCGCTGGCAGCGCCCGGAAAACTTCGTCAACAGCCTCAAGGAAATCAACGGCGGGCGCCAGATGGTGCGGTTGTCGGCGAAGTAAGCTGACAGACCCCGTTATCGTGCCCCGGACGCAGCGCAGCGTCCCTTTGACGATGCGCTGCAGAGCCGGGGCCCATCCCTCAAAGCTTCGCGCAATATGGGTCCCGGCTCTGCGCTGCAACGCCAAGAGGCGTTGCAGCGCGTCCGGGACACGAAACCATCCAATTATCCGCCCCGCGGAATCACTGACATCTTCGCATGATGCCCCGCGCGGCGGCGCAATAGACTTTTCGCACCCCCGGCGGCATCCTGCCGCCATCAACCGAGAACAGAGCGCCACGCGGGGCGCGGGGGAAACAGATCATGTTGCAGACACGGTTCACCAAACTCGTCGGCGTCCAGCACCCGATCGTTCAGGGCGGCATGCAATGGGTCGGACGGGCCGAGCTGGTTGCGGCCGTCGCCAATGCCGGCGCGCTCGGCTTCATCACGGCGCTGACCCAACCGACGCCGGAGGACCTGACCAAGGAGATCGCGCGCTGCCGCGACCTCACCGACAAGCCGTTCGGCGTCAACCTCACCATCCTGCCCGCGATCAAGCCGCCGCCTTATGCCGAGTACCGCGCCGCGATCATCGAGAGCGGCATCAAGGTGGTCGAGACCGCCGGCAACAAGCCGCAGGAGCATGTCGACGAATTCAGGAAGCACGGCGTCAAGGTCGTGCACAAATGCACCAGCGTCCGCCACGCGCTCTCGGCCGAACGGATGGGCGTCGACGCCATCTCGATCGACGGCTTCGAATGCGCCGGCCATCCCGGCGAGGACGACACGCCCGGCCTGATCCTGATCCCGGCCGCCGCCAACAAGATCAAGATCCCGATGATCGCCTCGGGCGGCTTTGCCGATGGCCGCGGCCTCGTCGCGGCGCTGGCGCTGGGGGCCGAGGGCATCAACATGGGCACCCGCTTCATGGCCACCAAGGAGAGCCCGATCCACCAGCTCATCAAGGAGAAGATCGTCGCCAACGACGAGCGCGAGACCGAGCTGATCTTCCGCACCATGCGCAACACCTCGCGCGTGGCAAAGAACGCCGTCTCGACCAAGGTCGTCGCGATGGAGAAGGAAGGCGCCAAGTTCGAGGACATCCGCGAGCTGGTTGCCGGCGCCCGCGGCAAGATGGTTTATGCCACCGGCAATTCCGACGAAGGCATCTGGTCGGCCGGCCAGGTCCAGGGCCTGATCCAGGACATCCCGAGCTGCGCAGAGCTCGTCTCCCGCATCGTGCGCGAGGCGGAGGCGATCATTCGCAGCCGGCTGGAGGGGATGATCGTTCAGCCACAACGCGAAGCAGCGGAATAATCACTGCAAGATGTGAGAGTATTGCATGAAAGCCTACGTCTACGGCCCTGAAGGCGCGAGGATTTCCGACGTCGCTCAACCGAAACCGAAGGGCACGCAGGTGCTCGTCCGCGTCCGCGCCTGTGGCCTCAACCGCGCCGACACCGGCATGCGCAAGGGCTACGCCCATGGCGCGGCCGGCGGCGTCGGCACCGTGCTTGGCATGGAATGGGCCGGCGAGGTTGCCGAGCTCGGACCCGACGCGAAGGGCGTGAAGATCGGCGACCGCATCATGGGATCGGGCGGCGCGGCCTTCGCCGAATATACGCTGGCCGATCATGGCCGGCTGTTCCACGCGCCCTCGAACATGAATTTCGAGGAGGCCGCCACCCTCCCCGTCGCGCTCGCGACCATGCACAACGCCGTCGTCACGATCGGCGGGCTGCAGGCTGGCCAGAGCGTGCTGGTCCAGGGCGCGAGCTCCGGCGTCGGGCTGATGGCGATGCAGATCGCCCGGCTCAAGGGCGCGAAGCTCGTGATCGGCTCGTCCACCCACGCTTATCGCCGTGGACGGCTGAAGGAGTATGGCGCCGACCTCGCGGTCGACAGCTCCGATCCGAAATGGGTGGATGAGGTGCTGAAGGCGACGAACGGCGAAGGCGTCGACCTCATCGTCGACCAGGTCTCGGGCAAGGTCGCCAATCAGAACCTCGCCGCGACGAAGATCAAGGGCCGCATCGTCAATGTCGGCCGGCTCGGCGGCACCCATGCCGACTTCAATTTCGACCTGCACGCGGCGCGCCGCATCGACTATGTCGGCGTCACCTTCCGCACCCGTACCATCGAGGAGGTCCGCGAGATCTTTGCCGAGGTCCGCAACGACATCTGGGGCGCGGTGGAATCGCGCAAGCTGCAACTGCCGATCGACAAGGTGTTCGCGTTCGACGACATCGACCAGGCGTTCGAGCACATGGAAGCGAACAAGCACCTGGGGAAGATTGTGGTGACGGTGTAGGGGGCGGCCACCTGCGGAGAGTGACGGAGCTCCTCTCTACATCCGTCATGGCCGGGCTGGACAAGCCCGGGCATGACGGCGCTGATGGTCCCGCTCCTGCAACTCACTCGCGACTACATCCTGTGGATCGGCGCTTGATGTCCCACGCGGGGCTGCTAAATCCCCCGGCATGACCTCCCAGCACAACAAAACCTCGGTCGCGGCCATCTCGATCTTCGCCAGCGGCGGCATGGCGGCGGCCAAATTCGTGGTCGGGATCGCGATCGGCTCGCTGGCGCTGATCTCCGAGGCCCTGCATTCCTCGATCGACCTGGTCGCGACCATCATCACCTGGGCGGTGGTGCGGGTCTCCGACAAGCCCGCGGACGAGGAGCACCATTACGGCCACGGCAAGCTGGAAAGCGTCTCCGCGCTCGGGGTCACCGCCCTGCTCTACGTGCTCGCCGGCGGCATCCTGGTCGAGGCCTATAGCCGGCTGCGCGAGGGAACCCCGCCGCCGACCATCTCGGCCGTGCCGTTCGTCGTGCTGGTGATCGATATCGCCGTCAATCTCTGGCGCGCCCGCGCCCTGCATCGTGCCGCGCGGGAGACGGGGAGCCAGGCGCTGGCGGCGGACGCACTGCATTTCGCCTCGGACGTGATGGGCTCCTGCGCCGTGATCGTGGGCCTGATCCTGGCTGGGCTCGGCTTCTGGTGGGGCGACGCCGCGGCGGCCGCAGCGGTTGCCGTGATGATCGCAGCGCTCGGCCTGCGCATGGCGGGCTCGACCGTGCAGACGCTGGTCGATCGCGCCCCCGAAGGCGCGCAGGAGAAGGCCAAAGCCGCGATCCGCGGCGTGCCGGGCGTGATCGACGTCGAACGCTTGCGCGTGCGCATGGTCGGAGCGACCACGTTCATCGACACCATCGCGAAGGTGCCGCGGACTTATCCGATCGACCGGGTCGAGGACATCAAGCGCAACGCGCAGGCCGCCGTCGCCAAGGCTTTCGGCGATGCCGACCTCACCTTCGCCGCAGCGCCGGTCGCACGCGACAACGAAACCGTGCGCGACCGCATCATGGTGATCGCGCGCAATTCCGGACTCGCCGTCCACCACGTCACTGTGCACGATCTCGGCGCCAAGCTGATCGTCGGCATCGACCTCGAAGTCGATGCCGACATGCAGCTCGAGGCCGCCCACGACATCGCCAACACGCTGGAGCGCAACATCCAGGAGGAGTTCGGCGAGGACGTCGAGGTCGACGTTCACATCGAGCCGTTGGAACCGGAACTGCCGTTCGGCGTCGATGCCGCGCCCGAGAGGGTGCAGACCATCGCCGCCGCACTGGCCGAGTTCGCCGGCGAAGGCGAGATCCACGACATCCACAATGTGCGGGTCCGCAACACCGACGCCGGCGAGATCGTCAACTTCCACTGCCGCGCGGCACCGTCGATGAGCGTGATCAAGGTGCACGAGCATGTCGACGCGATCGAGCGCGCGTTGCGGCGCGCGTTCCCGAGCGTGAAGCGCGTCATCAGCCACGCCGAGCCGCCGCGGGCGTGATGAAGAATGCGCGGCGAGTCACACGTTCCCGTTTCGGACTCCTCGCGTCCGTGCGTTTGCGGACGCGCGATGCACAAACTGCGCGTTGGATAAGAATAATTTCGCGTTAACGATTCGTTGACTCTCGACAGCCCGCGAAAACTGGATTCAAATCGGTGTGATTCGGAAGCGATGTGGGGCTGCTTCCGGACCTCAGTTGCAAGCTGGTTTTCAGGGGGCCGAAGGCATGTCGCGTGCAGACGCCGCGAACGCGTGCGTCCAATCCGATTCGATCAAGGGATTGGCGCAATCGATCGCGAAACCTGCCTATCATCGGCTCTTGATAGCGGAGCCGGCGCTTCGTCGCGCCGTGCCGACGCTCATTATCGCCTTCCTGATCACGATCTGCCTTGGCGCCTTCGTGCAGGTGGTCGATCAGACGCGGCAGAAGCGGCTGGTGATCCGCCACGACATTTCGGCGCTTGCCGACCTGCTCGCCGAGCGCATCGACCGCCTCACCTCGGTTCGTCAGGAGCGGCTCAAGAGCATCGAGAGCCTGCCGACGCTGCTGCCCGATCTCATTCCGTCCTGGGCCACGGCCTCCGGCCGCCACGTCATCGTCACCTCCGCCGGCATCGACCGCCGCATCCTCGCCCGCATCCCGGCCGACAGCGACCCCTCAGGCAACGACCGCCTGCTCGATGCGATCACCACCGCGCAGCTGATCGCGGCGCCGCCGCGTGACGGCAACATCGCCGACATGACGCTGCCGAGCGGCAACGCGGCGATGGCGACCTCGCGGCAGATCAAGTCGCTGCCCGGCTTCGTCACCGTGATCCAGGAGCGCAACGAGCCGATCTGGGGATCGGACGCCGCGCTCTCGGTGACGCTGTCGGCGACCACGGGGTTCGTCGTCCTGATCCTCGGCTTCGCCTTCCACTGGCAGTCTACCCGCGCCCGCGAAGGCGACCTCATCAACGACGCCGTGCGCGGCCGGATCGACACCGCGCTCAACCGCGGCCGCTGCGGGCTGTGGGACTGGGATCTGTCGCGCGGCCGGATCTTCTGGTCGCAGTCGATGTTCTCGATGCTCGGCCTCGACGGCCGTCACGAGCTCCTCACCTTCGGCGAGGTCAACGCGCTGGTGAAGTCCGACGACATTGACCTGTTCGCGATCGCCGACCAGCTCATCTCCGAGAAGATCGACCACATCGACCAGACCTTCCGCATGCAGCATGTCGACGGCCACTGGATCTGGCTCCGCGTGCGCTGCGAGAAGACCCGCGGCGCGACCGATTCCAGCGTGCACCTGATCGGGATCGCCGTCGACATCACCGAGCAGAAGAGCCTCGCCGAGAAGACGGTGGAAGCCGACCTTCGCCTGCGCGACGCGATCGAGACCATTCCGGAGGCCTTCGTGCTGTGGGATGCGAGCGACCGCCTGGTGCTCTGCAACTCGCACTTCCAGCGCCTGCACAAGCTGCCCGACACCGCCGTCATTCCCGGCACCTCCTACGAAACCGTGCTCGAGGTCGGCCGCATGCCGGAGGTGCGCACCCGCCATAACGAGACCGCTGCCCAAGGCCCGGGCGCACGTACCTTCGAGGCGCAGCTCGACGACGGCAGCTGGCTGCACATCAGCGAGCGCCGCACCAAGGACGGCGGCTACGTCTCGGTCGGCACCGACATCACCCGCATCAAGGAGCACGAGCAGAAGCTGGTCGACAACGATCTGCGCCTGCGCGCCACCGTCATCGACCTCAAGCGTTCGCAGGCCGCGCTGGAGCGCCAGGCGGTCGAGCTCGCCGACCTCGCCGAGAAGTATCAGCGCGAGAAGACCCGCGCCGAGGAAGCCAACCAGACCAAGTCGAAATTCCTCGCCAATATGAGCCACGAGCTGCGCACGCCGCTCAATGCCATCATCGGCTTCTCCGAGATCATGGGTTCGGGCATGTTCGGCGAGCTCGGCAGCGAGAAGTACCAGGAATATTGCCAGGA
The DNA here is from genome assembly GCF_025200925.1 of Bradyrhizobium sp. CB1015. Lineage (GTDB taxonomy): Bacteria > Pseudomonadota > Alphaproteobacteria > Rhizobiales > Xanthobacteraceae > Bradyrhizobium. The sequence goes on along the minus strand of NZ_CP104174.1, from coordinate 3,579,385 downwards.
CATCCTGACCAGCGGCCATTATCTGCTCGAGGTCATCAACGACATCCTCGACATGTCCAAGATCGAGGCCGGCCGCATGAAGCTCGACATGGAAGAGCTCGACCTCTCGCAGACGCTGGCGGAATCCTTGCGGGTCGTCACCGGCCGCGCGCAGGACAAGCACCTGACGTTAGATGCCGACATCGCAAAATCCATCTCGGTCGTCGCCGACCGCCGTGCCACCAAGCAGATCATCGTCAACCTGCTCTCCAACGCCGTGAAGTTCACGCCGGACGGCGGACGCGTCGTGGTGCGCAGCCGGCAGCTCGACGACAGGATCGTGCTGATGATCGCCGACACCGGCATCGGCATCGCGCCGCATTCGCTGGCGCGGCTCGGGCGCCCCTTCGAGCAGGTCGAGAGCCAGCTCACCAAGACCTATCACGGCTCGGGCCTCGGCCTTGCCATCGCCCGCTCGCTGGCGCAGCTCCATGGCGGCTCGATGCGCCTGCGCTCGAAGATCGACGTCGGCACGGTGGTCCGCGTGACCTTGCCCCGCGACGCGATCAAGGCGGCGTCGGGGATATCGGCTGCGGCTTGAGGCGGCGCGGGCTACGTGCCTGCGGCCATCCTTCGAGACGCCCGCCTGCGGCGGGCCCTCAGGATGAGGGTGGCGTGCGCGGCAACAGTCTCAAAGGAGTTCGGTGGCTCTGAGCCTCATCCTGAGGAGACCGCGAAGCGGTCGTCTCGAAGGACGAGGCGCTTGCTCGGTCTACAATTGCAGCGTCGGCGCGACTTCGCGCGCGACGTTGACCAGCGCTGCGATCAGCGGCGTCATGGGATCGCGCTGCGGGATCACCATGCCGATGCTGTAATTGACCTCGGGGTCGACGATCGGAATCGATCGCACGGTGTCGGACAGGCCGAGCGTCTCGGCGAGCTTGGCCGGCATCACGCTGGCCCAGCGCCCGGTCTTGACGTGGGTGAACAGCACCAGCAGCGAGTTCGACGTCAGCGTCGGTGTCGCCTCCGCGCCGACCGATCGCAGTGCGCGGTCGATGATGCGGCGGTTCTGCATGTCGGGCGTCAAGAGGCACAGCGGCACCTGCCCGACCTCGGTCCAGGTCACCGTCTCGCGGTCGCCGAACATCGCGTCCGGCGCGGTCAAGAGGCGATAGCTCTCGTTGTAGAGCGGGATGGTGCGCACCTTGCCGATCGGCTCGTTCTCGATATAGGTCAGCCCCGCATCGACCTCGAGATTTTCGAGCAGCCCGAGCACCTCGGACGAGGTGGTGGACTGGATGCGGAAGCGCACCTCGGGATGCTTGGCGCGGAACGGCGTCGTCAGCGCGGCGACCATGCCGAGCACGGTCGGAATCGCCGCGATGCGGATCTCGCCGGAGAGCTGATGCTTCAGCCCGTTGATCTCGTCGCGCATGGCGCGGGCATCGCCGACGATCCGCCGCGCCCAGTCGAGCGCCCGCTCGCCTTCAGGGGTAAATCCCTGAAAGCGCGAGCCGCGCTGGACCAGCATCACGCCGAGAATTTCCTCGAGCTGCTTGAGCCCGGTCGACATCGTCGGTTGCGTCACGCCGCAGGCTTCGGCCGCGCGGCCGAAATGCCGCTCCTTCGCCAGCGCCAGCAATAGTTCGAGCTTGTCGATCAACCGGTCGTCCCCTCAGATTTCATCGTGGCATGTAAGTTAGCACGCCGGGCCTGCACCAACACGTAAAAACCGGCTCCCGATCCGACCTTCATTGCCAATCCGTATCGAGCAATTGCGGTTGCAAATCGATCGGAATCCGCAATCGCAGCACGGGACAGCTTTATTGATCTGCGAATGATTCCAACTAGTTTGCGGCGAAGGAAACGCTCTGGTTGAGAACGAAGAATGACAGCGGTTTATGAGCCTTGGAATGAGGCGCGCGGCGCCGAGATCATCGCCGAACATGCCAACCGAGAGGGCGCGACACTGGTCATCCTGCATGCGCTTCAAGAGGCGTTCGGCTACGTGCCGGAGGCGGCGATCCCCATGGTGGCGAAAGGGCTCAACCTGTCGCGAGCCGAAGTCCATGGCGTGTTCACCTTCTATCATGATTTCCGCCACAAACCCGCCGGACGCCATGTGCTGAAGCTGTGCCGCGCCGAGGCCTGCCAGGCTGCCGGCGGCGATGCGCTGGCTGCGCGGGCGGAAGCGAAGCTTGGCGTCACGCTCGGCAACACCACGGCCGACGATCGCGTGACGCTGGAGCCGATCTACTGCCTCGGCCTGTGCGCGACCGCGCCATCCGCGATGCTCGACGGCCGGCTGATCGGCCGGCTCGACCCTAAGCGCCTCGATGCGCTGGTTGCGGAGGCGCAGCGATGAGCATGCGTGTCTACGTCTCACGTGACGCCGGCGCGGTCGCCGTCGGTGCCGACGAGGTCGCCCTGGCGCTGGAGCAGGCCGCCGCCAAGCGTGGCGTTGCCATCGAGATCGTCAGGACCGGCTCGCGCGGAATGTACTGGCTGGAGCCGCTGGTCGAGGTCGCAACGCCGCAGGGACGCATCGCCTTCGGCCCCGTCACCGAGGCCGACGTGCCCTCGCTGCTCGACGCGCTCGCCAGCAACACGCCGCATCTCCTGCGGTTAGGGGCGGCGGACGAGATCCCCTGGCTGAAGCGCCAGACCCGCCTCACCTTCGCCCGCTGCGGCGTGATCGATCCGCGCTCGCTCGACGACTATTGCGCCCATGGCGGTTACAAGGGCCTCGCGCGGGCTCTGTCGATTGGCCCGGATGCGATCCTCACCGAAGTCACCGCATCGGGCCTGCGCGGCCGCGGCGGCGCCGGCTTCCCGACCGGGATCAAGTGGAAGACCGTCGCGCAGGCGAAGGCCGACCGCAAATTCATCGTCTGCAACGCCGACGAAGGCGACAGCGGCACCTTTGCCGACCGCATGATCATGGAAGGCGATCCCTTCCTGGTGATCGAGGGCATGACCATCGCCGGCATCACCGTCGGCGCGACCAAGGGCTACATCTACATCCGCAGCGAATATCCGCACGCGGTCGAGGCGATGAATGCTGCGATCCAGGCTGCCAAGCGCGGCGGTTACCTCGGCGACAGGATCGGGGGATCGACTACCAGCTTCGATCTCGAAGTGCGTGTCGGCGCCGGCGCCTATGTCTGCGGCGAGGAGACCTCGCTGCTGGAGAGCCTCGAAGGCCGTCGCGGCATCGTGCGTGCCAAGCCGCCGCTGCCGGCGCATCACGGCCTGTTCGGCAAGCCGACCGTCATCAACAACGTGCTGTCGTTTGCCGCGATCCCCTTCATCCTCGCTGAAGGCGCCAAGGCCTATGCCGATTTCGGCATGGGCCGCTCGCGCGGCACGATGCCGATCCAGCTCGCCGGCAACATCCGCTACGGAGGCTTGTTCGAAACCGCCTTCGGCGTGACGCTGGGCGAGCTCGTCGATGACATCGGTGGCGGCACCTTCACCGGCCGCCCGGTCCGCGCGGTGCAGGTCGGCGGTCCGCTCGGCGCCTATTTCCCCCGTGCCCTGTTCGACACGCCGTTCGACTACGAGGCCTTCGCCGCACGCGACGGCCTGATCGGCCACGGCGGCATCGTCGTGTTCGACGACAGCGTCGACATGCGCAGGCAGGCGCGCTTCGCCATGGAGTTCTGCGCAGTGGAATCCTGCGGCAAGTGCACGCCATGCCGGATCGGCTCGACCCGCGGCGTCGAGACCATCGAGAAGATCATCAACGGCGAGCGCGTCGATGAAAACATCGCGCTGGTCGAAGACCTCTGCAACACCATGAAATTCGGCTCGCTCTGTGCACTCGGCGGCTTCACCCCCTATCCCGTGCTCAGCGCGTTGAAGCACTTCCGGGAGGATTTCGCAGCCGTCCCGACCACGCTTCAGGCCGCGGAATAGGAGAACGACAATGTCTCTGATCGAAGAAATCGACTACGGCACGCCGCGCTCCAAATCCACGACGATGGTGACGCTGACCATCGACGGCAGAGAGGTCACCGTGCCCGAGGGCACCTCGATCATGCGCGCCGCGATGGACGCGGGTCACCAGATCCCGAAGCTCTGCGCGACCGACATGGTCGACGCATTCGGCTCCTGCCGGCTCTGCCTCGTCGAGATCGAGGGCCGCGCCGGCACGCCGGCCTCCTGCACCACGCCTGTCATGAACGGCCTGATCGTGCACACCCAGACCGAGCGGCTGAAGCAGCTGCGCAAGGGCGTGATGGAGCTCTATATCTCCGACCATCCGCTCGACTGCCTCACCTGCGGCGCAAATGGCGATTGCGAATTGCAGGACATGGCCGGCGCCGTCGGCCTGCGCGACGTGCGCTACGGCTATGAGGGCGAGAACCACGTCTTCGCCAAGTCCCACGGCTGCGACAACGACCACTGGATGCCGAAGGACGAGTCCAACCCGTACTTCACCTATGATCCCTCCAAGTGCATCGTCTGCTCGCGCTGCGTCCGCGCCTGCGAGGAGGTGCAAGGCACCTTCGCGCTGACCATCTCCGGCCGCGGCTTCGACAGCCGCGTCTCGCCGGGCATGAGCGAGAGTTTTCTGGGCTCCGAATGCGTCTCCTGCGGCGCCTGCGTGCAGGCCTGCCCGACCGCGACGCTGACGGAGAAGTTCGTGATCGAGATCGGCCAGCCCGAGCATTCGGTGGTCACCACCTGCGCCTATTGCGGCGTCGGCTGTGCCTTCAAGGCGGAGATGCGCGGCGAGGAAGTGGTGCGCATGGTGCCCTACAAGGACGGCAAGGCCAATCGCGGGCATTCCTGCGTCAAGGGCCGCTTCGCCTGGGGTTACACCAACCACAAGGAACGCATCCTCAAACCCATGATCCGCGAAAGAATCGAGGATCCCTGGCGCGAAGTGTCGTGGGACGAGGCGTTCTCGTTTGCCGCCGCCAGGATGCGCGGCATCCAGAAGACATACGGCCGCGATGCCATCGGCGGCATCACCTCGTCCCGCTGCACCAATGAAGAGACCTATCTGGTGCAGAAGCTGATCCGCGCCGGCTTTGGCAACAACAATGTCGATACCTGCGCCCGCGTCTGTCATTCGCCGACGGGCTACGGCCTTGCCACCACCTTCGGCACCTCCGCCGGCACCCAGGATTTCGACTCGGTCGAGCACACCGACGTCGTGCTCGTCATCGGCGCCAACCCGGCGTCCGCCCATCCGGTGTTCGCTTCGCGCCTGAAGAAGCGGCTGCGCCAGGGCGCAAAGCTGATCGTGATCGATCCGCGGCGCACCGAGATGGTGGAATCACCGCATGTGAAGGCGCTGCACCTGCCCCTGATGCCCGGCACCAACGTCGCGGTCATGACCGCGCTGGCGCATGTCATCGTCACGGAAGGGCTCGTCAACGAAGCCTTCGTGCGCGAGCGCTGCGACTGGAGCGAGTTCGAGGAATGGGCCGCCTTCGTCGCCCAGCCGAAGAACAGCCCCGAAGCCACCGCCATCCTCACCGGCGTCAATCCGAAAGACCTGCGCGAAGCCGCCCGCACCTACGCCACCGGCGGCAACGGGGCGATCTATTACGGCCTCGGCGTCACCGAGCACAGCCAGGGCTCGACCACCGTGATCGCAATTGCCAACCTCACCATGGCGACCGGCAATATCGGCCGTCCCGGCGTCGGCGTGAACCCGCTGCGCGGCCAGAACAACGTCCAGGGCTCCTGTGACATGGGCTCGTTCCCGCACGAGCTGCCTGGCTACCGTCACATCTCCGGCGACGCCGTGCGCGACCAGTTCGAGGCGCTGTGGAACGTCAAGCTCAACCCCGAGCCGGGCCTTCGCATCCCCAACATGTTCGATGCCGCGGTCGAAGGCACCTTCATGGGGATCTACGTTCAGGGAGAGGACATCCTGCAATCCGACCCCAACACCAGCCACGTGGTTGCGGCGCTGTCGGCGATGGAATGCGTCATCGTCCACGACCTCTTCCTGAACGAGACCGCGAATTACGCCCACGTCTTCCTGCCCGGCTCGAGCTTCCTCGAGAAGGACGGCACCTTCACCAACGCCGAGCGCCGCATTCAGCGCGTCCGCAAGGTGATGACGCCGAAGAACGGCCTCGCCGACTGGGAAGTCACCATCGGCCTTGCCAAGGCCATGGGCTTCGAGATGAACTACAATCACCCTTCCGAGATCATGGACGAGATCGCGGCGCTGACCCCGACCTTCGCCGGCGTCTCCTATGCCAAGCTCGACGAGCTTGGTTCGGTGCAGTGGCCCTGCAACGACAAGGCGCCGGAGGGCACGCCGGTGATGCATATCGACGGCTTCGTTCGCGGCAAGGGCAAGTTCGTCGTCACCGAATATGTCGCGACCGACGAGCGCACCGGCCCGCGGTTCCCGCTGCTGCTCACCACGGGCCGCATCCTCAGCCAGTACAATGTCGGCGCGCAGACGCGGCGTACCGAGAACGTGGTCTGGCATGCCGAGGATCGCCTCGAAATCCACCCGCATGATGCCGAACAGCGCGGCGTGCGCGACGGCGACTGGGTGCGGCTGACGAGCCGCGCCGGCGAGACCACGCTGCGCGCGGAGATCACCGACCGCGTCGCGCCGGGCGTCGTCTACACCACCTTCCACCATCCGGACACGCAGGCGAACGTCATCACCACCGATTATTCAGACTGGGCGACCAACTGCCCCGAATACAAGGTCACGGCGGTGCAAGTCTCGCCCTCGAACGGCCCGTCCGACTGGCAAAAGGCCTATGACGCGCAGGCGCGGCAGTCCCGCCGCATCGTGCCGGCCGAAGCCGCGGAGTGACCCGCATGCACGTAGCAGTCCAGGCCATCGACCGCGACATCTGGCGCAACGGCGCGGCGTCCGAAGGAACGCGCCTCGTCCCCGAGGAGACGCCGCTGGGGCTGACCTATAATGGCGGCACCTATGCCGTCATGATGGGGACGCCGCAGAATCTGGAGGATTTTGCGATCGGCTTCAGCGTGAGCGAAGGCATCGTCAAGTCGGTCGACGACATCAAGTCGCTCGACGTGGTCCGCCTCGACGACGGCATCGAGCTGCGCATGTGGCTGGCATCGGAAGATGCCGCGCGCATCAACCAGCGCCGTCGCCACATCGCAGGTCCCACCGGCTGCGGCATCTGCGGCGTCGAATCTATTGCCGAAGCCGTACGGCCGGCGGCGATCGTTCCGGACGGGCAGACCTTCACGCCCGAGCAGGTCATGGCGGCGATGCAGGCCATCGCGCCGCTGCAATCGATCAATCTGCAGACCCGCGCTGTTCACGCCGCCGCGTTCTGGTCCCCCAGAGGCAATATCGTCGCGCTGCGCGAGGATGTCGGCCGCCACAACGCGCTCGACAAGCTCGCTGGCGCCCTGGCGCGCAGCCGTACCGAGCCGCACGACGGCATGGTGCTGCTGACGAGCCGCGTCTCGGTGGAGATGGTGCAGAAGACGGCCGCGATCGGCGCGCCGGTGATGGTCGCCGTCTCCGCGCCGACCGCGCTCGCGGTACGCACGGCGGAGGCCGCCGGCATCACGCTGATCGCCATCGCCCGCCAGGACGGGTTCGAAGTGTTTTCGCATGGCGGCCGGATCGTCGCGCGCCATGCCACGGAGGTTGCCGATGTCGCCTGACCGCCTGATCTACATGGCCAACCAGATCGGCAAGTTCTTTGGCAGCCAGGGCCATGACAAGGCCGTGCCTGGCATTGCCGAGCACATCAAGAAGTTCTGGGATCCCCGCATGAAGCGCGCGATCTTCGCCCATCTCGATGCCGGCGGGGCGGGCCTGGAGCCCAACGTGCGCGAGGCCATCACCGCGCTGAAGCAGGCTATGACCCTTCCAGCAGCGCCCTGAACACGCGCCGCACCTCGCTCTGCGTCTCCTTCACCCGCGCCTCGAGCGAGGAGAAATCCGGCGCATCGCCGGCGCGCGCCATGACGCGCTGCAGGTCGGTGCCGGCGGTTTCCGGCTTGAAGCGCTCACTGACGCAGAGGCGCAGGATCTGCGTGAGGTCGTGATAGAGCCGCGCCGCGGCCCGCAGGATCTCCGTTTCCGATTGCGCGAGCACGCCGATCCTGCAGGCATTCTCCAGCACCTGCATGGTGCTGACGTCGAGAATCTCCGGCTTGTCGTGCGCGTGCACGAGCTGCAGATATTGCGCGATGAAGTCGATATCGACCATGCCGCCGGCGGCATGCTTGAGATCCCAGCAATCGGCCTCGCCCTTCTCCTGCGCGATCGCGCGCCGCATGTCGGCGACGTCGTTGGCGGTGATGGCGGGGTCGCGGCGGCGAGTCAGGACATCGCGGATGACGCGCTCGATCCGTTCCCGGAATTCGGGGGACGCCGACACCACGCGGGCGCGCGTCAGCGCCATATGCTCCCAGGTCCAGGCCTCGTTGGCCTGGTAATCCGCGAACGAGACGAGACTCGAAGCCACCGGACCCGCGCGTCCCGAGGGCCGCAGCCGCATGTCGATCTCGTAGAGCACGCCGTAATTGGTGCGGGTCGTGAAGGCGCTGATCAGGCGCTGCGTCAGCCGCGCAAAATAATGCGGACCCTGCAGCGATTTCGGCCCATCGGAGTCGGGATTATCGCCGTCGAAATCGTAGAGCAGGATCAGGTCGAGATCGGACGAGGCCGTCATCTCGCGGCTGCCGAGTCGGCCCATCGCGATGATCGCGGTCTCCTGACCCTTGATGCGGCCGTGCTGGGCGGCGAAGCGATCGGCCACGAGGCCATGCACGGTATGCACGATGCCTTCGGCGACGTCGGCAAAGGCCGTGCTCGCCTGCTGCGCCGAGACGGTGCCCGAGAGGATGCGCGTGCCGATCAGGAACAGGCTCTCCTGCCCGAACAGGCGCAACCGATCGAGGAACTCCTCGTATGAACCGGCGTCCTGCACGGTGGTCGCGAGCCGCCCCGACAATTCCTGCCTATCGGGCATGGCCCCGAAGAAGCGCGGGTCGATCAAGCCGTCCATCAGCTGGGGCTGCCGCGCCAGCATGTCGCCGAGCCGCGGCGCGGCTCCCAGCACCAGCGCCACCAGCGCGACGAGATCGCGGTTCTGACCGAGCAGCGTGATCAGCCGGCCGCCACGCTGCAGAGCCCCGAGGAAATGGTCGAACGAAACGACGGCGCGATCCGGCTCTTCGGCATGGGCAAGGCCGTCGATCAAGGCCGGCACGAACTCGACGAAGGCGCTTCGCGTCGCCTCAACGCGGAAGACGCGATAATCGCCGGTGATCCAGTCACGCACCGTCTGCGCGACCGCGGCCGGCTTCTTGAAGCCGAGCGTCACCAGGTGCTGCAGCAGGCGCGGATCGTCGGGGCCCGCACCGTAGTCGAGCGCCGGCAGCTTGGCAGTGCCGGTGGGATCATCGCCCTCGAACAGTTTTTCGTAGTGACCCTGGACGGTCTGGAGCTGGTGCAGGAGATCGCGCGCAAAGGCCTCGCGATTCTGATAGCCGAAGAACCATGCGAAGCGCTCGACCGCCTGCTTGTCCTCCGGCAGCGTGTGGGTCTGCTCGTCGGCGATCATCTGGAGGCGATGCTCGACCCGTCGCAGGAATTCGTAGGCGGTCGTCAGCTCGTCGCGCGCCGCCGCAGTGATCCAGTTGCTGGAGGCGAGCACGCCGAGCGCCCTCAGCGTCGGCCGCACCCGCAACTCCGGATGGCGGCCGCCGGCGATCAATTGCTGGGTCTGCGCGAAGAACTCGATCTCGCGAATGCCGCCGCGCCCGACCTTGACGTTGTGGCCCTCGACCGCGATCTCGCTCTGGCCGCGATAGGTCTGCATCTGCCGCTTCATGTCGTGCACGTCGGCAAGTGCGGCAAAGTCGAGATGCTTGCGCCAGACGAACGGCGCGATCTCGGCGAGCAGCGCCTCGCCCGCTTTTGCGTCGCCGGCACAGGCCCGCGCCTTGATCATCGCGGCGCGCTCCCAGGTGCGCCCTTCCCGCTCGTAATAGTTCAGCGCGGCATCCCGCGAGATCGCCACCTGCGTCGAGGACGGGTCGGGCCGCAGCCGCAAATCGACGCGGAAGACATAACCGTCATAGGTGCGCTGCTGCAGGATGCGCGCCATGCCTTGCGTCACGCGAACGAAGAACGGCTGCGGTTCGATATCGGGCGCGAGGGTCGTCGCATCGGGATCGAAGAACACGATGAGATCGATGTCGCTGGAATAGTTCAGCTCGCCCGCGCCCATCTTGCCCATCGCGAGCACGATCAGCCCGCAGCCCTCTTCGGGTGCCTCGGGATTGGGCGGTGAGAGCTTGCCGCGTGCGGCTTCCTGCCGCAGCAGATATTGCAGCGCCGCCTGCACCGAGGACACCGCGACATCGGTGAGCGCCGCCGTCACCCGCATCACCGGCCAGACACCGCCGATGTCGCACAGCGCGATCAGGAGCGCAGCTTCCGCCTTCATGCGGCGGAGCAGCCGCATCACCTCGGCCTCGTCCGAGGCCGCGAGCACCGCGCTGCGCGCCTCCGCGATCAGCGCCGCCAGATGCGCATCCGGATCGCATTCGAGCAGCCGGATCAGGCGCAAGGCATCGGCGCGCACCAGATCGAACAGATAGGGCGAAAATTCCGCAATCCCGGTCAGGATGTCGCGGGCGAAGGGATGGCCCAGGAGCGTTGCGAGACGGGCCGCTTGTGCCGGCTCGAGCTCGGCCAGCCAGCTTTCGAAACGGCGTTCGTCGGTTGCGGAAGCGGCAACATGGGGAGCCTCCGCGAAGCGTGCGGCCAGCCTCTCACCATGCTTGTCCGCGTTTCCCGGCGCGGAGTGGTTCATGCCACCTTCTGTGGCACATCCGGTATTGGCGGAGCAACCCTGTCGCCGGCACCCGCGCGCGCCGGCAGCACGAGCGTGGCGACGAGGCCGGGATGGGCATCGCCCAAGCGCAATTCGCCGCCGTGCAATGTCGCAACCGCCGAGGCGAGGCTGAGGCCGAGGCCCGAGCCCGGCAGCGTGCGGCTGGCCTCGAGCCGCACGAATCGCTCGATGACGTGCTTGCGATCCGCTTCGGGGATCCCCGGACCACGATCGGTGACGCTGAGCAGCACGTGGTCGCCGTCGCGCCTCGCCTCGATCGTGATTTGCCTCGCGTCCATGCTGACCACGGTTCCCGCGGCCTGTGCCGCGGGCTTGCCGTATTTGATCGCGTTCTCGACGAGATTGGCGAGCGCCTGGCTGATCAGCTCGCGATTGGCATGAACCGGTGTCGGCTCGCACTTGACCTTCAGGGTCATGCCGTCGTCCTCGGCGAGCGGCTCGTAGAGCTCGTGGATGCCCTCCGCGACCTCCGCCGCATCGAAGTCGTCCATGTTGCCGCGCGCCTGTCCGGATTCCGCACGCGCGATCATCAGAAGCGCGTTGAAGGTCCGGATCAGCCCGTCGGATTCCTCGATGGTCCGCTCCAGTGCGGCGCGATAATCCGCCTCGCAGCCCGACTTCGCCAGCGCCTCCTCGGCGCGGTTGCGCAGCCGCGTCAGCGGCGTCTTGAGGTCGTGAGCGATGTTGTCGGAGACCTCCTTCAGCCCCGCCATCAGCGCCTCGATCCGCTCGAGCATGGCGTTGAGGTTCTCGGCGAGGCGATCGATCTCGTCGCCGCTGCGCCCCACGGGCAGGCGCTCGCTGAGATCGCCGGTCATGATGCGCTGTGCCGTGCCGGTCATCGCGTCGATGCGCCTCAGCACCCGCCGCGCGACGAAGATGCCGCCGCCGAGGCCGAGCACGACGACGATCAGGACCGAAAATTGCGCCGCCTTGGCGACGATGCCGAACAGGCGCCGCCGCTCGGCAAGGTCGCGGCCGATCAGAAGCCGGAAGCCGTTCTCCAATTCGGTAACGCGAACGAGCGCGCGATGATCGCGGTCATCGGTGTCCTCGATCCGCCGGTAGGCCGTCTCCGACCAGCCGCGCGTCGCCATCACGCCCGGCGCCAGCGAGCCGACATTGCCGGCGATCGCCTGACCCGTCGGCGTGGTCACGAGGTAGAGATTGGCGCCCGGCCGCAAGGCCCGATATTCGATCGTGCGCACCAGGCGAAACATGCCGCCGCGGCCGTAGATCTCGTTGATCTCCGAGGTCTCGGCATTGACCGTCTGCGTGATCTCCTCGGTGATCAGCCGCCGCGTGTTCCAGGCGAAATAGGCCAGCAGCGAGGCCGCGAACATCGCAAACAGCAGCAGATAGACCAGCGTCAGCCGGAACGCCGTGGTGCGGACGAGTTTACCGAATGCCGTCACGGATCATGTATCCGGCGCCGCGGATCGTGTGCAGCAGCGGGCGCTCGAAGCCCTTGTCGATCTTGGAGCGCAGCCGCGAGATGTGCACGTCGATCACGTTGGTCTGCGGATCGAAATGATAGTCCCAGACATTCTCGAGCAGCATGGTCCGCGTCACCACCTGGCCGGCGTGCTTCATCAAATACTCGAGCAGGCGAAATTCGCGCGGCTGCAGCGTCAGCTCGTCCTTGCCGCGCGCGACGCGATGCGAGAGCCGGTCGAGCTCGAGATCGCCGACACGATAAAGCGTCTCCTCGGCGGGACCGCCGCGGCGGCGCGACAGCACTTCGACGCGGGCCAGCAGCTCGGCGAAGGAATAGGGTTTTGGCAAATAATCGTCGCCGCCGGCGCGCAGGCCCTTGATGCGGTCATCGACCTGCCCGAGGGCGGAGAGAATCAGCACCGGCGTGGTGTTGCCCTTGTCGCGTAAGGCGCCGATCAGCGACAGGCCGTCGCGCTTGGGCAGCATGCGGTCGACCACCAGCACGTCGTACTCGCCGTTCTCGGCCATGGCGAAGCCTTCCTCGCCGTCGGCGGCGTGGTCGGCGATGTGTCCGACTTCGCGAAACGCCTTGGCGAGGTAGTCGGCGGATTCGCGGTCGTCTTCGATGATGAGGAGGCGCATCGTGCGTTCGGCGGCGGTCAAGGAGGTCAACCTTCTCTAAACATGGCGCGAGCGGCAATCGCATGCAAGCCGAGCCGGAGAGGCTCGAAGCGGGAAAAAGGCGGGCGGTGAAGCTGGGGGGACCTCACCGCCCTAGGCCTTCCGACGGAGGGGGGCGTAATTCCACCGGAAGGTAGACGAGGGAAGCCAGCTTTGCGCTGCTTCCCCGAAGGGCACCGGCGGCTGGGGCGACTGATGCCGGCGGTACCCTTCATCTCGTAGGCCTCGTGAAGGCCTCAGCCCTTGGCGAGGGGCACCGCGACGAAGCGCGACTGGCCGCCGCTCTTCACGCGCATCAGGACGCTGTTCTTGTTGTCGGTCCGCGCCGCGTTGATGGCGTCGCGGACTTCGGCGGCGGTCGCCACGCTCTTGCCGCCGACCTCGAGGATCACGTCGCCTTCCTTGAAGCCGCGTTCGGCCGCGGCGCTCTTGGGATCGACTTCGGTGACCACGACGCCTTCCTTGCCGGCGCCGGCCACGGAATTGGCGGGCGCGACGGTCATGCCGAGCTTCGGCACGTCGGTGCCCTTGCTGGCGCCCTTGCCGCTGTCATTGTCGGTGTCGGCCTTGGCCTCGACCGTGTTCGGCAACTGGCCAAGGGTCAGGTTGATGACCTTGTCCTGGCCCTTGTGCAACACGTTGAGCTTCACCGACGCGCCGGGCGCCATGCCGCCGATGGTGCGGGCGAGCTCACGGGCATCCTTGACAGGCTCGCCGTTGACCGCCGTGATCACGTCGCCGGACTCGATGCCGGCCTTCGCGGCCGGACCGTTCGCCTGCGGCTCCGCCACCAGCGCGCCTTCGGCCTTCTTCATGCCGAGGCTGTCGGCGATGTCGGACGTGACGGGCTGGATCTGCACGCCGATCCAGCCACGGCTGACCGAGCCCTTGTCCTTGAGCTGCGCCACCACGCTCTTGACCGTGTTGGCCGGAATCGAGAACGCGATGCCGACGCTGCCGCCGGAGGGCGAGTAGATCGCAGTGTTGACGCCCATCACCTCGCCGTTGGTGTCGAAGGCCGGACCGCCGGAATTGCCCTTGTTCACGGGCGCGTCGATCTGGATGAAATCGTCATACGGGCCGTTGCCGATGTCGCGGCCGCTCGCCGAGACGATGCCCGCGGTGACGGTGCCGCCGAGACCGAAGGGATTGCCGACCGCGAGCACCCAGTCGCCGATCCGCGGCTTCGCATCGGCGAGCTTGGCGAACGGGAAGTTCGTGCTGCCCTCGACCTTGATCAGCGCGAGGTCGGTGCGCTGGTCGGTGCCGATCACCTTGGCGGTGTAGGTCTTGCCGTCGTCCGTGGTGACCTCGACCTTGTCGGCGCCATCGACCACGTGGTTGTTGGTCACGGCATAGCCGTCAGCCGAGATGAAGAAGCCGGAGCCCTGGCCCTGCACGACGCGGCCACGCCCGCCGCCCTTCAGGCCGGGGATGCCATCCGGACCGCCGAAGCGGCGGAAGAAGCGCTCCATCGGCGAGCCCGGCTGGAACGGCGAGGACGAATCGTCGCCGTCATCGTTGCTGGCGGTCTTCTCCTTGATGTTGACCTTGACCGAGATCACCGAGGGCTTCACGCGCTCGACGATGTCGGCGAAGCCGATGGGACGCTCGACCTTGCGGACCTCGTTGTTGACCTGCGCATGCGCTGGGCTCGAGAACAAGTCGGCCGGCGAGGTCGACGGGCTGAAGCCGTAGACGGCCGCACCGAGACCGGCGACGACCGAGGCCATCAGCGCGAGCTTGCGCGCAGAAAACACCGACCGGCGCGGCTGCCGGTAGGACGGGAGGTTCGAAAGGTCGATACGATCGTTCATGCAGAAATCTCCAGGGCCCTGAATTCCTTTTGGTGCCGGATGTCGGCACCTTGCGAACCTGAAGATGGGGACTCCCGCCTTACCGCGCGCTGGCGGCGGGGTTAAACTTTCGTAATGAAGCGAGGAGGCGGATGCGGCAGTTTAGCACAGGCCGAAAATCGTGGTCGTACAGGAACTTAATCGAGTTCCCTCGACGAGGCGACGGGGGGCGAATTCTGGCCGTCAGCTCGCCCTGACACTGACGATGAACTCGTCGACTTCGCGCTTCAAGGTCTCGGCCTGCCGCGACAGATCGACCGCCGAATCCCTGGCCTCAGTGGCCATGCGGCCGGTCTCGGCCGAGGTGGAGGTGATCTGGACGATATGGTTGGAGACGTCGAGGGTTCCGCGTGCGGCGTCCTGGGCGCTGCGCGTGATCTCCTGCGTGGCGTTGCGCTGCTGGGCGGTATCTATCTCGATGCCCGACATGATGGACGAGATCTCCGACAGCGTCTTGGAAATGCCGTCGATCGCGCCGCGGGTCTCCGCGGTGATGCCCTGAATGCTGGCGACATGGGCAGTGATCTCCTCCGTCGCCTTGCTGGTCTGATGCGCCAGGTTCTTCACTTCCGAGGCGACCACCGCAAATCCCTTGCCCGCTTCGCCGGCCCGTGCCGCCTCGATGGTGGCGTTGAGCGCCAGGAGATTGGTCTGCGATGCGATCGCCTGCACGAGCTGGACGACCTCGCCGATCTTTTCGGCGGCATCCGACAGCGTGTGAATGGTATCGCGGCTCTTCTCGGCCTGGCTTGCGGCACCTTCGGCGCGTTGGGTCGCGTCCGTGACGCGGCGGCTGATCGTGCCGATCGAGTTCGTCATCTCCTCGGCGGACCCTGCGACCGTCTGCACGCTGGCGCTGGCCTGACCCGCGGCGCTAGCCACCGCATTGGCCTTGGTGCTGGTATCGTTGGCGGTCCGCGACAGCGTCTCCGCGTTGGTCTTCAGATGCACGGCCGATGACGCCACGCTGGCGACGACGCTGGCGACGAGATCGTTGAAGCGCTTGATCCGGTCGTCGAGGAATTTCGACCGCTCGGCCTGATGCTGCGCTTCATGCAGCTGCTGCTCGGAGAGGCGGCGCCGCTCGATGCCGTTGGTCTTGAACACCTCCAGCGCACCGGCAAGCAGGCCGATCTCGTTGGTGCGGCCGAGCCCCGGAACGGAGGTGTCGAATTTCTGGTCGGCAACCTCGCGCATGGCATGGACGATCGCCGCCAGGGGATTGAGGATGCCGTTGCGCACGGCGAACCAGGTCGTGAAGCAGATCGCGAAAGCGACGACGGCGATCACGCCGCAGGCGACCAGGAAATAGGAGAACGCGCTCTGCGCCTGCTGGTAGATCTGCATCGCGTGGTCGCGCGCCGGGCCGCTCAGCGCGGCAAAGTCCGAGGACAGGCTGGTGATCTCGTTGTTGAGATAGAGCACGGCGATGAAGCCGGTGCCGCCGCCGATGCCAAGCAGGAACAATAACGCAGCGACGACGGCGCCGACCAGGAAGCGGATCGTCAGATTGCTGTTCGCGAACATCGGGGGACTCAGCGGCTGGAATCAAATCTCGCGACAAGCTTCCAGACAAAGGTCAATTTAGCATGAACCACGCAGCCGTTGCCTACGCAGCCGGAGGGCTTCAGAACGATTTCACGACTTGGTTTCGTCCGACATCAAGGCCGCGAGTCGCGCCTGTTCGTCCGGCGTGAGCGGCGGCGCCGGTACGTCCACACCACTTCGCGCGCGGCGGCGGATTTGCAGCCACAGCGCCAGGCCGCCGCCGAGCAGCAGCACCGGCCCGAGCAGCCACAGCAGCAGGGTCTGCCGCTCGAAGCGCGGCTTGAGCAGCACGAACTCGCCGTAGCGCGCCACCAGGAAATCGAGCACCTGCGCATTGCTGTCGCCGGCCGCAATGCGCTCGCGCACCAGGAGGCGTAGGTCGCGCGCCAGCGGCGCATCGGAATCGTCGATCGACTGGTTCTGGCAGACCATGCAGCGAAGCTCGCGCGACAATTCACGCGCGCGCGATTCCTTCACCGGATCCGACATGATCTCGTCGGGCTGCACGGCGTGGGCCGCCGGCAAAGCCAGCAGCAGCAACGCGACGAACGCGGCTATCATCCAACGCATCGGATCATTCCGCCGGCTGGAGGCGCTGCTTGGCCCGCGCCGGCTTCGGCGCGCCGACCCGCAGGCGGCGGTCGGAGAGCGAGAGCACGCCGCCGAAGGCCATCAGCACCGGGCCCCACCAGATCAGGAGAACCAGCGGCTTGTGATAGATGCGCACGGCAATGGCGCCTTCGGCGGTGGCGTCGCCGAGCGAGACGTAGAGCTGGCTCGCGCCGCGCGTCAGCAGCGCCGCCTCGGTCGTCGACGAGCCGCGCGTGGTGAAGCTGCGCTTGGACGGCGTCATCACCGTGACCGCCTCGCCGTCGCGGCTGATCTTGAACTCGGCGATCATCTCGCGGTAGTTCGGGCCCTGGCGTTGGAACAGCCCGTCGAGCTTCAGGTCGTAGCCGGCGACATGGGCGACCTCGTTCGGCTTCATGGTCGCGATGTATTCGCTGTTCCAGGTGGTCTCGCAGACGATCCCGATCAGCGCGACGCCGAGACCGGCATGCGCGAACGCCGTGCCCCAGGCCGAGCGCGGCAGGCCGCGCGCCCGGTGCAGCACCGTTGCGAATGGCAGGCGCACCAGGCCGGTCCGTTCGACGAGGTCGGTGACCGCGCCGGCAATGACGAAGACACCGAGCCCGATCGCGAGCGGCGCCAGCGCGCTGCCGCCCCGCACCCAGGCCCAGACGATGGCGACCACGACCAGCCCGGCAACGCCGGCGGCGAGCAGGCGCTGCATCACGCCGAGCAGGTCGCCGCGCTTCCACGCCAGCATCGGCCCGAACGGCACCGCGAGCAGCAACAGCGCGAACAGCGGCGCGAAGGTGAGATTGTAGAAGGGTGCGCCGACCGACATCTTGAAATCGGCGAGCATCTCCATTGCGAGCGGATAGAGCGTGCCGAACAGCACCACCGCGCAGGCCACGGTGAGCAGCAGATTGTTCAGCACCAGCGCGCCCTCGCGCGAGATCGGCGCGAACAGGCCGCCTTGCTTCAACGAGGTGGCGCGGCCCGCGAACAGCGACAGGCTGCCGCCGATGAAAAGGCACAGGATCAGCAGAATGAACACGCCGCGGGTCGGATCGGTCGCGAAAGCGTGCACCGAGGTGATGACGCCGGAGCGCACCAGGAAGGTGCCGAGCAGCGACAGCGAGAAGGTCAGGATCGAGAGCAGGATGGTCCAGACCTTCAGCGCGTTGCGCTTCTCCATCACGAGTGCCGAATGCAAGAGCGCGGTGCCGGCGAGCCAGGGCATCAGCGAAGCGTTCTCCACCGGATCCCAGAACCACCAGCCGCCCCAGCCAAGCTCGTAATAGGCCCAGTACGAGCCCATGGCGATGCCGAGGGTCAGGAAGATCCAGGCGACCAGCGTCCAGGGCCGCACCCAGCGCGCCCAGGCCGCATCGATCCGTCCCTCCATCAGCGCGGCGATGGCGAAGGAGAACGAGATCGAGAAGCCGACATAGCCGAGATAGAGCATCGGCGGATGCACGGCGAGGCCGATGTCCTGAAGCACGGGATTGAGATCGCGCCCCTCGATCGGCGGATTGGCGATGCGCAGGAACGGGTTCGACGTGATCAGGATGAAGAGGTAGAAGGCGCTGGCGACCCAGGCCTGCACGGCCAGCACATGCGCGCGCAGTGACAGCGGCAGATTGTTGCCGAAGCTCGCGACCAATCCGCCGAACAGCGCGAGGATCGACACCCACAGCAGCATCGAGCCTTCATGATTTCCCCACACGCCGGTGATCTTGTAGAGCAGCGGCTTCATCGAGTGGGAATTCTCGTAGACGTTGGCGACGGAGAAATCCGAGTTCACGTGCAGCATCACCAGCGCTGTGAACGAGGCGCCGATGAACAGCAGCTGCGCCAGTGCCGTGGAGCGCGCCACGTTCATCAGGGCGGCGTCGCCGAGGCGCGCGCCGATCAGCGGCACGATGGACTGGATCAGTGCCAGGGCGAGCGCAAGCACCAGCGCGTAATGTCCGGACTCCGCGATCACCGCACCGCTCCCTGCGGATTGCCCTGCGCGGTCGTCGCCGCGGGCTTGGCGGCACCGGAGGCTTGGGCACCGGAGGCTTGGGCGCCGTAATCGTCCTTCCAGTGCCCCTGCTTCTTCAGGGCATCGGCGACGTCCTTGGGCATGTAGGTCTCGTCGTGCTTGGCAAGGACCGTATCGGCCTTGAACACGCCGTTGGCGTCGAGTGCGCCTTCGGCGACGACGCCCTGCCCTTCGCGGAACAGATCCGGCAAAATGCCCTTATAGGCGACCGGCAGCTTGGCGTTGCCGTCGGCAACCTCGAACGTCACCGCGAGATTGTCGCCGCGCCGGAGCGAGCCGGGCTGCACCAGGCCGCCGAGGCGAAACCGCTTGCCGGGCTCGACATGCTTCTCGGCGACCATGGTCGGGGTCGAGAAGAACACGATGGAGTCGCGCAGCGCGTTGAGCACCAGCGCGGCCGCGAGCGCGAGCACGGCGAGCGATCCGCCGATGATGGTCATACGTCGCTGCTTGCGCGTCATGGCGTATCCGTTCTCCGCATCTTTCGTCCCGAGATCGTCATCCGCCGATCCCGAGAGTCCTCAGGCCCTCGTTGAGCTGGCGCAGCCGCTCGGCATTGCTGGCAACCGCCTGCCGGGCATCGGCCGAAGCACCCATTGCCTTGTCTCGCTCGCCCATCACCAGATAGGCGCGCACCAGACGCAGCCAGCCTTCGACATCGTCGCCGTTCTGCTTCAGCCGCGTCGCCAGACGATCGACCATGCCGCGCACCATCGCATTGCGATCGACTTCGGCCATGTCCTTGGAGGCAGCAATCGTCTCGTCGGACAGCGCGGGCATCGTGCCGCCCCCACCGACTCGCGCCAGCGAGGACTGCACCAAGGCACGCCACGGCGCATCCGTCGGCGCTTTTGCGAGCAGCGCGCGCCAGATATTGGCCGCATCATCCTTGCGGCCATCCTGCTCAGCGGCAAGGCCCAGGAAATAGTTCGCCTTGGGGTCGTCGGCGTTCAAGGCGTGTGCGCGCTCGAATTCGGCCTTGGCCTCGGCGGTCACCACGCCGCCGGCGGCGGCCGAGATCGCTTCGCCGAGATCGGATCGGCGCTCCGCGCTCTCGCCATTGTAGGTGAGCGAATTGCGATAGGCGCGCACCGCATCGTCGAAGCGGCCGAGCCGCTCCAGAACCGGCGCGAGCACGTTCCAGCCGCGACCGTCCGTCGGATTCTTTTCCAGATGCTGCTCGACCTGCACGACGAGGTTCTCGAGCGACTGCGCCATGCCGGACCCGCGCTCCCGCTGCGCAAGGGGAAAGTCCTGCAGCCGGGGGGAGCCGAGCGGCATGTAGACGCCGACCGCAACGAGCGGCAGACCGGCAAGCGCCAGCACGGCCGCCGCACGGCGCCATGTGAGGTTCGACATCGGCGCCGTTGCCGGCTCACTGGCCGCCGCCGCGAGCAGCCTGCGGCTGATCTCGACGCGCGCAGCCTCGGCCTCGGGCGCCAAGATCAATCCTGCGGCGAGATCACGCTCGATCTCGGCCAGCTGGTCCTTGTAGACCGCGACCTCGCTACCCTGAGCTTGCGCGCGGCTGGTGCGGCCAAGCGGCCAGAGCACGGCGAAAATCGCCGCGACCGTCATCAGCGCGAACACGAACCATAGCGTCATCTGGCAAGCTTCCGGCGGCGCCCGAACCGCGCCTGTAGGTGCCTTTACACCACGGCCGGAGGATGCGGCAATTGACAATTGTCAATTCGGCGCGACCCGCATGTCGTCCCGAAAGGGTGAAAATCCAACGGCTTAGCCGATCTCGAAGTCGACACTTTGGGCGGCGTGCTCGCCGTGCCCGTCGAAGGCCTTCAGGAAGTATGTTCCCGGCTTGATTGCATCCGGCAGTCTGATGCGCAGCGCTCCGACCGGAACCCGGGATGCAACCCTCGTGATGGTCTCAGGCAGCTGCCGATCGCTGGCCTTCTCGACCAGCACCACCTTGGCCCCAACCATCAGCCTTTGATACTTGGCCACGATGACGCGATTCTCAATTTCAATCGAGCTGATGATGGGTTTCATGCGCCCACAGATAGAGATTCCCAGACTTGCACCGGGAAAGTACGGCGCGCGATCGGTGCAGTCAACTTCAAATTGCGGCCAAGAAAAATGCGCGCCGATCAGCCTGCGCGCGACGATTTGCGCTCGCCCGTGAGTGCGTTTTCGGCGGCCCGGCGCATCAACGAGGCATAATCGTCGCCGAACAGCACCTGGCAGAAGCGGATCGCGGCCTGCACCTGCTGCTGGCGATAGGTGCGGACCTTGTGATCGGCGGCGCGCAGCGACTGCACCAGCTGCTCGGTCGACCGTTCCACATATTGCTGCAGATCGGAATAGGTGCGCAGCGTCACCTCGTTGATCGCAAGCTCGCTCGCATAGTTGCGGCAGGTCGCGACGAAATCGATCAGCGCCACCGTCTCCTCGACTTCGGTGCTGTCGATCCGGGCGCCGGGCGGAATATCCTTCTCGGGGCGCTGGCGCAGGATGCGGCGGACGCGGCCCGGCACGCTGTCGATCTCGGACTGCAGCGCATTGGAGATGTCGGCCCGGATCGAGGTCAGTTGCTTGCCCCAGGCGGAATCGTTGCGCAGGTCGAGCTCGGTGCGCAGGCCGCGCACGCCGTCATGCAGCGTCTTGAGGTTGCCGGCGACATTGTCGAAATGGCCGCGCTTGATATCCATGCGCAGGATCGCGGCAACGCAGGACAGATCATGCAAAGCCATCGTGACGGCGATACCGTAGGGCGTCGCCGCGACGCGGATCTCGTCGTCGGATGCCGCAATCTTGATCGCAAGGCGGATGATCTGCCAGGGCGCGGTCATCCGCTGCACGACGATCGACAAGGCGAAAGGCAGCATCTGCGGCGTCTGAAGCGCCGGAATGTTGAGTGCCGATGTCACCGAGGCGATCTGGGAATCCCCGAAGGCCCGCAAGGTGCGCGGCAATTTCTCGTTCAACGTCGCAATGGCGTCCCGGACCTGGAGCACCGCACCGATCGAATAGAGATCATCGATCACGTTGGGCGGGCCGACCCGGGCAAGCGCCCGCGACTTGTCGCCGCGGCCCGGCCCCGTCAGCTCGAAGATGGCATCCGCCGCGACGGCCTGAAGCTTCTGCGCCAGGGCTTCGACCTGCCCCTCACTGTCCGCCGGCATGCGCGCCAGCGCCGCCTCGAATTCGTTCACCTTGGCCGGTGCGCCGTCACGGCCAAGCCATTGCCAGATCGGCTGCAGCGAGGAGCGGCGAATCTGGCCGGCCCTGACAGGAGTGCCGGTCTCGACCAGGAACGGCTCCAACACCTGGAACAACAGCCGCGACAGATCGTCCGTACGCGGCGGCAAAGCCTCGTCGGCTTCGCTCTTGCGGACGATCTTGCGCAGCTGCTCGAGCACGAGGGTGGCCACCGCCGTGTCCTGGCCGCGCTCCAGCGCACGCTCGAACTCCCGCATCAGCAGTGCCTGCGACTGCGGCGGGAGCTGCGCGAGATATTCCCTCAGCCGCTCGATCGATGTCTGGCTCATGCGCCCGGGTAATGCACGGTAAAATGGCGGACATGGGATGGGTCCGGCACGATCATAGGGGGTCCCCACTTAAGAAGCCGTTTAGCAAGCTGCCTCGAATGCACCCCGTTCTTCCCTGGAGGAGCGTCGGCCATGCCGGAAATTGTCGTGGAAACAAGGGATTATAGACCCGGAAGAACCAGCTCGGCGCGCAGGCCCCCGGTCGGCGCGCTGCCGAGCGAAAGGCTGCCGCCGTAGAGGGCGGCGAGGTCGGTGACGATCGACAGCCCCAGCCCCGACCCGGGCTTGGACTCGTCGAGGCGCTGCCCGCGCCGGGCAACCTGGGCGCGCTCCGCTTCCGACAGGCCACGGCCGTCGTCATCGACGATGACCCGCAAACGTGGGCCGGCGCCGGCCTGGTGGGGCGGCTCGACGAGGACCTCGATGAAGACGCGCGAGGCCGCCCATTTGCAGGCGTTGTCGACGAGATTGCCGACCATCTCCTCCAGATCCTGCCGCTCCCCCCGGAACTTGGCGGATGGATCGGCCTTGGCCTCGACCATGATGCCGCGGTCGCGATGGATCTTCTCCATGGTCCGCCGCAGCGCCTCGATGGCAGGCGCCACCTCCGTCACGGTGGCGACGACCGAGACCCGTGCCGCGATGCGGGCGCGCTCCAGATGATGGGCGACCTGGTCGCGCATCACATCCGCCTGCTCCATCACCTTCTCCGCGAACGGATCGGCCGCATGCGCGCTGGCTTCGTTGACGATGACCGAGAGCGGCGTCTTGATCGCGTGGGCGAGATTGCCGACATGGGTGCGCGCGCGCTCGACGATCTCGCGATTGGCGTCGATCAGCGCGTTGGTCTCCCGCGCGAGCGGCGCGATCTCGACCGGGAATTCGCCCTCGAGCCGTTCCGCCCGCCCGGAGCGGATGTCGGCGATCGATTCCGAGATGCGCTTGAGCGGTGCAAGGCCGAAGCGGACCTGGAACACGGTCGTCAGCAGCAGCACGATGCCGAGCGCGGTGAAGGTGCCGCCGAGATAATAGTCGAAGCTGCGCGTCTCGTCGAAGATCTCGGTGTCGTCCCCGGCGACGCTGACGAGAAATTTGCCGTCGGCGCCGAGATCGACCGGCCGTTCCACCATGCGCAGATTCTGCCCTTCCGGCCCGTCGACATAGGCGAGGCGGATGCCGGCGGCGGTGAGCTCGGCGCCCTGCTCTTCCAGCTTCGGCAGCTTCTTGTCCCAGAGCGAGCGCGAGGAGCGAACTTCCGGCTTTTCGGTGTCGGTGCGGGTGATCTGCCAGTACCAGCCGGACAGCGGCAGCTCGAACAGCGGCTCGCCAAGTGACTGGAACTGGCGGTCCGGCGGCTCGTCGGGGGTCGCGACCTCGGCGATGAGGGTGCGCAGATAAAGATTGAGCCGGCGGTCGAAGGCGCGCTCGGTGGCGTTCTTGTAGACCGACGACAGCACCACGCCTGTGATGGCCAGGATCACCACGAGCCAGGCGGTCGCCGACAGGAACAGTCGGTTCGCAAGCGAGCTAGCGGCCATCGGAATGATCCCGGTCGGCGCAGGATGGCAGGTGGTCGGACGTCATGACCGGACCAAGGGCCCTGTTCGGCCTCCCGTCAAGCCCGGGAACGCTTCAAGCGCCCGGCGCCGGCGGCGGGGTCAAGAGATAGCCGAGGCCGCGGACGGTCTGGATGATATCGACGTCGAGCTTCTTGCGGATGCGGCCGACAAAGACCTCGATGGTGTTGGAGTCGCGGTCGAAATCCTGGTCGTAGAGATGCTCGACCAGCTCGGTGCGCGAGACCACCCGCCCGGAATGATGCATCAGGTAGGCCAGAAGCCGATATTCGTGCGAGGTCATCTTGACCGGATTGCCCGAGACGCTGACCCGGCCGGTTCGGGTGTCGAGCGTAACCGGGCCGCAGGTCAATTCGCTCTGGGCATGGCCGGTGGAGCGGCGCAGCAGGGCGCGGATGCGCGCCAGCACCTCCTCCAGGTGGAACGGCTTTGCCACGTAATCGTCGGCACCGGCATCGAAGCCCTGCACCTTGTCGCTCCAGCGGTCGCGTGCGGTGAGGATCAGGACCGGCATGGTGCGGCCGTTGCGGCGCCAGGCCTCCAGCACCGAGATGCCGTCCTTCTTCGGCAGGCCGATATCGAGCACCACGGCGTCATACGGCTCGTTGTCGCCGAGATAATGCCCCTCCTCCCCGTCGAAGGCCCGATCGACGACATAGCCGGCGTCGGTCAGCGCCTTGGTGAGCTGGCGATTGAGATCGGGGTCGTCCTCAACAACGAGCAGGCGCACGCTTCTCTCCAAGGATGGGCTGCAAGAACAGGCTATATGAACACCGCCAGAGATGAGCAATTCCGGCGTGAACTGAATATGAACGCGGGGAACCGGCCTACGTTACTTTTTGGTCATATACGACCTGGCGCGCGCAAATGCGACTGCGCCCACCATGCCGCCGCAGGAGCCGGCGGCATGGTGGGCGCAACGTGCCGCATCGCGCGGCGAGCCGGAAGGTGCCGGCGTGCTTATCCGGCCGTCAGGTCCGGAAGAACACGAACCAGACGACGGCGAGGATCAGGATCGCAAGCCCGGTCGAGATGGCGAGCAGCGCCGCCACGGAAGGCCCAGGCTCGCCCTGGCGCGCCTCGGTCGGAGTTTCGACGATCCGGTTCTGCTCTCGCGTGGTTGCCATGGTAACCTCAATCTGTGGCTGTCGCGTCGGATGGCCGCGACCTCCTCGCGGCGATGAACTGCCGGGGCAACGCGTCATCTCGGGCGATGTTCCGGGCCATGGGCCCGCTACGCAACGCGGTGCAGGCGGCGATTAACGCCGTTGCGAGATTCCGCGCCGGCGGTTGCTATGATTCGCAACTGGGCGATGGTATTCTTAAGGCTTGTCCTCTGTTGCGTCTGGAGTAGCCCATGGCCCCCCGCGCCAATTGGAAGGGTTTTCTGCGTCTGTCGCTCGTGACCTGCCCGGTCGCGCTCTATCCGGCCACTTCGGATACCGAGAAGGTCTCGTTCAACCAGATCAACCGCAAGACCGGCCACCGCATCAAGTATCTCAAGGTCGATGCCGAGACCGGCGACGAGGTAACCTCCGAGGACATCGTCAAGGGCTACAAGGTCGACACCGACACCTATATCGAGGTCACCAAGGACGAGCTGGACGACATCGCGCTCGACTCCACCCACACGATCGAGATCGACGAGTTCGTGCCCAAGGCCGACATCGACAACCGCTATCTGATCCGCCCCTACTACCTCGTGCCGGACGGCAAGGTCGGCCACGACGCCTATGCGGTGATCCGTGAGACCATCCGCAGCATGGACAAGGTCGCGATCGGCCGCGTGGTGCTGACCAACCGCGAGCACATCATCGCGCTGGAGCCGCTCGAGAACGGGCTGATGGGCACGCTGCTGCGCTACCCCTATGAGGTCCGCAGCGAAAAGGAATATTTCGACGACATCCAGGACGTGAAGCTGACCAAGGACATGCTCGACCTTGCAAAGCACATCGTCGAGAAGAAGTCCGGCGCGTTCGAGCCCGAACTGTTCGAGGATCATTACGAGACCGCTCTGATCGATCTCATCAACAAGAAGCGCAGCGGCGTGCCGATCACGGCCAAGGCCGCACCGAAGACCGGCGGCAACGTCATCAGCCTGATGGACGCGCTGAAGAAGAGCATCGCGAACGAGAAGGAGGCTGCGCCCGCGGCGAAGGTCGCCAGGGACACGGCCAAGGACACCAAGGCCAAGAAGCCGAAGAAGCGCGTCGAGGGCCAGCGCGAGATGCTGCTGCCGATATCAGGCAAGGGCGGCAAGGACGCCGCGGCAAAGGCTGCGACCACCCCGAAGAAGGCCGCCGACAAGCCGGTGCGCGCGCCCGCGCGGGCAAAGAAGGCCGGCTAGCAGCATCACACCTCGCGAATCGCGCCGTGATGTCGCTCCTCGCCGATCGGCCGGCCTGACATGCCCTGGTCGACGGCGTTCGACGATCCCGTTCGCGTCAGCAGCAAGCGCAAGCTGCTCACGCTTCAAGAGGCCGCCGACTACATCATGCAGCTGCCCGAGGACGCCCAGCACGAGGCGCATTGGCAGACCGCGATCGAGACCTTGATCAACGCGGCCGAGACCGGCGGCGGCTGGGTGATGTTCGCCCGCATCGCGATGTTGCGGGCGCTGAATGCGGACGGCCGGCGTGGATGAGCGCGATCGAGATGTCCTTGCCTATTCGTTGACGAACAGGCTCAACAATCGGTTAAGCGGCCACAGCACGGGGGGCAAAGCCCGCGCCGCGCGGCCGATTTGGCTTCATTTGAACGGATCGACGGAACCTTAATTTAATGAATGCCGTCGTATGAGCGAAGGCGCGATCGCCCGGGCTTAATTCTTTAGGCGCGCACGAAGACTTATTCGATCGATTTGCAAGTCCGATAACGACGCGACCATCCATCGGATCGGATGAACAGGAGTTGGCAATGCGTCTGTTTACGTCCTTTCTTGCCGATGAGAATGGCGCAACCGCAATCGAGTACGGCCTGATCGCCGCAGGAATCGCTCTGGCAATCGTGACCATCGTCAACAGCACGGGCGCTGCGCTGCTCAACAACAAGTTCAACTCCGTCAGCTCGGCGATGAAGTAACGGCCGGCCCCGGCCTGCATTGCGACTGGCCCGTGCCCGCAGGACTGGCGGGCCATGATCTGGGTCAACAGCATCCGGACGGTGACGTCTAAGCATGGAGGTCCAACTCCCTGCTGCCGGCCCGTCCATGCATCCAGACCTTCCGCATTCCCAACTGAAGATCCGACGCGTCCGCCTCGACACCGGCCGCGAGAACGTCGTCGTGGTCTCCAGACGCTCCAAGGCGCTGCGCGCGGAGATCTTCCGCGGCTTCAGCCGCGTCGAGCTTCGTCAGGGCGGCAAGGTTCTGCTGGCGACCTTGCTGATCACGGACGACGATACGCTGGCGGCTCCCGACGAGATCGGCCTCTCCGAGCCCGCATTCCGGCGCTTCGCGGAAGCGGTCGGAACGGAGGTCACGGTCAGGCCCGCCTCGCCTCCGGAGAGTCTGGAAGCGGTGCGTGCGAAGATCCGCGGACGAACCCTGAGCCAGGCCGAGATCGGCGCGATCATCAGCGACCTTGCACATTATCGCTATTCCGACATGGAGATCGCCGCCTTCCTGATCGGGTCGGCGAGCTTCATCACCAGCGACGAGCTGCTCGCCCTCACGGGGGCCATGGCGCAGGCCGGCACGCAATTGGTCTGGCCGGCCCCTGTCGTCGTCGATAAGCATTGCATCGGCGGCATCCCCGGCAACCGCACCTCGATGGTGGTGGTGCCGATCGTCGCCGCCCATGGCCTGCCGATCCCCAAGACCTCCTCGCGCGCGATCACATCGCCCGCGGGCACCGCCGACACGATGGAGGTGCTGGCGCGGGTGAATATCGGCGTCGAGGAGATGAAGGCGATCGTCTCCTCCTGCAACGGTTGTCTGATCTGGGGCGGGCACGTGAACCTGTCGCCGGCCGACGACGTCCTGATCTCGGTCGAGCGTCCGCTGAGCCTCGATACCCGCGAGCAGATGGTCGCCTCCATCATGTCCAAGAAGATCGCGGCAGGTTCGACCCATCTGTTGATCGACATTCCGGTCGGGCCGACCGCGAAGGTTACCGGCGGCGTCGAGGCGATGCGGTTGCGAAAGCTGTTCGAGTTCGTCGGCGACCGCTTCGGTCGCACGGTCGAGGTGATCACGACCGACGGCACGCAGCCGATCGGCAGCGGCATCGGGCCGGTGCTCGAAGCCAACGACGTCATGGCGGTGCTCGGCAACGAGCCCGCCGCGCCGCGTGATCTGCGCGAAAAATCGCTCCGGCTCGCCGCTCATCTCTTGGAATACGATCCTGAGCTGCGCGGCGGGGCCGGCTATGCCCGGGCGCGCGAACTGCTCGACAGCGGCGCGGCACTGAAGCAGATGCAGAAGATCATCGACGCACAGGGCCCCTCGACATGCAGCAACGAGCTCGGACCGCTCAGCTTCGACGTCGAGGCGAGGCATGACGGCATCGTGTCCGCGATCGACTGCCTGCGCCTGAACCGCCTCGCCCGCACCGCCGGCGCGCCGCTCGACAAGGGGGCGGGCATCCGCCTGTTCAAGAAGATCGGCGACCGCGTCGAGCAAGGCGAGCCACTCTATCGCGTCTACACGTTCGGCCGGTCGGAGCACGACCTGGCGGCCAGCGCGACTGCGAGCGACAACGGCTATGCGATCAACGGCAAGCCCCTCGGAGAATGACAGATGAGCATCACCGTTCGATTTTGCGGTGCCGCCCGCACCGTGACCGGCTCGAGCTATCTGTTCCAGACCGCAAGCGGCCGTTTCCTGGTCGATTGCGGATTGTTCCAGGGCCAGAAGACGCTGAAGGAACTCAATTACGGCGCCTTTCCGTTTCGCCCCGCCGACATCGATGCGGTGCTGCTCACACATGCTCATATCGACCACAGCGGTCTGTTGCCGAAGCTCGTGCGCGCAGGGTTCGAGGGGCCGATCCTGGCGACGCGCGGCACGATCGACCTCTGCTCCTACATGCTGCCCGATGCCGGCAACATCCAGGAATCGGAGGTCAAGCAGCTCAACCGGCGCAACGCCTCGCGCGGGCGCAAGCAGGTCGAGCCGATCTACACGCAGGCCGACGCGATCGCATCGCTGCAGTCGTTTCGCGCCGTCGACTATGAGCGCTGGACCGACGTGATCCCCGGCGTGCGCGCACGCTACTGGAACGCCGGCCATTTGCTCGGCTCCGCCTCGATCGAGCTGGAAATCGCCGAGCAAGGCGCAGCGCGTCCATTGCGCGTGCTCATCTCCGGCGACGTCGGGCCGGAGGCCAAGCTGCTCCAGCCGGATCCCGAGGCGCCGAGCGACTTCGACTACGTCATCGCGGAATCGACCTATGGTGATCGCGTGCGCGAGGCCACCACACCCGCGCTTCGCCGCGAGCACCTCGCAGCCGAGGTGCGCGATGCTGCAGCGGCCGGCGGCGCCCTGCTGTTGCCCGCCTTCGCGGTCGAGCGCACCCAGGAGCTGATCGTCGACCTCGTCGACCTCATGGAGCACCGCGAGATTCCGACGGCGCCGATCTTCCTCGATTCGCCGCTCGCGATCCGCGCGACCGAAGTGTTCCGCCGCCATGCCGACAGCCTCGACCCGTCGGTCGACGCCACGCGCCTGCTCAACTCGCCGCATCTGAAGTTCACCGAGACCGCGGACGAGAGCAAGGCGATCATGCGTCTGTCCGGCTTCCACATCATCATCGCCGCGAGCGGGATGTGCGATGCGGGCCGGATCCGCCATCACCTGAAGCGCTGGCTGTGGAACGAGCGCGCGACCGTGCTTCTGGCCGGCTTCCAGGCCAACGGCACGCTCGGCCGTTTCCTCCAGGACGGGGCCAAGGCCGTCCGCATCCAGGGCGACGAGATCAAGGTCGCCGCCCGCATCCGCATGATCGACGAATATTCCGGCCATGCCGACGGCGCCGGCATGGCCGGCTGGATCGCGGCGCGTCGTCCCATCGCGCGCGCCCTGTTCCTGGCCCACGGCGAGGAAGCGGCGGTTGCAGGGCTGGCCGAGCGCGTCGCCGAGCGCATCATTCCCGGGGCCAGGATCTACCAGCCGATGCTGGACGACATCTATGAGCTCGCCGCACCCGAACCGCGCGTGCTCGACGCCGATCGTCGCCGACGGCTGGCGCCGGAGGCCGTGACCCGTCTCGACTGGCACAACGAGATGTCCGAGCTCATGCTCGACATCAACGATCGCGTCGCAGCCGCCGCCGACGACCGCGCCCGCGGCGTCATCATCCGAAGGCTGCGCCGCGCGCTGGAGGAGACGGTGTAGAGGGATGTCAGACGCGACACGCCCATAGCCCGCGTCTCTCGTCTCCCGGACGCGCTGCAGCGTTCTTACGCTGCTGCCCAGAGCCGGGACCCAGAAGCTGCACGCTCCGCTGATACATGGGCCCCGGCTCTGCAGCGCACCACGCCGTACCGGACGGTGCTTCGCATCGCCGGGGGCGCGCTGCGCTGCGTCCGGGGCACGAGATCGCTATTGACGGTGGACATGCTTTCGCGGTCTCGCGGCGGGTTTCGCCCGAGCTTTGCTGTCTTCTTCCACCCTCGTCAAAGCAAAGGGCGTAAGGAAGGCCGGGCGCCGGCAGGCACCCGAAGTCCCGTGTGCGATGAGAATGCGCACGGGGTGGACGACAGGTGA
Organism: Bradyrhizobium sp. CB1015; assembly: GCF_025200925.1. Classification (GTDB taxonomy): domain Bacteria; phylum Pseudomonadota; class Alphaproteobacteria; order Rhizobiales; family Xanthobacteraceae; genus Bradyrhizobium. Next base: position 3,548,631 of record NZ_CP104174.1, on the reverse strand, counting down.
CGCCGGCATCCCGGCCTTCCCTGCGCGGATGGTCTTAACGGTGTCCTTCGTGCTCTTGTGTCCGCAAAATCTGCCAGAATGTGCGAACGGGCGGTTCTCACCAACCGCCCGTCGCTAGATCTGAGCCCGTTCGTGCTCAAAGGCCTGGGAGCCTGACGGGGAGCTAGGGACAGATCCGGTGTGTCTTCCTCAACCCGAACAGTTGCATGGGCTTCGAGCCCGGACGAGCAAGGAAGGGAGTGGATGATGGCACAAAACGATCGCATTGTCGTCGGTATCGATGTGGCCAAGGGCAAGGTGGATGCATGCATCCGCCCGTTGTCGCAACGGCAAACGTTCCCGAGCACCGCAGAGGGGCACCGCAAACTGGTGGCCTGGCTGCGCAAGCACAAAGTAGCCAAGGCGGTGATGGAGGCATCCGGCGGCTATGAGCGGGACTGGGCCAGGGTGCTGCGTCAGGCTGGCATCGAGGTGCGGATTGTCGATCCCAAGCGCGTGCGCAGCTTCGCCCGATCGGCCGGACGGCTCGCCAAGAACGATACGATCGACGCGGAGATGATCGCCTGGTTCGCCGAGACGTTCGACGAAGTATTGGACCAGATCCACGATGCCGCGCGCGATTGACCCGGATCTAGCGTGTTTTGCCCGTCGAGGCTGGGCAAGAATTGGTCGTTGGCGGGCTCATGCCGGAACGAAGCGGCCGATTTGGAGCGGCGGTCGGATATTGGTCCAGAGAGGCTCTGGAGCAACCAGGATGTGCTGGAGGAGGGCTGCGAAGATACATTGGCAAACAGCAAGCCTCTTTGCGAGGGCAGCCAGAAACCCGTCAAATCCAAGGATGTTGAGCGCACGGGTGAAATTGTAGCAGAGCGCCATCAGGCTCCATTCGCCGCGGACCTTGTCGAAGCCGCGGACCAGGAAATGACGATAGCCGGCACGGCATTTGAGCGTGCCAAACGGATGCTCGACAATCCCCGAACGACGACGCATCAGCTCGCCCGCACCCTGCATCCGTGCGCGGTGGCGTTCGAGAACATCTTCATGCTCCCAGCGACCAATGGTCCGGTAGGTGGTGGTCGGCGAGAGACAGCGGACCTTGAGCGGGCAGCTCCTGCAGATTGCTACACGGGCCGCGTAACGGATCTCAATGCGGCCGCTGGTGTTCTTTTGCCTGCTCTTGAACGGATGCAGCGGCTGGCCCGCAGGACAACGGTAGGTGTCGGTTGCACCATCATAGTTGAAGTCCTTGAGCGCAAAGCGGCCTTGCTTCTCGAGCCGCGCGCTACCTTCGGGCAGCGGTACATAGGCAATGATACCCTCGTCCTCGCAGGCCTTCAGTTCGACACTGCTGTAATAGCCCTCATCGGCCAGCGCCTGCAGTGTCTCGGCTCCAAGAGCCTTTTTGGCCGCCTTGGCCATCGCAGAGAGCTGTCGAACATCACTGCTGTCGTTGACTACCTCACTCGCGACAATGAGCTTGTGCTTGTCATCAACCGCGGTCTGCACATTGTAGCCTGCAATGCCCTGACCATTCTTGACCAGAAGCCGGGCGTCCGGATCCGTCAGCGACATTTGCGTCTCGCCACTCTCTTCCAGCCGAGCCAGATCGGCCTCGGCACGTGAACGCTTCGCCATCAGCGCCGCGACCTTCGCAGCGATATCACCGCCATCTCCTCGACCATCACCGTCCGCGCGATCCTTCCCCGGCTTCTTGGCCTCTGCCGCATCATTGTCTTCAACAGACTTGCGGTAAGCCTCGATCTCCTGGTCCAGCCTCGCGATCTGCTCGCCAAGCCGCTTGCGCGTAAAGATGGAAGCCTTGCTGGCGTCGCCGTGGAACAGGGAACCATCAATCGCTACGATCGTGCCGCCCACAAGCCCAAGCTCCCGAGCCAGCAGCACGAAGCTGCGGTTCGCGGCCTTCAGCGCCTTCCAGTTCTCCTTGCGGAAGTTGGCAATCGTCCGATAACCCGGCTTCAGTCCCTTCAGCAGCCAGATCAGCTCCAGATTGCGGCCAGATTCCCGCTCTAGCCGTCGCGACGACCTGACCTGGTTGATGTAGCCGTAAAGATAGAGCTTCAGCAGATCGGCAGGATCATACGGCGGCTGCCCGACTTCTTCCGCGCCACGATCCGCGTTACCGAAACCAAGCTTTGCAAGGTCGAGCGCGCAAACGAAGCTCTCGATTGCCCGCACCGGATTGTCCGGCCCGACATAGTCCTCAATCCGCGCAGGCAGAAGACTGGGTTGCTCCCGGCTCTCGCCGGTCTTGAATGTGCGATTCGCCATAAGACGAATCCTACATCAACTCTCAAAAAACGACGTTCTTGCCCAGCCTCGACGGGCAACGCAACCGATCGTAGCCCGGGCGGAGGGCAGCGAAGTTCGCGACCGGCGCCGGCGGATACAATACCCCGGCGCTTCGCTCCATCCAGGCGACGGCGCTTTGACGGCCCCCTGAGTGCTGATATCCTTCGGCGGAGCGGGCTCGACGAGCCATGCTGTCAATCGATCAACCAGCGCTGCCGAGAGGATGCGGATGAGAAGCGTGATGCTCCTGGCTCTCAGCCTCATGTTTGTCGGCGCCTGGTCGCACGACAGCGCCAGAGGCCAGACTTCGATCGCGCCGCCGGTTTCGCTTGCTCCGCCCGATGCATCGCCATCACGCCCGAGTGCCACCAAGCCCGCGCGGATGACGACGAACAGAGCTCCGCCGGCGGTCTCCAGCAGAGAGCCTTCCGTGATTGGCGGGCCTCAACCGATGCCGAATCCGGCCGCCGACTACGACGGCTTCAGCGTCGGCAACGTCGATGACGTTGACACCCCGAGCCGCGTGACGCCGCCTGTGCGTTCACGCGCAGCAAGGGACGCCAGGTCCAATCCAGATGCAAATGGCCTCGATCAGGAAGATGAGGCGTTAAAGCGAAAGCTGATGATCTGCCAGAACTGCAAATAGCAGGGCAATCGCATATGACTTGTGGCGGCGGCCTGCGCGCACGCCTCGTCCTTCGAGACGGCGCTTACGCGCCTCCTCAGGATGAGGCTAATCAGCATCAGTGCTCGTTGAAACTGCTGTCGCGCACTCCGCCCTCATCCTGAGGAGCCGCCCAAAGCGGGCGTCTCGAAGGAGGGCCGCGGGGAAAAATTCCCAAATGCGATAGCCCTGCTGAAATAGGGATGCGATTACTTCGAAGGTCGCTGACGCCGTTCACCTGTCCGCAACCTCGACCGCTTCCAAGACGACTGCCGTCCGATCAGCCAGCTCGGGAATTTTGGCGAGGTAAGCCTGGTAATGCGGCGAGGCTCGGTGAGCTTCGACGGCCGCAACGTCGCGGTACAGTTCATCGAGAACGTAACGATCTTCGTTCGATATGTCGCGCCAGACATCCCAACGCAGGTTGCCAGGCTCAGCCCTGGAATGCGGAGCCATACCGACAAGCAATGCGCCGAGTTCAGCGGACTTGCCCGGGCGAGCAACCAGGATAGCGGTAATCTTCGATGGCGATTGCGTCATTCGACGGCTCCCCATGCGAGGGTAAGCGCGGCTTCAGATGCCGAGCCCACCCCCTCTCGAATTCCGTACACTGCGAATCTTCAGTTTTTCGCGCCACCGCTCCTATCCTTGAGGGCGGCCAGCAACTCTTTTCCCAACGCTCCGGCGGAGGCGGGGTTCTGCCCCGTGATGAGCCGGCCATCGACCACGACGTGAGGCTGCCAATTGGCCGCGGACGAGTACTCGGCACCCTCTGCCCTCAGCGCATCCTCAAGCTCGTAAGGCACGTCGTCGCGGGCGTAGTCGTACTCTTCCTTCTTCGAGAAGGACGTGAGCTTCTTGCCGCGCACGAACGGGACGCCATCGCCAAGGTCGACGCCAAGCAGCGCGCATGGCCCGTGGCAAACAGCGGCGACGAGCTTGCCGGTGCTCCAGGCACGCACAACGGCACTCTGGACCGCTGCATTGCGCTGGATGTCCACCATGGGCCCAAGACCGCCGGGCACCAGGATGGCGTCGTAGTCCGCGGCGTCCACCTCGGACAATTTGCGACTGTGATTTAAGCGGCGAAAGGCCTTGCTCGCGAGAAAATCCTTCTGAGCGGGATCTTTCTCGTCGTACGCATCGTAAGGCGTCCACCCCCCGGCCGGCGACGCGAACTCCACCGCGACCCCAGCCTTGTCGAGCACCTCGAAAGGATGGGCGACCTCGGCGAAAAAGAAGCCGGTCTTGCGACTATGCGGACCGATCACGGCTGCGTTGGTGACAATGAAGAGGACATGTTGGGTCATGGTTTTCTCCTTTCGATAACGCTGCGCATTCGGGCGGCCGGAACACCAGGAATGGCCGACCGATATTGTTCGTTGTCGGGATCCCGGCTCTACGATTGGGATCGCCTTCGCGCGACGTAAGAGAACGGTCAGTTCGGACAGGGCTGCCCGGCTGCGCCCCACATCGCCATGTCCTTGACGTGATCCTCGAAGGTGCCCGGTGGCGTCGAGCGGCCGGCTCCGGGCGCCCAGCCGCGCGGGATGAAGCCGCTCAGCGAGGCATCGTGCCGTAAGTGCCCGACGAGACCGGCGGCGTCGCGGCCGCCATTGCGCCTGGGATCTTTCATCTGCGCGCAGATCTCGGCTCCGCTCTTGCCGAACCAGATGAAAGCCACCGGGGCCAGCTGCCAGTCGATGCCGGCGCGCGGCGGCGACGGTGCCGGCTCGTTCGCCTGGGTGGAAGTCATGTGGCAGGTCGAGCACGGGATCGCTTCCGCTCCGATGCGGCTCTCGCCGCCGTGGATGTTCATGCCATGCGGACGGGGCTTGGTTTCGCCGGCCGGCGTCCAGATCGGGATGGCCTTGCCATCGACATGGCAGTTGGCACACCGTGGATGTGTCACGACGGCCTCGATCCGTTTCCACGCCTCCAGCCCCTCGGCGCGGCTGACGCTGCCGGGCGGCAGCACGTCCTTGGCGGCCTCGTCCTTGGCCGCGACGATCCCGGTAAGGGCGGCGACGGCTGAAGCGGCCAAGACCAACGCGATCAGAGATCTCTGCATGGCCCGTCTCACACGAAATCGATGAATTTGTTGAAGGGCATTTCGCGGATGCGCTTTCCGGTCGCCGCGAAGATCGCATTGGCGAGCGCAGGCGCGGCGGGAGGCACCGGCGGCTCTCCGAGGCCCCTCACCTTCGGATCGTTCTCGAGCCCGCGAACTTCGATGACCGGGCATTGATAGATCCGCATCGCCTCATGGTGATTGTAATTGGTCTGCTGCGCTGCGCCTTTTGAGTAGGTGAGCTCGCAGTTCATGGCGTGGCCAAGTCCCCAGACGACGCCGCCCTGGACCTGGTTCTCGAAATTGACGGGATCGATCACCTTGCCGACGTCGACCGCGACCCAGACCTTGTCGATCCTGATGCCACGGTCCGTTGCCGTCACCTCGACGACCTCGGCAACCGGTGTCCCGAACGACTCCACGAAGGCGACGCCGCGGCCCCTGCCATTGCCGAGCGGCCCCTTCCAGTCCGACATCTCCGCGACCGTCTCCAGCAGCTTGCGATAATGCGGCACATTGCACATCGCGATGCGCGCCTTCATCGGATCGAGGCCGGCTGCGTGGATCAATTCGTCAATGAAGCTTTCGGTGAAGAAGCCGGCTGTGGACGCTCCCACGGACCGCCACGTGGTGCACGGCGACAGCCCTTGCGCCTCGTAGCTGATGGCACGGAAATTGGGGATGTCGTAATAGACGTTCCACGTGCCGGCGGCCAATTGAGGATCGGGATCCTTCAAGGGCGTACCCATGCGCTCGAGCAGTCCCTTGAACGGCGCCGTCGATGCCAATTGCAGATCGGTCGCAACGATCCTGCCGTTGGCAATGCTTCCCCTGTGACGCGCGATCGCAATCTGCCTGGGAATATCCTGGAGAAAGTCCTCCTCGCGCGAGAAGACGAGCTTGATCGGCGTCCCGCGCATCTGGTTGGCGATCTCGGCGAGCACACGGACGTTCTCGAATTCGAGACGATGGCCAAAGCTTCCGCCGGTCCATTGATTGTGGAAGGTGACCTGCTCCGGCTTGAGGCCGACAGCGTTCGCCGCGATGGCTTGCACCGCCTGCGGGCTTTGATGGCCGACCCAGATTTCCATGCCCTTGTCGGTGACGAGACCGATCCCGTTCAGCGGCTCGAGCGGCTGATGCGCCACGTAAGGAGCGCGATATTCCGCTTCGACGAGCTTGCCCGTCTTCAGGCCGGCTTCGACGTCGCCGACCGTCCGCCACTCCTTGCCGAGGAATTCGGGCTTGAACGATGATTCCAGCACCTTCCAATGATCGGCCTGCTCCGCCGGATAGACCGAGGGCGCCCATTCGCAATCGATCGCGTCGACCGCCTTCATGGCGTACCAGCTGTTGGTGGCGATCACCGCAACGCCGTTCTTGATCTCGAGGATCTTCTTCACTCCCGGCATCGCGCGCGCCTTGCTGGCGTCGTAGGATTTCAGCGGCTGTCCCTTGCCGGGGTTCAGCTTGACGGAGGCGTAGAGCATGCCCTCCATCTTCAGATCGATGCCGAATTGCAGTTCGCCCATCACTTTGGCGCGCACGTCGAGGCGCGTCATCGGCTTGCCCAGCATGCGCCATGTCGAGGGATCGCGCGGCTGCGCATCGAGCACCGGCGGAATTTTTGCGGCCTCGGCCGCCAGTGAGACGTACGGAATTTTGCTTCCGTCGGGCAGGATCACGTGGCCGGATTGCGTGCGGATGTCGGCGACGGCGAGGCCCGAACGTTTGGCCGCAGCTGCCTTCAACGTCTCACGCGCAACTGCCCCTGCCACGCGCAGCTTCTCATAGGTGTCCGGGATCGTGCTCGAGCCGCCCGTCATCTGCAGGCCGGATTCTCGAAGACTTTCCAGCGCCGCAGCGCGTGCCGCTTCGGCCTCAGGACTCTGGTCCGCGGCCAGGAACGGCGCCAGTTCCTCCTTGAATCCGGTGTTGAAGTAAGCGGGACTCGGGCCGGCGAAGCGGACTTCGAACTGGCCGGGGTCGAGGTCCATCTCTTCGGCGATCATGATCGGCTGCACCGAACCGACGCCCTGGCCGATGTCGGCGTGTTGCGCGATCAGCGTGATCTTGTCCGGGCTGATCTCGACCCAGGGATTGAAAGTCACGGAATTCGCGCCGAGGCCGGCGGCGAGAGGATTGCCATCGACGCTTGGCGCGGCCGCTTCGGCGTTGCCATACGCACCGAAAGCAATACCACCTGCGACCGCAGCGGAGCCGAAAACGAAAGCGCGACGCGAAAGGCGCTGCATGTGGCCCATCTCACTTCTCCGCCATCTTGTTGGCCGCAGCCGCATGGATCGCCGCACGAATCCGCGGATAGGTGCCGCAACGGCAGAGATTGCCGGACATCACCTGATTGATCTGCTCGTCCGTCGGTTTGGGGATCGAAGCAAGAAGCGAGATGGCCTGCATGATCTGGCCGGTCTGGCAGTAGCCGCATTGCGGCACCTGATGCGCGATCCAGGCCTGCAGGACCGGATGCTGATCCTTGTTGTGCAGGCCTTCCAGCGTCACGACCGATTTGCCCGCGACCTCGCCGATATGAGCCTGGCAGGACCGCACCGCCTTGCCGTCGATGTGAACGGTGCAGGCACCGCATTGCGCGACCCCGCAGCCGTATTTGGCACTGGTGATGCCGAGCTCGTCACGCAGCACCCACAACAGGGGCATCTCGGGAACGACGTCGACCTGGCGCTTGATCCCGTTCACCGTGAGCTCGATCATGCCGATATGTCCTCTCGCCTACCTGATCGCTGCAACAGCACTGCCCGACGCACGTCGAGCCGTATTTCCGAATCCTGCTGCATCATGCGCAATCCCTGCGAAATGCCGTCTCGACGCGACCGGAGTTCACCTCAGCCTGGCCGCAGCACAATTCGCGATACTGCCCCGGCGTGAGATTTGCGGCCTTGCGGAATACGCGCGTGAAATTGGCTTGGGAGCCGAAACCGAATTCCAAGGCAATCTCGACCAGGGACAAGCGGTCACGCGCGAGCTCCTGTCGCGCGGCGTGGACGCGGCGATCGGTGACGTAACGGTGCGGTGACAGTCCGGTCGCCTCGCGAAACAGCCGGGAAAAATGATAGGGGCTGAGGCAGGCCTGCGCCGCCAGATCCTCGAGCCTGACATCGCTGCCGAGAGACGCCTCGATATAGTCCAGCACGCGCTGGAGGCGCCGCGGGTCGAGCGCCGGCGACTTGTCGGGCGCGCGCCAACGGTCGATGGTGTAATTGCCCAGGAGATGCGCCGCAAGCGCGACCTGGATCCCCTCCACGAACAGCGCGTCGGTCGGCTGGCGCGGGCGATGGAGCAGATCCCGAAGCGGCGAGCAGATATGGAAGAGCACCTGGTCCGCCAGGCCGTGAGCGTAGGCGATCTCGACCTTTGCCGGGTCGATGCCGAAATCCGCAAGTGCGCTGTGGTCCAGCAGTGCCGGCGGCAGATAGAGATGAAGACATTCCATCCGGTCGGAAAGCTCGAGATGGCTCTCCTGCGTCCCCACGGGCACGAGATAACTCATCCCCGGACGCGCCAGGCTTTTCTGGATTTCACCATTGCCGGCGCGGCACACCATGCCTCCGCCCGACAGCAGCATGACGAGCTCGGTGCAGATCGGAACGGGCGTTGCCTGACGGCCCGCCTCGAACTTGCGATGCTCGATGCTCAGCCCGGGCCAATCATTGGCCTCTGCGAGCTTCTCGCTGTTCTTGTACTTCTGATCTCCATGCGTCACGAGCGCCATGACGACCTCCGCTTCGTTGCGGCGATTCCCGGCCCCGTATCGCGCGAGCGATCATTCCATCCGGTGGTGAGTTGCAGCCCGGTCACTGCCACGCCGATCGCGAATTACTCACAAGCTGCGCCAGCGAAGTCCAGAGGCGGCACGGTTAAAAGAGGTAAAAGCCAGCCAAGGCAAAGGCTTGGCGCCGGGCGCGTTCGGCTTCGAAAGCTGATCTCGTCGCACTCGTCGCACCTCAGCAAGATGCGTGCGTCATCGCGCAGGAATCGGAAATATCGCAATGCGGGCGTGGGCTAGTGAACGGCGCATCAACGGCAATGTCGCCGTATTGAGGATCGGAGCCTGTCATGAAGTCCCTTATCTTTGCGCTTGCTGCAATGTCGATCGCAACCGCCTCCGCCGCCGTCGCGGCCGAGAGGACCGTCTCCATCGTCCTCGTCCACGGCGCCTTCGTCGACGGATCGGGCTGGAAGGACACCTACGACATTCTCTCGAAGGCGGGCTATGAAGTGCTCGTCGTCCAGCAGCCGACGATCTCGCTTCGTGACGATGTCGCGGAGACCGAGCGCGTGATTGCCAAGGCGCGGCATCCGGTCATTCTCGTCGGGCATTCCTATGGTGGAATGATCATCACCGAAGCCGGCGACAATCCGAAGGTTCGCAGCCTGGTCTATCTCGCGGCATATGCTCCCGATGTCGGGGAGTCGGTCAGCTCGCTGTCGGAAGCACCCGTGCCGCCCGGCGAGCACAAGGGTCCGCTGGTCAAGGAGGGCAATTATCTCTTCGTCGAACGCGATAAATTCCCGACCGCGTTCGCCGCCGGCGTCGATGCCGCAACGGCCCGCTTCATGGCTGCGGCGCAATTGCCGTTTGGATTGCAGGCGGTGCAGACCAAGGTCGAGCGCGTGGCCTGGAAGACGAAGCCGACCTATTACATGGTGACGATGGAGGATCACATTATCCCTCCGAGCTTACTGCGCACCATGGCCAAGCGCTCGGGCGCGAAGGTGACGGAGATCAAAAGCAGCCACGCGGTGATGCTGTCGCATCCGCACGAGGTCGCGGCCTTCATCAAAAGCGCAGATGCGTCAGCGACCGACTGAGATCGGCGGCGCCGCACATGGACGGACTTGCCCTCGCAGAAAAGGACTAAGCAACATGGCCCTCAAAGATATTCTGCCGGGAAAACTGGGGTTCGGCGCGGCGCCGCTCGGAAACATGTTCCGCGACATCCCGGAGCGGGAAGCGCTCGCGACGGTGAATGCAGCCTGGGAGGACGGCATCCGCTATTTCGACACCGCGCCGTTCTACGGCGCGGGGCTTGCGGAGATCCGCATCGGCGCCGCGCTCGCCGGCCGGCCGCGGAGCGACTACGTCCTCAGCACCAAGGTCGGCCGTCTGATCCTGGACGAGATCGAGGATGTCGATGCCCGCGACCTCGGCGAGAAGGGCGGCGTCTTCAGACACGGACGCCCGAACCGGATCGTGAACGACTATTCCCGGGATGGAACGTTGCGCTCGATCGAGGACAGCCTGAAGCGGCTCGCGACCTCCCACATCGACGTCGCTTTCGTGCACGACGTTGCGCAGGATTTCTACGGCGACGAGTGGCTCTCAGTGTTCGAAAGCGCCCGCAAGGGCGCCTTCAGAGCGCTCGACCGGCTGCGCGACGAGGGCGTGATCAAGGCGTGGGGACTCGGTGTCAACCGGGTCGAGCCGATCGAGCTGCTGCTCGCGCTGGACGAGCCGCGCCCCGACGGCTTTCTGCTCGCGGGCCGATACACGCTGCTCGACCACGCAAGGGCGCTGCAGCGGGTGATGCCCATGGTCGCGGAGCATGAGCTCGCCATCGTCGTCGGCGGCCCCTACAGTTCTGGCGCACTCGTCGGCGGCCCGAACTTCGAATATGCGCCGGCGCCTCCCGAAATCCTCCAGAAGGTGGCGCGGATCAAAGCGATCGCGGACCGCTATGGCATCGGCATGAAAGCGGCCGGCCTGCAGTTCGCGCTCGCCAATCCGGTGGTCGCGGCCGTTATTCCCGGTGCGAGCCGCCCGGGCCGCATCGCCGAGGATCGCGCTGCGCTCGAGGAAGCCATCCCGGCAGACTTCTGGCGCGAGCTCCGCTCCGGGGGGCTGGTCAGCCCCGCAGCTCCGCTTCCCGCCGCCGATTGAAAGCCCGAGGGCGGCAGGTTCACCCCGGCCAAGCACTGCTGCGGCCGACAGGACAACGCAGACCAATCCGCCGATCTAGGAGAACGACATGACAGATGCAGCCGACAACCCCACCGACATGGACCGCCGCGCCTTGCTTCAGACCGCCGGCGCCGCCGTCGTCACTGGCCTCGTCGCCGGCACGGCCATCGACGCACGGGCCGCGACCCAGGATGCCGAGCGCGACGAGGCGCCGCTCGGCGCGCGGCTTCAGGGCGTCCAGCATTTCGGGCTGACGGTCCAGAACATGGAGCGGGCGTACCAGTTCTACACGGAGGTTCTTGGCGGCACCGAGGTGTTCCGGCACGGCGACTTCCAGGGCGACGGGGTGCAGAACACGCTGCTGGCCGACCAGGAGATCGAGGCGAACGCACGCGGGGTCAATCCGCGAACCATCGGCGTGCCCGACTTGCGCAGCGGGGCACAGCGGCTCGATGTCCGCTTCATCCAGTTCGACAACATGGTGCTGGAGCTGCTGCAATATCGCGAGGCTGATCAGCCCATGGGCAGCGCCAAGAGTTTCGCCGAACCGGTGGAGCACATGAGCCCTGCTTTCCCGCGCATGATGCACATCTGCTTCTATGTTCGCGACGATGTCGACTTCAACAAGTTCATTGCCGATCTCGAAGCGGAATCGGCGCGCCGCGGCATGACGCAGGTGAGAGCGAACCGCACCATTCGCGTCATGACGGAGGCGGATCGCAAGGCCGCGCCCCGCAACACCAACACGAACCGGGTGACGGCTGAACCTTCGAACGGCTGGGAGCTGATCTACTGCAAGGGACCGGAGGGCGAGCAGCTCGAATTCGTCAAGGCGCTCGGCCCGGTCAAGAAGCGCTTCAGCGAGGCCTTGGCAAAACGGCAACAGAAGATCGTGCGCTAGACATTCGTGCGGAGTGGCTGTCAGTGCCTTAGCTGGTCACTCTGCGATCCAATCACATGTCAAGGACTTCACCATGCAAACTCTCATCCGCAACTCGCTTGCCGTCCTGCTGATCGCCGCCTCCACGGCGCCGGCGACGCTTTCGGCCGCGGCTCAGGAAGCGCCGCGCGTGCACTATCAGGAGATCCCGGAGGGTGCATATTCCGTGGTGGCCCAGGTGCGCGCCAAGCCTGGAAAAGGAGACATGCTGCGCGCCGCCACCTTGCCGCTGATCGACCTGGTCCGCAGCGATCCCAAGAACCTGATCTATTTCCTTCAGGAAGACCGCGCCAAGCCCGGCCACTTCATCTTTTACGAAGTGTTCGCCAGCCAGGCCGATTTCGACGCACACAACGCGATGCCTTATGTGAAGGATTGGTTCGCCAAGCTTCCGGAACTTGCCGACGGCGGCGTCGAAGTCATGCGCATGGCCGTTCTTGGCAAGCCTAAAAAATAGCCGCCCCTCCCGCGCGAGCGCTTTGTCGCGATCGTCGTCCTGCGGCAAATCGTACAACTCGGGGGTGCTCTCTTCAAAAATTTCGCAGTGCATGATAATACCATTCGATCGGTTCGATCGATTGGCCATGATCAATGCGGGCTGCCACGGAGACACGACAACGGGGCACAGGCCGGCGGGAGCTCACCTACTGCTTCGGCCCATTTCGACTGATACCTAGCCGCCAGTTGCTCCTTGTCAAAGGGCGCCCCGTCAAGCTCGGTGGACGCGCATTCGAGCTTTTGCAGCTGCTGGTGCAGCGCTGCGGCGAGCTGGTCAGCAAGACTGAGCTGATGGCGGCGGCCTGGCCGGGCACCTTCCTCCACGACAGCAATCTCAAGGTCAACATGTGGAGCTTGCGGCGTTCGCTGGGAGATACCCAGATCGAGCCCGTCTACATCGCGACCGTGGCGCGCCGCGGATACAAGTTCATCGCGGAGGTGCAGATCAGCATCGGCGAGATCGAGGACGATCTTGCGCTCGCCGAACCGCTCCCCTCGCCCAGTCCGCCATTGCTGCGCGGCATCGTTGGTCGTGAAGCCGAAATCGACGAAATCACCGGTCTGTTGGCCGGCAACAGGCACGTGACTCTGGCTGGCGCGGGAGGAATCGGCAAGACGACGGTTGCCTTGGCTGTAGCCCAGGCGTTTGCGCCACAGTGCCGCGACGGCGTCTGCTTCGTCGATCTCGCAACGATCTCCGACCCGACTTTGTTCGGCGCCGCACTGGTGACAGCCCTCGGCATCAGGGGCAATCCGGACAACAGCCTGGCTGCGGCCATCGACTATCTGAGACCGCGGCAGATGCTGGTCATTCTGGACAATTGCGAGCACGTCCTGCCGGCCACGACGATCTTCGCCGGCAGGTTCATGGCTGACACATCGCCGTCCAGGCTGCTTGCGACGAGCCGAGAACCGCTCGGCACCGCCACCGAACATGTCGTCCGGCTCGGCTCGCTGGTCTCACCAAAACCCGGCCAGACCCTGACCGCCGATCAAGCCGTCAGGTTCCCGGCAGTGCAGTTGTTCGTTAGCCGCGCCGCCGAATGGGCGGACTACCAATTCGTCGACGATGATTGCGAGGCCGTCGCCGCAATCTGCCACTCGCTCGACGGCCTCCCGCTGGCCATCGAATTGGCGGCAGCCCAAATCGGCAGGTTCAATCCTCGCCAATTGGTGCAGTTACTCGACCAGAATCTGGGTTTTCGTGCCCCCGCGGCCGATGGCGCGCCGCCGCGCCATGAAACGCTGATGGCGACGATCGACTGGAGCTTCAGGCTGCTGTCGCAGCGCGAAGCCAGACTGTTCGGCCTGCTCTCGGTGTTCAGCGACGCGTTCGAGGTTGAGGACGCGGTCTTCGTCGCCGAGGCGGCAGGGCTCACGGCAGTCGACGTCGTCACCGGCCTCGGCAGTCTCGTTGCCAAATCGCTTCTGAGCGCGCAGGCACATGGCGCAAGCCTCCGCTACCGCCTGCTCGACAGCACATGCCGCTATGCGGGCGAGCGGCGCCGGGCCGATCCTGCCTGCGACCAGGCGCTGCGTCGTCATGCGCAACGTGTCCTCACGCTGTTCGAACAATCCGAGGAGGAGTGGAAATGGCGCGAGCCGGCCGATTGGACCCAGCGCTACCTTGGTCGCATCGCCGACTTGCGCGCCGCCCTTTCATGGGCATTCGGCGAGCACGGCGATCCCGTGCTCGGGATCAGGCTCACGGTTGCGGCGATCACCTTGTGGTCGGAAACGTCGATCCTGTCGGAAGCGCAGGCGCGGTTGGCGGATGCGCTCGCATTGGCCAAGACCGTCCCGTGCGACGATCTGTCGAAGACAAAGCTCGCCTGCGCCCTTGGATGGAGCCTATTCTACGCCCGTAAAATGTCGAACGAGAACGAGATTGCCTGGCTCGATGCCATTCTCTTTGCAAGGCGGGCCGGCAACATCGAATATCAGCAGCGGGCCCTGGTCGGCTTCGGCTTCTACCTGTTGCAGATTGGCGAGGTCGCGCGCGCCACGACTTATCTCGAGGAAGCCACGGAGCTCGCCGACCGTGACCGCGACCTCACGGCAACGTCCGAAGCCGATCGGGCACTCGCCTGGGCCCGCGCTTTTGCCGGCGAGTTGAGCAAGAGCCGCCCGGTTCTCGATCGCCTCGCGGCGACTTATTCGCTGGCAGAGAGCCGTTCGCGCAAGGATGCGAACGAAGTCTACCGGTTCATCACCGTCCGCTTCAACCTGCCTTTCGTGGCGTGGATGCAGGGACAAGCCGACTACGCGGCGAGGCTGGCCAAGGACGCCGTCGACGCCGCTGATCGCAGCGGCCATTGGGTGTCGCAGTCGAATGCACTCGGCCTCGCCGCACTTCCTGTCGCGCTCGAAACCGGCAATCTGGACGCGCTCGCAAGCTACACCGAGCGACTGCGCCGCAACCTGGAACGCGAGCGCATCTCACGCTGGGTTCCGGTCGAGCGTTATTTCTCCGCCTGCCTTCGCGACCGGCGGGGCGATCCACGCGCGGTGGAGGATATTCGAGCTGCGATCGACGAGCTGATTGAATGCCGGTTCTTGATGCGGATCGGCAGCTATCTCGCGGTCCTCGCCCGCGTCTATCTGAAGCAGGAGCGGATCGCGGAAGCGCGCCAAGCCATCACGCGGGCGATCGAGCATCAGGAACGCCAGGGCGAGCGCTGGTGCCGGTCGGAACTCCAGAGGGTTGACGCCGCGATCCTTCTCCAGGCGGGCGAGCCGCTGCGCGCCGAAAAGCGGCTCCAGCAAGCGCTGGCCGAGGCGCGCGCCATCGGCGCGACGACATTCCAGTTGCGGATCGCTGCCGATCTCGCCGCACACTGGATCGCGACCGGCCGCAGATCCAAGGCTGTCCGGCTGCTCGCGCCGATCTATGGCGAGTTCACCGAGGGCTTCGAGACGCCGGATCTGCTTGCGGCCAAGCACCTGCTGGAGCGCGTGCGGCCGACCGCGGGCGGCTGCGGCGACCATCACAGGATGGAGCCGGTGCACGCTCGCGACGCATAGCTGGCCTACCGCCACGCTCGCCGCGCGCGCTTTACGCTTCCGGAAATTCCTGATCCTCTCTTCCCAACAAGCCGGATCAAACCGGCCTCTGCCTGAGGAGAGAGACACCATGAAGCTCGGCACCGCCATTGCGGAAATCATGAGGCGCGAGGGCATCGAGATCCTCTGCGGCTATCCGGTCAACCATCTCATCGAGCACGCGGCCAAGGCCGAGATCCGCCCGGTGATGGTGCGGCAGGAGCGCGTCGGCATCCACATGGCGGACGCGATCTCGCGGGTGACGTCGGGGCGCAGCATCGGCGCCTTCTGCATGCAGCACGGGCCGGGCGCGGAGAACGCGATGGGCGGCGTCGCGCAATGCTTCGGCGAATCCGTCCCCGTGCTGGTGCTGCCGATGGGCTATCAGCGCAGGCTGGCGCATATCGAGCCGAACTTCAATTCCAGCGAGGCGATGAAGCCGTTCGCGAAATCGTCCGAGCCGATCATCCTCGCGACTGAAGTCGCCAACATCTTTCGCCGCGCCTTCACCACGCTGAAGAACGGCCGGGGCGGACCCGTCATCGTCGAGATCCCCTCGGACATGTGGAACGAGGAGGTGCCGGAGCCGCTGAATTACACGCCGGTGCTGCGCACCCGCTACGGCGCCGACCCGGTTCACGTCAAGGAAGCCGCCGGCCTGCTCGTGAATGCAAAACGGCCGGTGATCTATGCCGGCCAGGGCGTGCATTACGCGCAGGCCTGGCCGCAGCTGAAACGGCTCGCCGAGCGGCTGGCGATCCCCGTCACCACCAGCCTCGGTGGAAAATCGTCGTTTCCGGAAACCCATCCGCTCTCGCTCGGCTCCGGCGGCCTCGCAGTGCCGCGCGCGGTGCCGAAGTTTCTGGCCGAGGCCGACATCATCTTCGGCATCGGCTGCTCCTTCACCGAGACCAGTTTCGGCATCGCGATGCCGAAGGGGAAGACCATCATCCATTCGACGCTCGATCCCAATCATCTCAACAAGGACGTCGAAGCGAAGATCGGCCTGGTCGGCGACGCCGCCCTCGTGCTCGACGCGCTGCTGGAGGAGATCGGCAAGACCGTCACCGCAGATCGCGACGCATCGGCCGTCGCGGCCGAGATCGCGGCCTCGCACAAGGAATGGCTGGCGAAATGGATGCCGAAGCTGACCAGCAATGACGCGCCGCTCAGCCCCTATCGCGTGCTGTGGGACTTGCAGCACACCGTGGATATCGAGAATACGATCATCACCCACGATGCCGGCAGTCCGCGCGACCAGCTCTCGCCGTTCTGGAAAGCAGTAAAGCCCCTCACCTATCTCGGCTGGGGCAAGACGACGCAGCTCGGCTACGGCCTGGGTCTTGCGATGGGCGCCAAGCTGGCAAAACCCGACAAGCTCTGCATCAACGTCTGGGGCGATGCTGCGATCGGCTTCACCGGCATGGATTTCGAGACCGCGGTGCGCGAGCGCATCCCGATCATGTCGATCCTGCTCAACAATTTCTCGATGGCGATCGAGCTGAAGGTGATGCCGATCTCGACCGAAAAATATCGCTCGACCGACATTTCCGGCGATTACGCCGCGATGGCACGCGCCTTCGGCGGCCATGGCGAGCGGGTGACGAGGCCGGAGGACATCGTGCCCGCGATCAAGCGCGGCATCCAGAAGACGAAGGAAGGCGTGCCGGTGCTGCTCGAGTTCATCACAGCCAAGGAGACCGAGGTGTCGCGCCCGGGGACGTGAACGGGGGTCGGTGCGGGGGCATGGCTGCGAGCGCTGGCTCCGGCCGCGGAAGATGTGATAATCCGCCCGGTGCTGCGCACGTCGCGGCATCAAGCCGGATGAGGAATGACCACCCCTTCGCACGACATCGATGAACTCGAGCACCGATTGCAATCGGCCGCGGCCGAGAATGCGCAGCTGCGCGCTGAGCTTGCGACTGCGCGGGATCGCCAGAGCGCCAGCGCCGAGATCCTGCGCACCATCGCGGCCTCGCCGTCCGATGCGCGGCCGGTCTTTGCGGCGGTCGCCTCCAGCGCGAAGGACCTGCTCGGCGGCTTCTCGGCCACCGTGCTTCAGTTCATCGGCGACGAGCTGCACCTCGTGGCGTTCACGCCGACCAGCCCGGAGGCGGACGCAGGGCTGAAAGCGTCGTTCCCACGCAAGATCACAGACTTCCCGACTTTTGCCCTCGTGCGCGAGGGCGAGACGATCCAGTTTCCCGACAGCGAGGCCGCCGACGTTCCGGAACTGAACCGGGAGCTGGCGCGGCTGCGCGGCTTCCGCAGTGTGCTGTTCATGCCGCTGATGAACCGGGGCGCGCCGGTCGGCATGATCAGCGTCACGCGCGCCGTAACGGGCGCATTCGCGCCCGACCTCGTCCAGCTGCTGCAGACCTTCGCCGACCAGGCCGTGATCGCCATCGAGAACGCGCGCCTGTTCAACGAGACGAAAGAGGCGCTGGAACGCCAGACCGCGACGGCCGACATCCTGAAGGTGATGGCGGCCTCCCCGTCCGACGTGCAGCCGGTGTTCGAGGCCATCGCGACCAATGCCAACCGGCTGATCGGCGGCTTCTCCACCGCGGTGCTGCGTTATATCGACGGCGCCGCGCACCTTGCGGCATTCACCCCGACCGATCCGGCCGGCGATCGCGTCCTCCAGGCCTCGTTCCCGGTGCCGTTCGCGCAATTCCCGCCCTATCAGCTCGTGGCCAATGGTGCCGCGGCACAATTGCCCGATACCGAGCTCGAGCCCGCGGCGCGCGACATCGCGCGTGCCCGCGGCTATCGCAGCATGCTGTTTGCGCCCCTGATGAGCGAGGGCGAAGCCATCGGCATCATCATCGCAACGCGCCGCGCGACCGGCAACTTCGCCGAGCATCATGTGCGGCTGCTGCAGACTTTCGCCGACCAGGCCGTGATCGCGATCAAGAATGTCAGCCTGTTCAATCAAGTTGCGACCCGCACCAGCGAGCTCGCCAAATCGCTCGACGATCTGCGCGCAGCGCAGGACCGCCTGATCCAGACCGAGAAGCTGGCGTCGCTCGGCCAGCTCACGGCCGGCATCGCGCACGAGATCAAGAACCCGCTCAACTTCGTCAACAATTTCGCCTCGCTGTCTGCCGAGCTGACCGAGGAGCTGAACGAGGTGCTCGCGCCGGTCCCCCTCCCCGAGAATGTGCGCAGCGAGGTGGACGAGCTGACGGGGCTTCTGCAGGACAACCTCGGCAAGGTCGTGCAGCACGGCCGCCGCGCCGATTCCATCGTCAAGAACATGCTGCTGCATTCGCGCGAGGGCGGCGGTGAGCATGGCTTAAGCGACATCAACGCGCTGGTCGAAGAGAGCCTCAACCTCGCCTATCACGGCGCACGCGCCGAGAAGCCGGGATTCCACGTGACGCTGAAGCGCGAGCTCGATCCGGCGGCCGGACACGCCGAAGTGTTTCCGCAGGAAATCACCCGCGTGCTCTTGAACCTGATCTCGAACGGCTTCCACGCGGTCACCCGGCGCAAGGCCGACGGCGCCGCCGGTTACGAGCCGATGGTGACCGCCGCGACGCGCGATCGCGGCGACGACATCGAGATCACGATCCGCGACAACGGCACCGGCATTGCCGACGATGTGAAGGAGAAGATGTTCAATCCGTTCTTCACCACCAAGCCGGCCGGCGAAGGCACCGGTCTCGGGCTGTCGATGACCCACGACATCGTCGTGAAGCAGCACGGCGGCACGATCGACGTCGCAACGGAGCTTGGTGCGTTCACGGAGTTCACGATCCGGCTGCCGCGGAAGAGCAGCTTCCCGGACGCAGGCCGCTGAGCCTTACTCGGCCATCTCGACGGGTTGCTTGGCCTGGGGGCCGGCCAGCGGCCGCTCCTCCATCGCGATCAGGCACAGCGCAGCTGTCGTCATCAGCGCGGTGGCGGCACCGAAGACGTAGCGGAAGGCGTGGCGCATGTCCTCAGTCGGGATCGCAGGGATGCCGCCCGCGGCGTGATGCTCGCCGGCGAGCGGGATGTCGGTGCCGAGCGCGATGAGCAGGATCGCCGCGAAGGCCGCCACCGTGAACGAGGACATCAGCGAGCGGAAGAAGTTCATCGCGCCGGTGATGGTGCCAACTTGCGGACGCGCGACCGAGTTCTGCAGCGAGACCACGCAGACCGGGAAAGTCGTGCCGAGACCCAGCGCGAAGGCGGCCATCAGCAGCAGCAGGCCCCAGAGCGGCAAGGTGGTGACCGTGAGGGCGAGACCGCACAGCGCGGCCCATGACGTGCCGATGATGGCGACGCGCTTGTAGTGCTTTGCGCGCGCCATGGTGCGGCCGGCGACGGCCGCGCCAACGGTCGAGACCGCCGCGAGCGGGATCAGCGCAAGCCCCGCCTCGCTTGCGCTCAAATGGTAGACCGACTCGTAATAAAGCGGCAGCTGCACGGTGAGGCCGGTGATCGCCCCGAGGCCGCAGCCGCCCGCCGTCAGCGCGAAAGGCGCCACCGATCCCGTCAGCAAGGGCAACGGCAGGAACGGCTCGTCGGCCCGCCGGGCGTGCCACACGAAGGTCACCGCCAGCGCGACGGCCCCGCCCACCATGGCCAGCACCGTCGGCGACAGCCAGGCATAGCGCGTACCGCCCCAGGTCAGCACCAGCATGAAGACCACGGCGGCGGCCATCAGCAAGACGCCGCCGAGCCAGTCGACCTTGCGCTTGCGGTGGAACACCGGGATCTTGCTCATCTTGGGCAGCAGCAATGCGAGCGCCGCGGCCGCAAGCGGCAGGTTGATCCAGAAGATCATCGACCAGTGCAGATGCTCGGCGAATACGCCGCCGATGACCGGGCCGAGGATGCCGCCGACCATCCAGACGCTGGAGAAATAAGCCTGATATTGCCCGCGCTCGCGCGGGCTCACGACGTCGGAGATCACGGTCTGCACCACCGGCATGATGCCGCCGCCGCCGAGGCCCTGAAGCCCGCGTGCCAGGATCAGCATCGGCATGTTCGGCGCGATCGCGCACAGCACCGAGCCCGCGACGAACAGGCTGAGCGAGATGATGATCATGACGCGGCGGCCGTAGATGTCGCTGAGCGTCCCGAACACCGGCGCGACCGCTGTCGAGGCGAGCAGATAGGCAGTGATCACCCAGGACAGATTGGAGACGTCCTGGAACTGGCGTCCGATGGTGGGCAGCGCGGTCGCCACGATGGTCTGGTCGAGCGCGGCCAGGAACATCGTCAGCATCAGGCTGATGACGATGGTGCGGACCTCGTCGGAACTCAGCGGCACCGGCGGGGCGATCGACGGCGCGTCGTCGACGCTCAACACCTCGCTGGGAAGGCGTGACAGCTCTTCGGCAATGTCGTCAGGCAACGTTTGGACGTCGGCAGCGCTCTGCCGTTCGAACTTGTTCATCTCGATCGGACGTCATGTGGCGGCGCAACGCCGCGAAGGATTCGTTCTATGCAGCCCAATGTAGACAGCAAAGCTTTTCCCAGGCAGGCACCGCGGCGCATGGGTGCATCCCGCCCTGAGGTCATCCCAAAGACGTGACCTCGGCGCGGCGGCGGATCAGTCCTTTGGGCGTCGCTTCAGACGGGCTCGCCTGGGCAGCACGGCCGGCCAGTGCACGATGTGGTCCTCGAGCTCCTCGTCCGGGACCTCCTCCTCGCTCCCCTCCACGCGGCCGCGCACGGAGACGCCGGCTTCGTGCACGGTGTTGGGGTCACCCGAAACCAGCGGATGCCACCAATAGAGGTCGCGCCCCTCGGCGACGAGCTTGTAGCCGCAGCTCGGCGGCAGCCAGTTGAGGGTGCGGACATTGGCCGGGGTCAGGCGGACGCAGTCCGGAACCTTGTCGGAGCGATTCGGATAGTCCTTGCAGGCGCAGCTCATCCCATCGAGCAGCTTGCAGCCGATATGGGTGAAGTAGATCTGCCCGGTATCCTCATCCTCGAGCTTGTTCAGGCAGCAGCGGCCGCAGCCGTCGCACAGGCTTTCCCATTCGGCCCCCGACATCTGTTCCAACGTCTTGGTTTTCCAGAAGAATCCCTCCTGGCCGGAAGGTCGTTTGGGAGCTGCGGTCATGCGCCTCAACAACAGTTCGAAAGAGCTACGGCAACGCCTTCTAGGGCGCGCGGCGGCAGGGGTGCAAGCGAGGCCCCTTTGAGGCCCGTAATGAACCGGGGTCAATTAGGCCTGTTGTTCAAAATCCCGAGCGTGACCATTGGTTTATGGGGCCCGCTCGGCTAGAAGGAACAACAAGTCCCTCGGATGCTGGCCGGGCGCCTTGGGTTTGCCGCAACATTCCCGCAAGACGTCTCGATGCCGCCCCGGCCGGGTGCTTGAACGCTTTCGAAGCAAGCCTCAAGGGTTCTAGGTGCGCCAGATCATACCACCGCATTGGAAGCAGAGGGTCCGGAATTTCTTCCTGGATCTCGACGCGCGCATCGACTCCTCGCTGTTCTCCTCGGCCAAGGGCATCCGCGAGCTCTACGAGCGCTACTCGACCTTCATGGACCGCTTCTATGTCGGGCGGTGGAAGCGCTGGGTGTTCATCGAGCCGCTGTCCGAGGCCGCAACCCTCGGGCTTGGCGGCCTGGTCGTGATGCTCACCCTCGCCATTCCCGCCTTCCGCGAGACCGCGGACGAGGACTGGCTGAAGAAGTCCGACCTCGCGGTGACGTTCCTCGACCGCTACGGCAGCCCGATCGGCAGCCGCGGCATCAAGCACAACGACTCCATTCCGCTGGAAGATTTTCCGGACGTGCTGATCAAGGCGACGCTGGCGACCGAGGACCGCCGCTTCTACGAGCATTTCGGCATCGACATCGCCGGCACCGCGCGCGCGCTCGTGACCAATGCGCAAGCCGGCGGCGTGCGTCAGGGCGGCTCCTCGATCACCCAGCAGCTCGCCAAGAACCTGTTCCTGAGCAACGAGCGCACCATCGAACGCAAGGTCAATGAGGCCTTCCTCGCGATCTGGCTGGAATGGCGCCTGACCAAGAACGAGATCCTCAAGCTCTATCTCGACCGCGCCTATATGGGCGGCGGCACCTTCGGCGTCGACGGCGCGGCGCATTTCTACTTCAACAAGTCCGCGCGCGACGTGACGCTGGCGGAAGCAGCGATGCTCGCCGGCCTGTTCAAGGCGCCGACCAAGTACGCCCCGCACATCAACTTGCCCGCCGCCCGCGCCCGCGCCAACGTCGTGCTCGACAACCTCGTCGATGCCGGCTTCATGACCGAGGGCCAGGTGTTCGGCGCCCGCCGCAACCCGGCTTTCGCGGTCGACCGCCGCGACGAGGCGTCGCCGAACTATTATCTCGACTACGCCTTCGACGAGATGCGCAAGCTGGTCGACACCTTCCCGAAGTCCTACACCGAGCGCGTCTTCGTGGTCCGCACCGCCATCGACACCAACGTGCAGAAGGCGGCGGAAGACGCGGTCGAGAACCAGCTGCGCCAGTTCGGCCGCGATTATCACGCGACACAGGCGGCAACCGTCGTCGCCGATCTCGACGGCGGCATCCGCGCCATGGTCGGCGGCCGCGACTACGGCGCCAGCCAGTTCAACCGCGCCACCGACGCCTACCGGCAGCCCGGCTCCTCGTTCAAGCCTTACGTCTACACCACCGCGCTGCTCAACGGCTTCACGCCGAACTCGATCGTGGTCGACGGCCCGGTCTGCATCGGCAATTGGTGCCCGCAAAACTATGGCCATTCCTATTCCGGCTCGGTGACGCTGACCCAGGCGATCACGCGCTCGATCAACGTCGTGCCCGTAAAACTGTCGATCGCGATCGGCCAGAAGGAGCAGCCGAAGGCGCCGAACCCCGCCAAGATCGGCCGTGCCAAGATCGTCGAGGTCGCGCGCCGCTTCGGCCTCAAGGCGCCGCTGCCCGACACGCCCTCGCTGCCGATCGGCTCGGACGAAGTCACCGTGCTCGAGCATGCCGTCGCCTATGCGACGTTCCCCAACCGCGGCAAGTCGGTGACGCCGCATGCGGTGCTCGAAGTGCGCACCGGCGCCGGCGACCTGGTCTGGCGCTGGGACCGCGACGGGCCGAAGCCGAAGCAGGCGATCCCCGCTTCCGTCGCCGCCGACATGGCCGGCATGATGAGCCACGTCGTCAGCGAAGGCACCGCGCGGCGCGCCGCGCTGGACGGCATTCCGACCGCGGGCAAGACCGGCACGACCAATGCGTATCGCGACGCCTGGTTCGTCGGCTACACCGGCAATTTCACCTGCGCCGTGTGGTACGGCAACGACGACTACTCGCCGACCAACCGCATGACCGGCGGCTCGCTGCCGGCGCAGACCTGGCACGACATCATGGTCGCCGCGCATCAGGGCGTCGAGGTCCGTGAGATTCCCGGCATCGGCATGGGCCAGAAGCTGCCGCCGCAGCCGATGGCCGCGCACGCCAATGCGGCGCCGAAGGTGCTGGAGACGAAACCCGGTCCGCCGCCGGTGCTGACCAAGCGCGGCGCCGACATCCTGGTGCGCGTCGAGAAGCTGCTGGATGATGCGGCCAAGGCTGCGAACAAGTCGACGGCAAATGACAGCAAGCCGTCCTCGTCGACGAGCGCGCTCGCCTTCCCGCAGAATTATGCGGAAGAGAATGCCAATACCTCCGCCCCGCGCAAGAACTGATCGAACCCCGTGCGGCTGATCCTGATCACATTGACGGCGCTTCTGCTTGCGACGGTCGTCGGCGTCGGCGCGACGTGGATGACCACGACGCGCGGCACCGAGATCGGCGCGCTCACCATCGGCGCCTGGACCGCGCGGCCGCGCACCGGCACCGCCGACGTCGACCCCTATTCGCGCGCCACCATCGTCCGCAACGGCGAGCTGCCGATCGGCACCGGCGACGGCGTCGCCTTCACCGCCACCACCGACGACAGGAAGAAGGCGCTCGACGGCCGCTGCGACGTGATCGTCTCCGGCGTGACGCCGCCGGCGCGGTTCTGGACGCTGACGCTCTATGACCGCAAGGGCCATCTCGTCGCCAATTCGCTCCAGCGCTACGGCTTCACCAGCCAGGAGATCGTGCGCGCCTCCGACGGCTCGTTCGAGATCCGGATCGCCTCGCGCTCGCGCGCCGGCAACTGGCTGCCGACCGGCGGCATCGAGCGTTACGCATTGATGCTGCGCCTCTACGACACGCCGGTCGGCGTTGCGACGCGCACCCAGCGCGACGCGCCGATGCCGAGCATCAATACGGTGGGCTGCTCATGATCCGGCTCGTCTTCACCATCGTTGCCGGCGTGGTGCTCGGGCTCGTGGTCCATCTCGTCAGCGTGCTGGCGCTGCCGCGGATCGCGACGCAGGATGCCTATTCGCGGCTGACGCCGATGACAAAGGTGAACGCCGTCACCCAGCTTCCCCTCGCCGATCCCAACAATTCGCCGATGCCGTTCATGGATCCGGCCTTCGCGCTGGCGATCTGCCGCTATGACCTGTCGGGCGGGCCGATCAAGCTCACCGTGCCGGTGAGCCAGGCCTACACCTCGGTGTCGTTCTACACCCGCAACGAGATCGCCTATTACGCCATCAACGACCGCTCCGCGGGCCGCAAGGTGATCGAGCTCGATCTGATGACGGAAGCACAGCACAACGAGCTGCCGGAGGACGAAGAGGTCACCGCGGCCGACCGCCTGATCATCGATTCCCCAAGCACGACCGGCCTGATCCTGATGAAGGCGCTCGCCCCCGAGCCCGGCCTGATGCAGCAGGCGCAAGGCTCGCTTCAAGCTGCGACCTGCGCCCCGCAGACCGAGCCGCCGGCCAAGGCCGAGGCGCCGCGCGGACGGCGGTGAGCGCGGCCGTTTCGGCCGTGCCAAACACAAAGTTGCGAAAACAACCCCATGCACAGTAGCGGGGATGTTGAAATCATTACGCTCTTCGGATCGATGATGTTGAGGCTGCCGATTCCACGCGCGCGCCTTTGACTCGTCGGGCAAAACAGGGGCATACTGGCATCATCGAGAGTTCGTCACACCCGCACGGAGCCGTCCGTCGCGGGTGTTTTCGTTGCGGAGGTCTTACGAGGCGTCGCCCATCTCACGTAATTGACTTTGTTGCCAAGCTTAACTCTAACGCTCCCCTTGACCATTGGCAGTACTGTGTGCTCCCCCGTCCCTGTGCTCGATAACGACGCCGTTGCCGCATTCCCTGCTCGCAACTGCGGACCTCTCATCTAATCCATCCACAGACTCTCCGGCGGTCAATGATCTCATAAACCAGGCCACAATGACATCGTCTCCGCTCCCCCCCGAAATAGTATCATCCCCTGTGCCTCCATAGAGATAGTCGCGCCCTGCTCCTCCGTTGATCTGGTCAGATCCAGCAAGCCCGATGATGAGATCTCTTGAACTATCTATCCGTAGCGATACGTCCAGAACGTCCGGGGTAAGGTTTTTCTCATTGTCGAAGTAGGCGAGATCGATTAGCTGCCCCTCCGTGTAGGAGATCTGTTTGCTAAAGACGTCAGGCGCAACGCCGAATGTGGCGTCATATCCAACTTGTGCGTATCCATCTTCGAAATCCCGCTCCTGGAATATTTGGTTCTGGAGCCTTACGGTTTGACCTAGAAAGTCAAAATTCGGGTCGTTGTAATCTCGCTCGTCGACATTACCCAAGGGAGTACCGGTGATCGGATCTCGAAGGTCGCGATATCCGTATACAGCGTGGATGAGTTCATGAATGACAGTGCCGCCCAGCTTTTCTTGGTGGAATCTCCCGTCGCTTCCCATCCACCAAAAACCGTCCACATCTTCGAGATCAATCTTGGCCGTGCCAGTCCCGACTCTTGACCCAGATCCATCGATGCTTTTCATCAGCCAGATGTCTTCGCCAGCAGTGGCCGCGTCCAGCATGGTCCGGGCAGTAGCGGAATGACTGTAAATATCCTCAAGCGCAGCAAGGATGGCAGCTTTTTCCTTTGGGACCGTAGACCCGCTTTCGGTTGAAGTAGAAAATGCCAAACCGTACGGTGTCTGGCCGTTGACGGTCGTCGGCATACCATCCAACCCCGTCGGGTTGCCCAAGTCATCAGTGTCCGGGCCAAAGAATTTAATCCTGCTCTTGACGTCAGACCAACCCATTGCCCCACCCTTTCGACGACTTATTTCCTATACTGCGACCGCCAGTACTCTGACCGTTTATCCAGCCACTCTTGATGCTGCGCGCTGTTGACCGGAAAGCCGACCAGCCGGCGCTTTCCGTCTGTCGGGTCGGAATACATGACGACGACGTAGTCGCGTGCGAGTTGATCCGGGGTGAGCGGATAGATCATCTCACGACCCCAATCACCAAAGTAGACTTCGTATATCTTGCCGACCGACGCATTTCCGCTTCGCACTTCAAGCACCCGCATGCGGACAAAACGCTTGTCGCGAGAACGATGGGCGCCAGCCTCGTCTCGATTTCCTAGCCACACTGGAGAATCGAGCGCCCGCACCCTGGCAACCGCAATGTCCTTTCCGCCACTCGGGACAGTTGCCGGGTCGAAATCAGCCGGAAGTTCATCCAGAAAGTACGCGAGAGGAGGCTGATAGTTCACAGCGATCGAGCCTTCGTTGTGCAAGATGATAGCCCCTAAGGCTCCACTGCCGCAGGACGGCCCGAAGCACACCGCCGCCAACTCGTGACACATTGTCCGATCGCAAGACTTCGCTTCGGCTCCAGTAACAATAAAGTGGAGAGCAACCAGTATGCATATCCACGCCTGCCATCCATTGGAGATGGTAACCCTCAGAAGTATTGGGCAGCTAGCTGCCATCGAAGATCCGCCGGGTGAGAGGTAGGCCGAACGCCGCTCAGAATAACGCTTACGTACCGAACATAAAACAGAACCGTTGGCTGCACGTCAACACAGATTGCACTTATAAACTTTTAGCGTTTTGCGAGAATCGCAACGCGAGCGGAATGATAAAGACAGGAGCTACAAATCCTCGCGGACAAGCGGGATAAGGCAAACCGCGCTAACGGTATGAACGGGCCAAGCCTACGCCTTACCCAGAAGGGTTACTCTTCCGGGCAACCGTATTCGTCTCAATCCATCTCTTCGTCGAGTTACGTGAGCGACAACGAAACGCGCGCTCGACCACTCGCCACGCAAACGCGTTCGAAAAACAAGCTATGTAACCCGCGCGGAGCCGTCCGTCGCGGGTGTTGTCACTTTATCAATACGTGTTTGCAACACGCAAAATTCGGGACTACGCTTGAGCCCAGCCCCACGCCCTGCCGTAAGCAGGTGTGAAGCTCCCCGCCACGACGGATTACGGGCAAGTTTGATTTTGCGCTTTCACGCATCTTTGCGTCGTGTCCATGCGAAACAATCCTGCCGCGTTCGGCTCCGGCGCGATCATCGGCACTCTGGGCGGCCTGATCGGTCTCGGTGGCGCGGAATTCCGGCTACCCCTGCTCATCGGCTTGTTCAAATTTCGCGGGCTCGAGGCCGTGATTTTGAACAAGGCGACGAGCCTGATCGTGGTGGCGAGTGCCCTGCCGTTTCGCGCACGCGCCGTTCCGTTCGCGGAGATCCATGCCCATTGGCCGATCATCCTGAACCTGCTGGCAGGCAGCCTCGTCGGCGCCTACGCCGGGGCATCCTGGGCGACGCGTCTGGAATCCGGGACGCTCTACAAGATCATTGCCGCCCTGCTGCTCCTGATCGCCGGCGTGCTTCTGTTCGCACACGGCAACGAGGCAGCAACCGCACCGGCGCTGACGGGCGCGAGCCTGATCGTCGCGGGCATCGCAGCAGGCTTTGCGATCGGGATCGTGGCGTCGTTGCTCGGCGTTGCCGGCGGGGAATTCCTGATCCCCACCCTGATCCTCTTGTTCGGCACGGACGTGAAGCTGGCGGGCAGCCTCTCACTCGCGGTGAGCCTGCCGACCATGCTGGTGGGATTTGCGCGCTATAGTCGCGACCAGAGCTTTTCGGTGCTCCGCGCAAATTGGCAGTTCATGCTTGCGATGGCCATCGGATCCATCACCGGCACATTCATCGGCAGCCTGCTTCTCGGCGTCGTCCCGAATTGGATTCTTCTGCCGGGATTGGCTGTGATCCTGGTCATTTCGGCCGTGAGAATCTGGCGGCATGAATAGGCTTGTTCGAATCATTGCCGCAAGCGGCGACGCCTTCGATCGGTTCGCAGATCGAGACGGATCGCTAATGAATGATCTGGCCGAGGAAATCCCTCGCCCGTTCCGTCCTCGGCGCGCGGAAGAAGGTATCGGGGTCGGCTTCCTCGACGATCGAGCCGCGATCCATGAACACCACCCTATCAGCGATCTCGCGGGCAAAGCCCATTTCGTGCGTGACGCACACCATCGTCATGCCGTCTTTCGCGAGCTCCACCATGGTGTCGAGCACTTCCTTGACCATCTCCGGATCGAGCGCCGAGGTCGGCTCGTCGAACAGCATGATCTTCGGCTGCATGCACAGCGCCCGTGCGATGGCGACGCGCTGCTGCTGGCCGCCGGAGAGCTGCCCCGGATAATTGTTCGCCTGGTCGTGAATGCGCACCTTTCGCAATAGACCGACCGCACGCTCATGCGCCTCGGCGCGGGACAGGCCCCGCACCTTCATCTGCGCCAGCATGCAATTCTCGACGACCGATAGATGCGGAAACAGGTTGAAGCTCTGGAACACCATGCCGACCTCGCGACGAACGCCGTTGACGTCGGCCATCCGATCCGACAGCTCGATGCCGTCGACGACGATGCGCCCCGCATCGTGCTTTTCGATGTGGTTGATGCAGCGGATCAAGGTCGACTTGCCCGAGCCCGAGGGGCCGCACAGCACGATCTTCTCGCCGGCCGCGACCGTGAGATTGACGTCGTTCAGGGCCGTGAAATGGCCGAACCGCTTCACCAGATTTTCCACGGTGACGATGGAGGCCTGATTCCCCGCAGCGAGCTGATGCATTTTTTCCTCTCCAAAGACTGGGATGACCGTGCGCAGCGCTAAAGCGCGATGCGATTGGGACGAATCCTCATCGCGCTTTAGTTTATTGTTTGAGCATGATCTTTTCGGAAAACCGCTGCGCACTTTTCCGGATCATGCTCTAGCGGCGCAGTCCCGCAATCGCATACCGCTTGCGTAAGGACGCCACGCATTGCGAAGCCGCCGAGCTGATCGCGAGGTAGACCACCGCAATCACCAGATACATCTCGACCAGACGGCCATTGAGCTGCGCCAGCTTCGAGCCTGCGCCAAGCAGATCGGTGAGCGAGAGCACGTAGACCAGCGAGGTATCCTGGAACAGGATGATGGTCTGGCTCAGGATGATCGGGCTGGCGACGCGGAGCACCTGCGGCAGGATCACCGAGCGATAGGTGTCGAAGGTGGACAATGCGAGCGCCTGACAGGCCTCGAACTGACCCCGGTTCACGGCACGCAATCCGACGCGGATGATCTCCGAATAATAGGCGGCCTCGAACAGGCTGAAGGTGATGAACGCCGTCCAGGTGGCGCCGATCGGGACCGGCCGTCCGCTTCCGTTGAGATGACCGAGCACGATCGGCACCAGGAAGAAGAACCAGAACAGAACCAGGATCAGCGGGATCGAGCGCATCAGGGCGACATAGCCGCGCACGAGCTTGCCGAGCACAGGCACTTCGAAGTGCTGCACCAGGGCGAGACAAGTGCCGAGGACCAGGCCGACCACGAAAGCGACGGCGGTCAGCGCCAGCGAAAACAGCAGGCCCGACCAGAGGTAAGGCCACGCCTGAAGGACGACGGAGAAATCGAGGTTGTTCATTTCACGACCTCCATCGCGTCAGGCAGGGAATCGATCGGTTGGATGGCGTGCGTCGCGGCCGGCTTGACTGCATCGTCGGCAGGGCCTGTGCCCGGAATGCGCACGGCCCTGTCGATCAGCGCCATCCCCTGATAGGCGATGAGCGCCAGCGCGAGGTAGACAACCGTCGCGGCGCCGAAAGCGGTGAAGGTCTGGAACGTCGCTTCGCTGATCTGGCGGGCCTGCGCCGTCAGCTCCATCAGCCCGATCGTGAGCGCGACCGAGGTGTTCTTGTAGATGCCCATCACCTCGCTGGTCAGGCTCGGGATGATCAAGCGCAGCGCCTGTGGAACGATGATGTGGCGATAGGTTGGATAGCCGCCGAGCCCGAGCGCGCTTGCCGCCTCGACCTGTCCTTTCGGCAGGGCCTCGATCCCGGCCCGCACCTGTTCGGCGATCCGCGCGGCGGTGTAGAGACCGAGGCACACCAGCGCCGGAAAGAACGATCCCCAGGGCGGCGGAATCTGCTTGATGGCGTTCCCGAGCGAGACGGGAAGAATCTCCGGCAGAACGAAGTACCAGAGAAACATCTGCACCAGCACGGGGATGTTGCGGAAGATCTCCACATAGAGGCGGGCAAGCGCCGAAACGGCCCGGTTCTGCACGGTGCGGCCGATCCCGACGACGACCCCGACGGCAAAGGCAATCCACCAGCCGAAGAACGCCAGCGCCAGGGTCCAGCCGAGGCCCGACACGAGCCAGTCGATATAGCGCTGGCCGTCTGCGGTCTGTTCAAGAAGCACGGCAAACATGGCGAACCTCGGGGCTCGGTTTGCGGGACAATCTCCGCCGACGTCGCGAAGCAGATTCTTGTTTTGACGCGTTTTCTTGACGCGAACCGGAATCCACTTCGCTCGAAAACGCTCTAATCCACCGCGTCGCTGGGACGCGCGATCCGTTCCGTGAGCTCGACCGTCAGTGGAAACGCCAGGTTCTCATTCTTGGGCGGAATTGGCCGGGTGAACCATTTGGCGTAGGTCTTTTCGAACTGGCCCGATGCCATCTGCTTCGAGAGAACGTCGTCGACCAGCGCCTTGAAGCCGCTATCGCCCTTCGTGAACATCAGGCCATAATAGATCTTGGCGTAACCCTCGGGGAGAAATATCAGCGCATCCGGATTCGGAGCCGCCGCCTTGAGGCCGGCGAGCAGAATATCGTCTTCCATGAAGGCGGCCGCACGGCCGGTGTTCAACATCAGGAAGGATTCGGCATGGTCCTTTGCCTGGACGATGTTGAAGCCGAGTTGCTCCTTCGCATTCACGCCTTGCGCGAAGCCGACGGCATTGGAGCCCTGGGTGACGACGATGGTCTTGCCCTTGAGATCGCCGGCCGTCTTCAGGCCGCTGTCCGCCTTGACCAGCCAACGCGGCTGGCTGACGAAGGTGGCGACGGAAAAAGAGACCTGCTCCTGCCGCTTCTTGTCGTTGGCGGTGCCGCCGCACTCGATGTCGACGGTGCCGCTCTGGATCAGCGGGATGCGGTTGGACGAGTTCACCGGAACGTAATTGACTTTGAGATTGGAGAGGCCGGTCTCCGCCTTGATACGCTCGACGATGGCCGCGCAGAGGTCGAGCGAAAAGCCGATCGGCTTCTGGTCGGGACCGAGATAGGAGAACGGGATCGAGGCCTCGCGATGACCGATGGTGATGGCGCCGTTCGACTTGATCCTGGCGAGCGTCGGGCTGTCGGCGGCAGAAGCGGGGCCGCTGATGGCGCCGAGGACCGCGAGGCCGGACAGAATGCTCAAGACACGCGCAAATTTCGTCATCTACGTCTCCTTGATGAACAGCCTATGCGGCCCTCGATGATGGCTTGACGCCGCGCCGCTCGATGACCTCGATCAGGCGGTCGACGTCGGCAATCGTGTTGAACATCCCGAACGACACGCGAATGCCGTCCCGCTCCGGCGACACGCGGACGTTATTCTCCTCGAAATGGCCGAGCCATTCGGCCGCTGGCAGCGCAATGACGTAGATGTGCGGCGCGCGATGTTGCCGCGCGCGAGGGCCGACCAGGCGAACGCCGAGTGCATCGAGCCGGGCGATGAGATGATCGCCGAGATCGAAGCAATGGTTCTGGATGTTCTCGACGCCCAGCGCTTCGATCATGTCGAGCGAGGCGCCGAGCGCATGGATCGCCGGAAGATTGAAATTGCCGAGCTCGAAGCGGCGCGCGCTCGGGGCAGGCTCGAGCCTGTCAGGTCGGGCGATCAGATCGGCCGGGACCTCCGCAAGGCTCGCGGCCGCGAAATAGGCAGGCTCGAGCTCGGCCCTGGACTTGTCCCAATAGAGCAGGCCCAGCCCCTGCGGCACGAGTAGCCCCTTATGGCTGCCCGAACCGACGAAGGTCGCGCGCATCGCTTTCGCATCGATCGGCACGACGCCGATCGCCTGCATCACGTCGACGACGAAATAGAGCCCCTGCTCCGCGCAGAGGGCACCGATGCTTTCGATATCGAAACGATGGCCGGCATGGAACGTCACCTGCGACATCGAAACCGCCCGCGTGCTCGCATCGATGTAGGGACGAAGGCTATCGGCGTTCACGATCTCCGTCATCGGCACGAATTCGACGGTCACGCCTTTGCGCCGCAGATTGAGGAACGCGTAGGCGTTGTTCGGATGATCGCCGTGGATCATCAGCACCTTGTCGCCCGCGCGCAGCGGCAGCGCGTTCGCGGCGATGTTCATGCTCTCCGAGGTGTTCTTGGTGAAGGCGATCTCGTCGGCCGATGCGCCGAGAAACCGCGCCAGCTTTTCGCGCGTCTGCTCGACGCGATCGAGCCAGACGCTCTTGGGGCCGGCGGTTTCGAGACCTTCGCTCAGGAAACGATCGATCGCCGCTTTGACGGGACGCGCAAGCGGCGTCTGGAAGCCGGCGTCGAGATAGGTGATCCGCTGGGCAGCCGGAAACTCCTTCCGCACGGCATCGACGTCGTAGTGGCCTGACATCCCGATCTCCTGAGCACGTCCGCGGTGGCTCGCACTGCACAAATCCTGCTCACCACCGGGCAACGCCAACGATATGGGCACAGCACGAGAGCGGCTAGACAAATTTTCATATTTTAGTAGCTTTCATTCCGAAAAATGAAAATTCTTTAATTGGGCGGAGACTGGTGAAATGCAGCAGCCGAGTACCGACGGGCCATTGGACCGCGCCTTCGCGGTCATCGGCTATGCCGCCAGCCAGACCAGAGCAGCCTCGGTCGCGGAGATCGCTGCTGCGCTGTCGCTGCCGCTGCCGACTGCGCATCGGCTGATCGGAAATCTGGAGCAGCGCGGGCTGCTTCAGAAAGCCGTGGGGACGAAGCGCTACGTGGTCGGCAATCAACTGGTCACGCTGTCGGCCCGCGTCATCGGCGCAGCCTTCCGCACCGCCCGTCGGCACGCGGTGCTCCGCGCCGTCGCCGCCGAAATCGGCGAACAATGCGAGATCGGGGTCGTGCGGGACAATGTCGTTGCCTACGTCGACAGCGTCCGCGTGTCGCAACCTCAAGGTCTGCAGTTCAATCCCGGCGAAGCGGCGCCGCTTCACTGCACTTCGACCGGAAAGATCTATATGAGCCGGCTGCCGGAGCGCGCGCGCGAGAAGCTGTGCCGCGCACTCGCGCTGACGCGATACACCGAAACCACGATCGTCGATGTCGCGCGCCTGATGAAGGTGCTCGATGAGACCCGCAAGCGCGGCTGGGCCAAGACGAATGAAGAATATGTGCGAGGCGTCGTCGGCTGTGCCGTTCCGATCCTCTCACCGGATCGCGAACTGATCGCGTGCCTGGGTGTGTCCGTTCCCGTGGCACGGGTGAGCTTCACTGAGCTGGATCGGTTCATAGCTCCCCTGCAGAAGGCCGCTGCGCTGCTATCGGAGACGATCCTCGGGGACAATGAGGATGGCGTGAGCGACGCATCCTGATCCGTCTCGTCCAACGCGCGAGCGTGTCCGCCCCTCAAAACTCCAGCTTGTCACGAATGGCCTCGATCCCGGCTTTCGCGCACGCTTCGTCCGCGTCACCGCCGGGAGCGCCGGATACGCCGACCGCTCCGACCAGAGAGCCGCCGGCTTCGACGACCAGCCCTCCCCCTATGATGACGGCTCCGGGAAGATTCCGGATGCCCAATTGCATCATGCCGGGCTGGCTCATCGCGTTAAGCTCGGTCGTGCTGGTTTTGAACGACGCAGCCGTCCACGCTTTGCCGGATGCCGTCGAAGGCGTGTGAGAGCCTGCGAAGCGATCGCGCAGCATCACTTGGGTGATACCGAAGCGATCGACGACCGCGACGGCAATCTGATATCCACGGCTGCGGCAGCTATCCAAAGCGGCGCGCGCGAGATCCAGCGCCAGCTCCGGACTTAGCGATTTGTAGGTGACGAGGGTCTCTTCCGCCCGCATTGGGCCGACAAACGCAGCCAGCAGAATCGTCGCGACCGACAGACGGCGAAAGCTCATGGTCATCTCCGACAGAGGTGGACAACTTCTATTTGGTCTCACCATATGTCAGATCATCGAACAAGGTCACACTATCTGCCTTGGTCCACAGGCCGATCATGCCGGCGTCCGTGATTGTGGCGTCCTCCACCTCGAACAATAGCTTTCCGTCAAAAGTCACCTTGAACCGATTTCCCGCGAAGTCGCAACGCAGCGCGTGCCATTGCCCGGACCGCACCGGCGTGCTGACGCCGTAGCCGCCCTTCCGACCGACGATCTCCAGCGAATTTCGTATGCCCTTGATCGTCTTGTAGAGCACCACGTTGTCCTCCAGCGCGTTTGCCCGGACGACGTAATAATTGTCGGCGTTCTTGGCACGCCAGATGATTCCGGCGGCGCGATCCTCGGACCCGGACACCGCCTTGAACTTCACCTCAACGAAGCCGTTGCGGATGTTGGTATCGCTCTTGATGGCCACTGGGAAAGTCGCGCGTCCGGATTGCTTGAGGACGTTCCGCTTGCTCGGCGCTGTGGGCTCCGCCTCGACGGTCCATTTCGGCTCACCCTTGCCGGTCATCGTGAGAGTCCACCCTGCCGGGGCCGTTCCAGCAGGAGCGTTGTCAAAATTCAGGGTCTCGGCCATGGCGTTCCCTCCCATTAGCAAAGCCAGCATAGGCGCCAGGACGCGACTGGCCCGTGCCGACGGCCGCGACGCAAAGGCCAAAGCCGCGTACATCGTCGGCTGTCCCAACGTCTGACATTCGATCATTGAACGCCTCACGGTGCGTTTTCTATGCCTTGGCTCAGCTCTTGGTGCTGGCGGTCTTGTCGATCGCCGCCCGCAAGCCTTCAGCAAGCTTGACCACGTCGTCATTGGCCCAGAAGTGCATGAAGAAGAGTCGCGGCTGTTCGTTCAGCATGTGGCTGTGCAACGCCGTCACCTCGATGCCATGTGTCCGCAGCGCCGCGATGACCGGATTCACCTCGTCGCTGGTCAGAACGAAGTCGCCCGTGACGGCCGCCTTTCCGCCGCCGGTCGGCTGGAAATTGATGGCGGTCGCGACGCCCATCGCACCGACCGGCGTCAGCAGCATGCCATCCTCGGAGACAGGGTCTCGCCGTTTGACGTTGAACTGGTAGACACCGCCATTGGCCTGCCCCTTGACGCCAATGATTTGATCCAGCTTCGCCGTGTCGAGATCGATCGAGGACGAATTCGCTGCCGCGGCGACCGTCAGGGGCGTCTTGCTTTCGGCGAGGGCATCGTGGATTGCCGACGCCAGCTTGACGGGATCGCCATGTCCGGCGACGTGCATGTAGAAGGTCGGCGGGCTTGCGCGCAGCAGATGGTTGTGCACGGCGGTGATCTCGAGACCGCTCGCAATCATCTTCGCCATCACCGGGTTGACCTCGCTCTCGAGCAGCACGAGGTCACCCATGACCATGGTTCCGCCATGCGCAGGCTTGAACGCGAGCCAGCCGCCAAGCGCCAGCGCCGGCTTGATCGTGACGCCATCCAAAGTCACGGTGAGATCGGTGCGCGGAAAGCCGTAGCGATGGACATCGTCCGCAACCATGGGCTTTCG
Organism: Bradyrhizobium sp. CB1015; assembly: GCF_025200925.1. GTDB lineage: Bacteria > Pseudomonadota > Alphaproteobacteria > Rhizobiales > Xanthobacteraceae > Bradyrhizobium. The sequence continues at coordinate 3,512,362 of NZ_CP104174.1, read as the reverse complement.
GCCCAGTGTCTCATCGACCTTTTGCCAGTCGATGGCTTGCGCGTGAGCGCTCGTGATGAAGCAGGCAGCGACGCCGATCAGTGCGGAAACAGTCTTGTGCATGGATCAGCTCCCTTGAGCTCTGGGTGTGTCCCTGCCCCAGGTGACGCCGGATATGTGAGGCCGGCTCCGGCCGTTCCACCAGACGCAGCGGACTCGCCGCCGAGGCACATGCCATGGCGGTTCGGCGGCCGGATCCCGGCAAGTCGGGAGGATTGTGGAACGGAGCTGCGGTGTGTGACGACATGCGGCGCCCTTGGTGATCAGGACGCGATGCTTGGGCATGTCGCCTCGCGGGGAGATCGCACATCCCCGTCGCGCCGACTAAAAACCCGGAAGACCGAACTGTCAACCAGCGCACGGCCGCGCCACGTCACGAAGAGTTCACCCTTCGAAGGAACCCGCCAGCCACCATCTTGAAACGAGCACACGGGCGCGAACATAGCCTCGTCGGCAGAGCCGCAATGGCAGCAGCTGTCAGGCGACAGTACGACGCAACCGCAAATTGACTGCGTTGTTGAAGCCACCAGGCGCGAGAGCTATCGATTTGAAAACTCGTCTTCGATCGGAGGAACGCATGAGCACCATCACCGGCGGCTGTCACTGTGGTGCAATCCGCTACGAGGTCGAGGGCGAGGCGATCGTGCACGCGCTTTGCCACTGCCGCGATTGCCGGCTTCACGCCGGCGCTCCGGTCGTCGGCTGGACGATGTACCCGGATGGCGCCGTCAAGGTAACCAAGGGCGAGCCGAAAGTGTACCGCTCCTCGGAACACGGGCGGCGGCACTTTTGCGGCGACTGCGGAACCGGACTGTTCTACGTCAATGCCAACATGATGCCGGGGATCATCGACATCCAGAGCGCGACCTACGACGATCCCGAGGCGGTGCCTGCCACGATGCAGATCCAGGTCGCCGAGCGACTGCGCTGGATGGAGCATGCGCACGAACTGCCGGCGTTCGAGCGCTATCCGCCGCAGCCATAGCGGCGGCTAGGCATCGCGCAGCACCGTCGCCCGTGTCCCCGCACAGCCCGGCGCATCATTGATGCCGGAAAATGGGAGCGCGCCTTCACCAAGGGCCCTCAATCAATCGCCTCCGCGCCGATGAAGCGCATGAACGGCTTCTGACCGTCGGCACCGAACAGCACGACCTCGTAGCGCTGCGGCTTGCCGCCTTCCATCCCGGGCGAGCCGACCGGCATGCCCGGCACGGCTATCCCCTTCGCGCTTGGACGCTCGGAGAGGAGGCGCCGCACGGCCGCAGCCGGCACGTGCCCCTCGACGACATAACCGGCGACCTCCGCCGTGTGACACGCGACCAGGTTCGCGGGGATGCCGAGACGCGCCCGGATCGGGTCGAGGTCGGGGGTCTCCTCCACCTGGACGGAAAATCCGGCATCCCGCAGATGCTGCACCCAGCCGGCGCAGCAGCCGCAGCTCGGATCCCGGTGCACCGTGACCGTCGCTGCGTCGGACGCCGCCGCGGCGGGCCTTGCAAAAGCTGCCGCCGCGATCAGCCCGACAAGGGACCGGCGGGTCATCAAATAGGCGCGTTGCTTCATCTTCGGCTTCCTTTCGCTGTTATTCCGGCGCCCCAACACATGATCGTGCATCATGGCTCGCATCACCCGGCCGGCTCCACGACGCGCAATCTGGCGCCGACCGGCTTTGGCGTCTCGGTCGATGGCGCCTTGTCCTCGCGCTTCGGCGGCAGGCGGACGCCCTTCACCAACCCGAAGATCGCCGGGATCACGATCAGCGTCAGCAGCGTCGACGAAATCATGCCGCCAATCATCGGCACCGCGATGCGCTGCATGATCTCCGACCCGGTTCCGGTGCTCCACATGATCGGCAGCAGGCCCGCCATGATGGCCACAACCGTCATCATCTTGGGACGGACGCGCTCGACCGCGCCCACCATGATGGCCTCGTGGAGATCCTGCCGGGTGAGGCCCCTGCCTTCGGCGCTGCACGTCGCCTTCATCTCGGCCAGGGCATGCTCGAGGTAGATCAGCATCACGACGCCGGTCTCGGCGGCGACGCCGGCGAGCGCGATGAAGCCGACGGCAACGGCGACGGACATGTTGAAGCCGAGCCACCACATCATCCAGATGCCGCCGACCAGGGCGAAGGGCAGCGACAGCATCACGATCAGGGTTTCGGTCATGGCCCTGAAGTTCAGGTATAGCAGCAGGAAGATGATCGTCAGAGTCACCGGCACCACGATCTTGAGGCGCGCCGCGGCGCGCTGGAGATATTCGTACTGGCCGCTCCAGACCACGTAATATCCCGGCGGGAACTGGATGCTGTCAGCCACGGCGCGTTGCGCATCGGCGACGTAGCTGCCGATGTCGCGATCGCGGATGTCGACGTAGACGTAGGTCGCGAGCTGGCCGTTCTCGGTCCGGATCGAGGTCGGCCCCCGCGCCGGCTCGACCTTCGCGATCTCGCCGAGCGGCACCGCGCCGCCCGCGGGCATCGGCACCAGGATATCGCTGGCGATCGCCTTGGGATTGTCGCGCAGGTCGCGCGGATAGCGCATGTTCACTGTGAAGCGCTGCCGCCCCTCCACCGTCGTCGTGACGGTCTGGCCGCCGAGCGCGGCCGCAATCGTGTCCTGGACGTCCTGGATCAGGATGCCATAGCGGGCGAGCGCCTCGCGATCCGGGACGATCTCGAGATAATAGCCGCCGATGCCGCGCTCGGCGTAGGCCGATGCGGTGCCCGGGACCGCCTTGATCACGCGTTCGACCTGCTTCGCCAACCGGTCGATCTCGACGAGGTCGGTGCCCATCACCTTGACGCCGACGGGGGTGCGGATGCCGGTGGACAGCATGTCGATGCGCGCCTTGATCGGCATGGTCCAGGCGTTGGAGACGCCCGGAAACTGCAGCGCCTTGTCCATCTCCGCGATCAGGCTGTCGACGGTGACGCCTGCCCGCCAAAGCTCCTTCGGCTTCAGGCTGACCACCGTCTCGAACATCTCGGTCGGCGCCGGATCGGTCGCGGTCGCCGCCCGCCCCGCCTTGCCGTAGACCGAGGAGACCTCCGGGAACGACTTGATGATGCGGTCCTGCGTCTGCATCAGCTCGGCCGCCTTGGTCACCGAGATGCCCGGCAGCGTCGTCGGCATGTAGAGCAGCGTGCCCTCGTTCAGCGTCGGCATGAACTCGGTGCCGAGCTGCCGCGCCGGCCAGATCGTGACGGCGAGCACGACGAGCGAGGCCAGGATCACCAGCGTCTTGGCGCGCAGCACGCCCTTGATGACGGGGCGGTAGATCCAGATCAGGAAGCGGTTGATGACGTTCCTGCTCTCCGGCACGATCCGGCCGCGGACGAAGATCACCATCAGTGCGGGCACCAGAGTGACGGACAGCAGGGCCGCGGCAGCCATCGCGAAGGTCTTCGTGAACGCCAGCGGGCTGAACAGCCGCCCCTCCTGCGATTCCAGCGTGAAAATCGGCATGAACGAGACGGTGATGATGAGCAGGCTGAAGAACAGCGCCGGACCGACCTCGGATGCCGCATCGATCAGGATCTGAACGCGCGATTGACCGGGCTCGGCGCGCTCGAGGTGCTTGTGCGCGTTCTCGATCATGACGATCGCGGCATCCACCATGGCGCCGATCGCAATGGCGATGCCGCCGAGGCTCATGATGTTCGATCCCAGGCCCAGCAGCTTCATGGCGCCGAACGCCATCAGCACGCCGACCGGCAGCATCAGGATCGCGACCAGCGCGCTGCGGACATGGAGCAGGAACACGATGCAGACGAGCGCGACGACGATGCTCTCCTCGAACAAGGTGTGCTTGAGCGTGTCGATCGCCGCATAGATCAGGCCCGAGCGGTCGTAGACCGGGACGATCTCGACCGATTTCGGCAGGCTGCTCGCGATCTCCTTGAAGCGCTTCCTGACGTTCTCGATGACGTCGAGCGCGTTGACGCCGAAGCGCTGCAGCACGATGCCGCTTGCGACCTCGCCCTCACCGTTCAGCTCGGCAATGCCGCGCCGCTCGTCCGGTCCGAGCTCGACATTGGCGACGTCCCGCAGCAGCACCGGCGTGCCGTTGCTCGTCTTCAGGACGATATTGCCGAGATCGTTGATGCTCTTGATGTAGCCCTTGCCGCGAATGACGTATTCGAACTCCGACAGCTCGACGGTGCGGCCGCCGACATCGGCGTTGCTGGCGCGGATCGCCTCCCGGATCTTCTGCATGCTGATGCCGCGGTCGCGCATGCGCTGCGGGTCGAGCACCACGTTGTACTGCTTGACGAAGCCGCCGATGCTGGCGACTTCGGCGACGCCTTCGGCCTTGGCCAGCGCGAATTTCAGGTTCCAGTCCTGGATCGTGCGCGTGTCGGCGAGGTTCAACTCTTTCGACATCACGGCGTATTGGTAGACCCAGCCGACGCCGGTCGCATCGGGCCCGATGGTCGGGGTGACGCCGGCGGGAAGCCGCGATGTGGCGCTGTTCAAAAACTCCATCACGCGCGAGCGCGCCCAATAGATGTCGGTGCCGTCCTCGAAGATCACGTAGACGAACGACACGCCGAAGAAGGAGAAGCCGCGCACCACCTTCGATTTCGGCACGGTCAGCATCGCCGTGGTCAGGGGATAGGTGACCTGGTCCTCGATCACCTGCGGCGCCTGGCCGGGATATTCGGTGTAGACGATGACCTGGGTGTCCGAGAGGTCGGGGATCGCATCCAGCGGCAGATGAAGCAGCGCGTAGAAGCCGGCGGCGGCCGCAAAGCCGGTGCCGAACAGCACCAGCAGCAGGTTGCGCGCCGACCAGGCGATGATGCGGGCGATCATTTATAATCTCCCATCGCATGGCCGGCATCGGAGGCTTGAGGCGCAGCCTCGGCAAAGCCTTTCAGCGCGGCCTTCAGGTTGCTCTCGGCATCGATCAGGAAGTTGGCGGATGTGACCACCGCTTCGCCTTCGGCAAGGCCGTCCCGCACCTCGATAAAGCCGCCGCCGCGCCGGCCGAGCTTCACCTCCCGCGGCTCGAAGCGCCCTTCCCCCTTGTCGACGAGGACGGCCTGCCGCGTGCCGGTGTCGAGCACCGCGCTGTCCTGGATCGCCAGGACCGACGCGCCATCTGCCGTATCGACCTCGGCATCGACATACATGTCCGGCAGCAGCATAGCCTCGGGATTGGCGAGCTCGATGCGGACGCGGACCGTCCGGGTTTCGCGGTTCACCTGCGGATAGATCACCGCGATCTTGCCGGTGAAGCTTCGGCCCGGGAAGCTGCGCGCGCGCACCGCGACGGACTGCCCGAGCGCGATGTTGCCGAGATCACGCTCGGCGACGTCGACCAGCGCCCAGACCAGCGAGGTGTCGGCGATGCGGAACAGCACGTCGCCGGTATTGGCGCGCATGCCTTCGATCGCGTTGCGCTCGAGCACGATCCCGTCGCGCGGCGCCAACCAATGGATGGTGACGGGCGCGACATGCGTTTTCTCCATCTCGGCGATCACTCGCTCGGGGACGTCGAGATTGACCAGCCGTTGCCGCGAGCCCCGGCCGTACATCTCGACACCGCCGACGGTCTTGGAGGTGATGGTCGCGAGATATTCGGCCGCTGCGGAGGCGACCGCCGAGCTGTAGATCTCCATCAGCGGCTGGCCCGCCTTCACGCGGGTGCCGGTGGTGACGTCCGCGATCTTCTGCACGAAGCTCTCGGTGCGCATCGCGATCACCGACACGCGGCGCTCGTCCAACTGGATCGTACCGGGCGCCTTGACCAGGACCCGGACCGATCGCCGCGCGACCGGCTCGGACTTCACGCCGCTGCGCTGGATCTTGCCGGGCGACAGCTTCACCGTGCCATCATCGACGTCGTCGCCTTCGTAGACGGGGACATAGTTCATCCCCATCGGGTCCTTCTTCGGCACCGGCGAGGTGTCGGGCAAGCCCATGGGATTGCGGTAGTAGAGAATCTTGCGCGATGAAGCCGCCTGCGGTGGCTTCGGCTCTGCCTGGGCGGCCTTGTCGTCATCGTAGACCGGCAGATAGTCCCGCCCGCGGTCATCCTTCTTTGGCCCGGCGGACCAAAGCGGCGCGCCGCTCGGATCGCGGTAGTAAAGCGGGGTTCGGTCCGCCGCTGCCGTGGCCGCGGAAACCTCGGCATGGACGGACCAGCGTCCGTCGTTCATGGACCAGAAGGCGCCCAGAGCGAGGCTGCCGGTGAGCGCGAATGCGGTGAGAAGACGCTGCGTGTTCATCGCCAGATACCGCGCGCTCGGAGCGCGCGTCCATGTGAATGGGAAAGAGAAGTTCGGGCGCCATCCCGCGGCGCCCGAAAGCTCACTTGGTCGCCTTGACGATGACCTTGCCGGTGACCGTCTCAGCCTCGCCCTGCACCTTCGCCGAGAGCGTGACCTGATAGCGGCCGGCCATCGGCAGGTCCGTCTTGAAGGCGTAGACGCCCGGCTCCTTGGACGGCAGCGGTGCGACCGCCGATTCCATCTCGGCCATGCCGTCCGGAGCCATGTCGACGCGCGTCTTGAAGATGACGGCGTCCGGCACCGGCTTGCCGGTCTGCTTGTTGGTCAGGCGAACGGCGAGCGTGACGTCGTCGCCCTTCTTCATCTCGGGACTGACCGGCTCGAAAGCGTAATCGCCGGCGCCTGCCAGGGCGACTGAAGTGGCGAGCGAAAGGGTGGCGGCAACAGCCGCAGTGCTGAACTTGGAAAGCATTGTCCTGTCCTCATGAATTGATCTCGACCGTGACGCAGGAACGCGCACATCAGTCATCGTCGCGCAGGCCTGCCCGCGCGCGTCTTTGGAGAGATCAGATTCGAGGAGGCCGGAAGGGAGGACTGCCGCCGCGTGAGGCGACGACCTGATCGGCGGGAATAGCCGTTTCCGCTGCCGCGACGGCAACGAATTCGAAAGCCAGGGGGCGAACGTCCGCCAGTGCGACGGTACCGCCGACACAGCAGAAGCCCATCCCGCACTTGTAGCCGCTGTCGGAGCCCGTTCCCTTCATGTCGGGACAACAATCGTCCATCGACACATCGGCCTCGCCGCCGACCTGCATGGCCGCCTGCATGTCACCCGACGACATCATAAGGTCGGATGCGGACGCGCCAGCCGGCAGCATCGCCAGGGATATGGCGATGGCGAATGCCAGGATGGTCCGCACGATCCGCATCAGATGTGATTTAACCTCTTGGAAACCTTTTGGAACCGCAACGCAGCCTGAGTAACATAGTCTGCGGCCGAAAGCATTCTTTGATCGGGGTCAAGCATTCGTGACCAAGGCTCCGAGGCCTGTCAGGCCGATCGCCCGCATCCTGCCTCGCCTATTGCGACCTCGATACCAGCTCGTCGGACGGGGCCGTCCGCGACCATAGCAACGCGAGCGGGCCGAGTGCGATCCCGGCCGCGAGCACGATGAAGGCCAGCAACCAGCCCTCCGCACTCTGGGGGCCACCAGCGGCATCGAGGGCAACCCCGGTTCCCCAGGCGCCCATCGCCGACAGGCCGAACCCGACGGTCGAATGCAGGGCCAGAGTCGCCCCGCGATGCTCCGGGACTGCTGCAGCCGACATGCCGGCCGTCAACGCACCGGAATCCGCCGGCACCGTCAGGCCATAGATCATCAGCAGCAGCGCCAGCACCCATGCCGGAGCCGTCGCATTCAGGCCGATGACGAGCGCAACGCAGGCCGAAGCGATCATCACTACCGTGATCGCCCGATGTCGTCCGAACTTCAGTGCGGCCTCGTTACCGAGGATGCTGGCCGGCATGGAGATCACTGCAAAACAGAAGCTCATCAGGACCGGGCTCAGCCATGAGGGCGCGCCCTGATGCGCGACGACGTAGGTCCAGAAGCCCACCAGCCAGGTGCGAATGCCGTAGAGCTCGAAGCAGTGCGCGCCATAGCCGAAGATGTAACCTAATGCCTCGCGGTTGGCGAAAACGGGCGCAAAGTTCAACAGGCGTCCTGGCCTTGGAGCGGGACTGCGGCTCTCGATCAAGAGACACGCCACCACCATCGCGATCGGACCGATGCCGGTCACGTAAAACGCGGTCCGCCATCCCCAGCCGTCGGCGAGGACTTGCGCGATCAGGAACGACAGGCCGACGCCCACCGAGAAGCTCGACGTGTAGAGCGTGACCGCCCGCGAGGTGTCGCCGGCGGGCAACCGGTCCGTCAGTGCCTTGAGCCCGGGCATGTAGGCACCGGCAAAACCAAGGCCGGCGAGCGACCAGATGATGGTCCCCGACCAGAAGCCTTGCGCGAAGATGCCAAACGCGACGGTCGCGAGTCCGCTGACGACAGAGCCGCCGAGGAGCACGAGCCGTGCGTCGATGCGATCGGTCAGCGTCGTGAGCACGGGCACCGCCAGCATGTAGCCAAAGGCGTAGCCGCTCGCCATCATCCCGCCCTCGGCGGCGGACAACCCCCACGCCGGCATCAGATGCTGGGCGAGGTTCGCGGACAACGTCACGTGCGGCAGCAGATTGCCGAGCTGGCCGATACACATCACCGCGATCAGCGGCCAGCCGCGCAAGCTACGAATGTTCTCCTCCCATCGGACGGGGACTCATGTCGTCTGATCCCCACGAAGCAGCAGAAGCGCGAAGAACGCAGAGACCGAGGCCAGCGCGCCGATCCAGAGCGCGCTGCTGCCGAGATGCTCCACCATCAATCCCAGCGCAAGGGGCGCGAAAGCGCCCGTTGCCCTCGAAGGCACCGAAATCATCCCGACCCGCCTGCCGAAACCTACGGGCCCAAACAGCGCCAACGGCAGCGTCCCGCGGGCAATGGTGATGATGCCGTTACCGGCGCCATACAGCACCGTGAACACCGGTGCGAGCAAAGGGCCGCCCGCGACCAGCGCAAGCACCCCGATCGGATTCATGAGCATGGCGAGCCTCGCCGACAGCAGCGGATGAAACCGGCCAAGCCATCCTGCTTCCAGAAGACGGGCGCCGACTTGCGCGGGTCCGACCAATGCTCCCGCCAGCAACGCCTGTGCCGGCGTGGCGCCGAACGCAACCAGCATGGTGGGCAGAATGGCCGAGACTCCGGAGCTGACAAAACTCGCGGCCGCAAACATGTACGCCAGCAGCATCATTGCGAAGGTTTCGCTCTGACCGCCGGATTGCTGGCTTGCGCCCGTGCTCGGACCGGCCTCCTGATTCAGTGGAGCGGCACGGGGCAGCGAAAGGTTGAGCGGCAAGGCAAGGCCGATGTGGATCACCGCCCATAGCTGGCAGGCCGCGCGCCAGCCGTACTCCGTGGCGAGCCAGGTCGTGAGCGGCCAGCCGAGTGTGCTGGCGAAACCGGCGATCAGGGTGATGCCGGTGATCGTTCGTCGCGCATTGGCGCCGTAAATGCGCGCAAGCGTCGCGAAGGCGGCTTCATAGAGGCCCATGCCCATGCCGATCCCGAGCAGGACCCAGGCTGTGATCAGCACCGCTACGCCATAGGCCACGGACAGCAGCAGCAAGCCAGCCGCCAAAACGAGGTTCGAGACGGCAAGCAGGCTGCGCCCACCGAACGTATCGATGGCGTGCCCAACTCTCGGACCAATCAGGCCGGAGATGATGAGCGCTCCCGACAACGCGCCGAACACGTAAGTCGGCGCAAGACCGAGATCGCCCGCGATCGGCGCGGCCAGGATCGCAGGAAGATAGTAGCTCGACGCCCACGCGATGGTCTGCGCGGTGCCGAGCGCGACGACGACGGTGAGCGGGCCGGCAGTGCCTCGGCTCATGAGCAACCGCACCCCGCACCGCCCGCTTTCCTGGCGGATTCATCGGCGGCACAGCAGGCCGAGGGTTCGGCCTTGGAGGGTTCGGCCTTGGAGGGTTCGGCCTTGGAGGGTTCGGCCTTGGCCGGGCCGCCGCAGCATCCCGCCGCGGCGGCGGACGCCACGCTGCCGCGTGTGCAGACGCCGGTCTCCGGCAGCACGAGCTCGACCCGTGCCGCGGCCTTCTTGTCGCCGGCGATGTCGGCGACGATCGAGCGGACCTGCTCGTAGCCGGTCATCATCAGGAAAGTCGGCGCCCGGCCGTAGGATTTCATGCCGGCAAGATAGAAGCCCGGCTCATCATGCGCCAGCTCGCGCGCGCCGTGAGGCCGCACCGTTCCGCAGCTATGCTCGTTGGGGTCGATGAGCGGCGCGAGCGCGAGGGGCGCCTCGATCGCCGGATCGAGCCGCAGCCGCAGCTCTGACAGGAACGAGAGATCGGGCCGGAAGCCGGTCGACACCACCAGCTCATCGGCAACGACACTCCGCGCAGCAGAGCCGGCGCCTGCCGAAATCCTGAGGCGGCCTTCGCGCTCCGAAATGTGAGTGACGCCGAAGCCGGTCTCGACCGCGATCTTTCCGGCGGTCACGAGCGCGGCGAAGGCTGCGCCCAGCTCGCCGCGCGCCGCAAGCTTGTCGTTGCGGCCGCCGCCAAAGGCCTTTGCCGGGTCGTCGCCGCGCAACAGCCAAACGGGCCTGGTGCCGGGCGCCTCCTCGGCGAGCTGCGCGAGATCGATCAGCGTGCCCAGCGCGGAATGGCCGGCACCGAGCACGGCCACGGTCTTGCCCGCATATCTGCCGCGAGCGGAGCCGCGCACGGCCGGCATGCCATAGGCGATGCGGCCGGCGCATTCGCGTTCGCCGAACGCCGGCAGACCGTCGCTGCCGGCGGGATTGGGCGAGAACCACGTGCCGGAGATGTCGATGACGGCATCGGCGCGCAGCACCTCGTCGCCTTTGCCGTTCCGGTAGCGGATTTCGAACGGCGCTCGGCCTCGCCCCTTGGTCTTCGCCTTGTCGAAGCCGGCGCGGCTGATCGCCGTGACGCGGCTCGAGGTCCGGATCGTCTCGCGCAGCGGCGTTCGCGTCGCCAGCGGCGCGAGATAGCGGTCGATCAGTTCGCCGCCCGTCGGATAGGAGCTCGGGTCCGGCGAATTCCATCCCGTCGGCGCAAGCAGACCCGCCGCGGCCTTGTCGACGTTGTATTCCCACGGCGAGAAGAGCTGGACGTGCTGCCATTGCCGCACCGCATGCCCGGCCTCGGGTCCGGCTTCGAGCACGACAGGGGACATGCCGCGTTCGAGCACATGAGCGGCGGCTGCGAGGCCGACCGGCCCCGCCCCGATGATCGCTACCGTCTTGTCCATTTCGAAATCTCCATCCTTCTAGAATTATGGAATAAATGGTCAAATGAATCAGGCTGCGGTCTGCGCAGTCTTGCATCCCGCTTCTTCCGCACAGCACTCCGAGGCCAGGAAGTCGACCAGCCCGCGCATGGCGTCGAAATTGGCGCGACAGATCAGGGTCGTCGATTCCCTGCTCTGACTGACCAGTTCGACCGCGACCAGCGTCTTAATGTGGTGCGACAGCGTCGACGCCGGGATCTTCAGCTTGTCCTGCAGGCGGCCGACCGGCATGCCTGCGTGCCCGGCCCGAACCAGCGCACGATAAATCTGCAGGCGGGTCCGATTTCCGAGGGCTTCCAGGCGTGCTGCTGCGTCGTCGATCTTCATGAGCGCCACAATGCGCCCGTGCATAGCGACCGTCAAACGATATTTCTAGAATATTCGAAATTTTAGCTCGCGCCATGCCGGAGGTTTCCGATTGACTAGGCCCCAATAATTCCATAAATCTGGATATATGGAAGCAGAGCAAGCCGTTCTGGCGCTCGCCGCGCTATCTCAACCGACCCGTCTGGAGGCGTTCCGGACGCTGGTCAGGCACGAACCTGAGGGTCTTGCGGCCGGCGATCTAGCCCGCCTCTTGGAAGTCCCGCAAAACACGCTGTCGGCGCATCTGTCGATTCTGAGCCGCGCCCGCCTCGTGTCTTCCGAACGGCATAGCCGCTCGATCGTCTATCGCGCCAACCTCGGCGAATTTCGCGACGTCGCGGTCTTCCTGCTGCGCGATTGCTGCGGCGGACGGCCGGAAGTTTGCGACCCCGTCGTCGAGACCTTGCAATCGTGCTGCTCGCCAAAACGAAAGGAGCGAGTCGGCTGATGGACAATTTCGATCTCTCGCGGCGCCTCGCGGCCGAAGCGCTCGGCACGGGTATTCTCGTCGCCACCGTGGTCGGCTCCGGCATCATGGCGGAAACGCTGACCAAGGACGTCGCGCTTGCGCTGCTCTGCAACACCTTGCCGACCGGCGCCATCCTGGTCGTCCTGATCACGGTGCTCGGCCCGATCTCCGGCGCACACTTCAATCCCGCAGTGACGCTCGTCTTCACCGGCCGGCGCGAGCTGCCGGGATACGAGGCTGCGTTCTATATTGTTGCGCAGATCGCCGGCGGCATTGCGGGAACGGTGGTGGCGCATCTGATGTTCGGCCTGCCGCTGCTCGACCTCTCGACGAAGGTCCGAACCGGAGGGCCGCAATGGTTCGCCGAAGCGGTGGCCGCGTTCGGGCTGGTCGCGACGATCCTGGCCGGCATCCGGTTTCAGCGGACGGCCGTGCCTTGGCTGGTGGGCCTCTACATCACCGCGGCCTATTGGTTCACGGCCTCCACCTCGTTTGCCAATCCGGCCGTGGCCATTGCGAGGTCCCTGACCAACACGTTCTCGGGGATTCGTCCCGCCGACCTGCCCGGCTTCATCATTGCCGAGCTGTGCGGAGCGTTCGCCGGCATGCTGCTGATGAACTGGCTGCTCGGACGCTCACGCGCGTCCGCCTCGGTCGCAATCACGGAGACAGTTCGATGACCGTCACGATCTATCACAACCCCGCCTGCGGCACCTCGCGCAACACGCTGGCGATGATCCGGCAGAGCGGCGTCGAGCCCGTCGTCGTCGAATATCTCAGGACGCCGCCCTCGCGGGACAAGCTCAAGGAGCTGATCGCGGCCATGGGGATTCCGGTCCGCGCGCTGCTGCGCGAGAAGGGAACGCCTTACAAGGAGCTCGGCCTGGACGATCCCAAATGGAGCGACGACCAGCTCCTCGACTTCATGATCGCCCATCCGATTCTCATCAACCGTCCGATCGTGGTGACGCCCAAGGGCACGCGCTTGTGCCGGCCGTCGGAAGCCGTGATCGAGCTCCTGGACGCTCCGGTCGGCCGTTTCGTGAAGGAAGACGGCGAAGTAGTGGAAGCGCGATAGCCTGGTAAGCGCGCCTGAGATGCAGTTGAGCTATCCCAGCAAGCCCTTCAAGCCGGCATAGATCGAGCCGACAGCGGTCGCGGCAACGCCGGCCAGTGGTCCCACTGTCTGCATGAGATCCTGGATCAAGCGGGCGCGACGGCGCAGCTGCTCCTCGCCGACATGCTGGCCCAATAGACGCGCCATGCGGAAGGCGAACGCGTTCGGCTTGCCGCCCTGGGTCAGCACGCGCGGCAATATCTGGAAGATCACGACGCTGAGAATGTTACCCGAGACGAAGGCGAGCAGGATACTGGCGCCATATTCGAACACCTCACGCCATTCGATCCATACCGCTGGAAGGATCGGAACGTGATCGTGGATCCCGGTGATCGTCAGCATCGCCAGGATGCTGACACTCGCGGTGAGAAACGCGAGCACGAAGGCCGTCAGGACGTAGACCCGGTGCAGCGGATAGGCAACGAATCCGAACAAGAGCGGTACGGCGATCGACGCGATCCGAAGCGGGATCGGCGACAGGTTGAAGGTGATGGTCACAAGCACATGCGCGATCACCAGCAGCAGGGATGGAATCGCGACATAGAGCACCGCATGCGTTCCGTAGTAGCGCAACGGATTGTTGTAGCGCTCGAGACGGACGTTGACGCGATCGAGATCGCGCCTGAGCTTGTCCAGCTCGGCAACGATCTCGTCGATCTCGAGAAGCGTCGGCCGTACGACGCGCAAGTCCCGCGAGCAATGCTTGCACGCGATGGCTTCGTCCTTGATCGTCTCGGCGCAGAACGGGCACTCCATCGCTAGCGCGACTTCCTTCGTCTCATGATCGTTTCGATCTCGTCTCTGGCCCGTTTCAGTTCATCGCGCAGATCCTCGCGCTTGCGCAAGAGATCGTCGCGCTCGGCAAGCAGCGTGGCGGGAACGGCGATGTCGCGCCCGCACGAGGCGCAAACCAGCGCACCCTCGGCAGTTTCGGACCGGCAGTAAGGGCAGCTCACTTCGGCGCAACCTTCAGGGTGAAGACGGTCGTGCCCGGCCGGCCATCGCTGTCCTTGATATCGACGCGCACCGTGTATTCGCCGGGCGGCAGCTCGGCATCCTGCATGTTGATGCCGTCAGGCTGCACGAAGGGCTTGACCCTGGGGGTCAGGTCGACATTCGGCGTGCGGAGAAAGATCACCTTGACCGAGTCCGGGTCGATCTTTGCCCCGCCATAGGACTGAAATTTCAACACCAGCCGCAGCGGCGAGCTCGCCGCGTCGCCCGGCGAGACGAACTCGACCTTCGGACCACGCAGGATGCCGCGCTGTTCGACGGCAACCGCTCCCTTAGGAGGCGGCAGCTTGGCTTCCTCTTCCGTGATCAACAGCGTGGCACGCGATGGCGCCGAGACCAGCAAAGCTGCAGCCACAATTCCGAGCAAGACCTTCCGCTTCATTTCGGCTGCCCCCCTTCGCATCCCGTTACCGCAAGCCGCCATCGCCGATGATCGTGTAGGGCGCCCAAAACAGCGGATGCGCATAGGCGAACTCGGTCTTGCCTTCGCTGTTGAGATAACCCGGACCATCGACGAGGGCCATCGCCGCCTGGCGCAGCGCCTCGCTGCGTGACAGCTTGGGATCGTCGGCCTGGCGCTTGAACAGGTCGGTCACCAATTGCCGCGCCGATTGCGAATGCACCGACCAGTTCGTCACCAGCAGCGCGCGCGTTCCGGCGTAGAAGAAGGCGCGCCCGAGCCCGGATGCGGCCTCTGCCCCGGCGCCGGCGCCGGCGCCGGTGTTGCAGGCCGACAGGACGACCCAGTCCGCATCCAGCTTGAGGCCGAGGATCTCCTCCATGGTCAGGAGACCGTCGCCGCCCTCGCCCGTCACCGCCGGCGACGACAGAGCGAGTGCCGGCTGCGTCAGCCCGTTCAGCTCGCCGGGGACGAGCCCATGGGTGGCAAAGGCCAGGATCCTGAATCCGGACAAATTCATGGTCTTCACCGCGCTCTCGGTCGCGCTCTTGCCGAGGAACAACACCTTCGAAGGATCCGCCTGCAGTGCCAGCGCGATCGATTTCAACTCGTCGGCGGTGTCGGGCAAACGGGGCAACAGACCGAGCTCGGCGCTGTCGACGCCTTCGAGCTTGGGACTGTTGCGCCGCTTCAGCGGACCGCCGCGCGTGATGTTGCCGCCGGCATCGGCGAGCTGAACCTTCTCTCCGCCTTCCGCCTCGGCCTGCTGCTCGCGGTTGAAATAAGGGTCGCCAAAGGCCACGAGGTCGCCGCGGCCGGGCTTGCCCGGCGGCAATTGCCGCAGGGTGCGCAGCGCCGCGGCCGAGGGCACCGTCGACACGGCATGGGTTCGCGCCAGCCACGGCACGTTGCGATAACCGACGAAGAGCGGGTCCTCGTCGGCGGCCACCTCTGCCGGTGCCGTCGGCAGCAGGGACAGCGGCAGGAGTCCGAGAGCGCCATTGGTCACGACGATCAGGTTCTTGGCCGGCTTCCATCCGCTCTCGACCGGCTTCAGCAACAGCTCGTAGAGCTCGTAGCCGAGCTTGAGATCGAACGGCGGAATGTCCGAGATCATCGCCGCCTGCGGCTCGAGCGCCTCGCGCAGCTTGCGGATCTTGGTCTCGATATCGCCGATCCTGGCGTTGACCGCGGCGAACGCCACCGGGCCCGATTTCGGCACGGCCCAGACGAAACTGCCGCTCTGGCCGAAATAGAACGACAACATCGCCTCCCCGTCGGCGAGCGTCGCGCGGATTTCGGCGACGCTGGGCGGCTTGGGAGAGACGAGATCGGCGTAGATCGGGAATTTCTGCTTGATCTCCTGGCGCGCCTTGTCGCGCTGGCCGCGCAAGGCGGCGATGGAGGCCTGGATCTGCTGAACACCCTTCTCGTCGCGTTCCGCCGCGGGAAGCGCGAGCACGTTGTTGAGCGTGCCGAGCTGGGCGTTGACCTGCTTGGTCAGGTCCTGCTCCTTGCGCACGAGCTCGGCGAGCGCGGGGTCCTTTGCCGCCGCACGCGCGCTCGAGGCAGCCAGCGCCTGCTGCACCGAGCGACCGCGGACGGCATCGGCGAGGCCAAAGGTCTCCTCGCCAACGCCGCTGCCCTCGGCCCGCGCGAGCAGCGCGAGATAGCTTTCGACGATGGTCTGCAGCCGCTGGCTGCGCGCGGCCACCACGGTGGTGTTCTCATCGTCGGCGTTCTCGTTCGCGCTCGCCATCATGATCGGGATGGCAGCCTTGAACTCGCGGATCGCCTCGGCATCGCGCCGCGCCCTCATCAGACCGACGGCCAAAGTGCCGCGCGCGGAGGCGGCATCGAAGTGATTTTCACCGACGCGCCCGATCTGCTTCCTGACGAGCTGCTCGGCCGCTGCAATGCCGGCGTCCAGCTGTCCGGAGTTGTAGAGCGCGAGAATGCGCGACGGATTGAGCTCGAAAACCTGGCGGCGTTGCGGCTCCCATTTGGCGATCGCCTGGTCGATCCGCGCAAACATGGCGTTGGCTTCGTCATTCTTGCGCTGAAGGCTGAGAATGCCGGCGAGCTGGGACAGCAACTGCACCGTCGGCTGCGAATCGTCCGGCACGCCAACGGTCTTGCTGATGTCGAGGGCGACGCGACCGAGCTGCTCGGCTTCCTCGTAGCGGCCCTGATCGACCAGAATGCCGGCCAGCCCCATCACAAAACGCGGCGTCACCGGATTGTACTTGCCGGTGTCCCTCAGGCGCGCCAGCAGCGCCCGGCGCGCGTCGACCTCTGCTTCGGCGAGCCGTCCCTGCCGCGCCTTCATGCGCGCTTGGTTCAGGACGTTGCCGTCGACAACCTGGAGCAGCAGTGTCTCGGCAGGCGGATTCTCCAGCTCCAGAACCCCCTTGTTGCCGGCGCGCTTGCGCAGCTCGGCGGTGCGATAGGCGGCCTCGGCTTCCGCGAACTGGCCCCGCGCCTCGAAGATCTGAGCGCGCGACATCTCGATCTCGCCTTCCCAGTTCTGGCCCAGCCTGGCATAGGTGGCGCGCCAACCAGGAAGCCCGCTGGTGCGCGCTTCCTGGATTAGGGTCAGGCTGCGACGGAGATGGGCTTCGGCCTGCGCGACATCGCCCATCTGCAGGAGGATGGACGCAAGCGTACGGTTGGCATTGAACTGGTAGCCCTTCGAGCCCGGCATGTTGGTGTCGCGCAACAGCTTTTGCACGATCTCCAACGCGCGCTTGGGATCGCCGGCGAGCAAATACTGCACCGACTGCAGCTGCATCAGACGCGCCAGCATGTTCGGGCTGACGGCTCCGCGGCCGACTTCCACTGCCTTGTTGGCATCGGCGATGGATTCGGCGAGCCGGCCGAGTTGCGAGCGCGCATTGGCGCGATCGAAGTAGAATTGCGCGAGATCCTGGCGCGACTCCTTGCCCGTCGGCACGGCGTCGGCATCGGCCTTGAGCTCGGCGATCATCTTCTCATCGGGCTTCTCGCCGTCGAGAATGGCCGTGATATCGGAGATGTTGCGCGGCGGCGCGACGAAATCCTTGGGCAGGGCGGTGCCCGCATCGAGCTTGGGCGCCGCCTCTTTCGGCATTTCGACGGCGACGTTGGCGCGGCCGTTGGCGGCGTTGAGGGCCGCGATGACGCAGGCCCTGACCTGCGGCGAGGCCTTGGCACGGCAACCCTCGAGATCGGCACCTGCCTTGCGGCCTCCCTGGGCCTGCATGCACGCCTGCACGATCGGCTTGCCGACCGTCATCCGGCAATTCTCGACCGCCGCTTCCTTGGTCAACGCGGCAGCGGACGCGGCCGATCCCAGCAGGACGGCAAATGCCAGCAGCATTCGTGGCAGGGCGACAGTCGGACGGCCTTCAAACGGACCCGCGATGTCTAAGCTCATCTCGAAGGACCTTGGGCAAAATGACTTGAAGAAACCGAACAATCCTATCGATATTGCATCGGAGAACAAGCGCCAATCCGTGCGGTTTCGGATACCCCAAACGGATTAGGGGCGCGCAGGGTTGAGGTTTCAGAACCGCGTCTTGCAGGTCGGCCGGGCTGATGGCGCTGACGACAGGATTGGTAGCGAGGTGAGGCGGCCGCTCTGGATAGGCAATGGCGTTGCGGCCTCAGCCCTTCGAGATCACCGCGCGGCCGTAAGGCGGCTGGCCTGCGACCGGCGGGTTGGCGGTCTGGGCGGCGAGCTCGCCGATCAGGCGGTCGGCATC
This sequence comes from Bradyrhizobium sp. CB1015, assembly GCF_025200925.1. Lineage (GTDB taxonomy): Bacteria > Pseudomonadota > Alphaproteobacteria > Rhizobiales > Xanthobacteraceae > Bradyrhizobium. The sequence goes on along the minus strand of NZ_CP104174.1, from coordinate 3,494,030 downwards.
GGCGGCCATGCCGTCAGGGGCCTGGATCACCAGGCGTTCCAGTGCCCAGCGGTAGGACGAGACGCGCTGCTCCAGGCACTGCTGCACCCATTGCACGATCAGCGAGTTCTCCTGCATGCGCGCGACCGCGTCGTCCCTCTCCCGCGGCGAGAGCGCGGAGACGCGCGCCATGCTGGCATCGCGCTTCCTGTCGAGATCGATGACGCGGATCGCGGATGCGAAGAACGGCTCGAACCGGGTGATGTCGTTGCGCACGTCCTCGATCAGCTGCGCATAGCGCGAGGAATGCGAGCGGTGCGGCTCGTCGATCAGCGTGCGCCCGTACATCGTGCGGTCGAACACGATCTTCTGCCGCCAGGGCGAGGGCAGCGGTTTGTAGTCGCCGAACACGCTCTTCCATGCGGGGCGCGACAGCGGCGGCTCGATCATGGGATAGGCGAGATCGCGAAGCTGGCGCTCTTCGTCGGTGAGCTGGAATTGCGAAGGCGTCAACCCGACGCTGGAGGTGACCTCCGCGCCCAGCCAGCGATGCATGTCGTCGCTGCGCATGTCGGCGCGGGTGCGGCCGAAATCGCCGCCGCTGCAGGCGCAGAGCGCCGCGCCTAGCAGCGCAAGCAGGACGGCCGATAGGACAGGCCGGATCTGGCGGGTGGAGTCCGGCATCGCATGAAGCCGGATGTCAACGACGGCGGCGACGGCGCCCTGGCGCTGTGCCCTGCTCCGGCCCGCGATCGCCACTGGTTTCGTCCGCCTCACGCTCGATACGGATCACAGGAAGGATCACGACCGTTCCCATGTCCGCGCGCGGAGCGACATCCCCCGACGAGCCCACCCGGCGACCGGCCGGAAATTCGATGATGGTCCCCATGTCAGCTCTCTTCAATTGCCGCGCGACCGAACGCGCCCCTGCAACATGCATTCATTAAGATCAGCTCATGGTTAACGGTGTGTAAACGCGCCCCTTCGACCGTAACCGCACGGACCGCGCCGCACCGTCCCGTTGCGGCACGACAATTGCTGAATTTGCAGGGCCGGCTTCACGCCTCGTTTTCCTTAACGAGGCTTTAAAAGAAGCTGCGCTAAGCTCGCCCCCAAGTCTCTTTCCCGAGTTGCGTACGCCTCCATGACCAAGTCGCTGTTTCCCGGATTCGACGGGCTGATGTCCCTGTCCCGTCGCGAAGGTGTCGATGTCCGCCCGACTCTTCTGCGCGTGCTGACCGACCTTTACGTCCAGACGAGCACCCACAGCGACGACGAGCAGCGGCAATTCGTCGAGCTTGCCACGCGGCTGATCGACCAGGTCGACGATGCGACGCGCGCGGCCGTCAAGGCGCGCCTCGCAGTCTATCCGCAGACGCCCGTCCCGGTCCTGCAGAAGCTCGGCCTGGTCGCGACCCAGGAAGGCCGCAGGGTTCCATTGGCCCGGGAGATCCCCGCTCCGCCGCGCGCGCCTGCTCCAGCGCGCATGCCGACCGAGGCCGAGCAGCGCATGGCCGCCAACATGGCGATGCAGCCGAAGGAGGCGGCCGAGATCCACGACATGTTCTTCCGCGCCGGCGCCAGCGAGCGCGCGCTGATCCTGCACAATCTGGCGCAGACCCCGCTGAAGGCCGCCCCCCGGATTCCGACCGTGCGCGCCAAGCGCGCGATCCAGATCCTGGAGATGGCGGCGATCGCGGGCGACATCGAAAACTTCACCTTCGAGCTCGGCGACAGCCTGATCCTGCCCTCGCGCGTCGCAGCCCAGATCGTCGACGATGAAGGTGGCGAGGCACTTGCGATCGCCGCGCGCGCGCTCGACATGCCGAGCCCGGTGTTCCAGCGCATCCTGTTGTTCTTCAAGCCGGAGATCGGAACCTCCGTGAACGCCGTGTATCGGTTGTCGCGGCTCTACGACCGTCTTGCCGAGCGATCGGCGCTGGTGATGCTGGCGGCCTGGCGCGGCTCGACGCTCGCGGTCACCCGCGCGAAGCATCAGTCGGCGCTGCATGACGGCGAACGTCAGCGCGCCCGCGCCGGCGCGAGCCAGCCGCGGCCGGGCGTGCAGCCCGGGTCCAGCCCAACGGTGCGGACGGGGACTGGTTCGTCGGATCGCTGATCGGCTCGTGCCCCGGACGCAGCGCAGCGCCTCTTCGGCGATGCGCTGCAGAGCCGGGGCCCATTTCACCGCCTCCATTCATGCCGCTTTATGGATCCCGGCTCTGCACGGCAACGCTGACGCGTTGCCGCTTGTCCGGGACACGACGGGGCAGCAGTTACGTCTTCGCCAATTCCAGAAAATGCCGCCCGGCGCGGTCCTCGGTCTCGACGATCCAGGCGTCCGGATCGAAGCGGATTTCCTTGGTCAGCCGCTCCTCGATCGTGTGCTCCGGCAGAGGCTGCGGCGCGACCGGCACGAAGAAGCGGTCGACGGGCCGGCCGTCGTCATAGACGGTCTGCGGCGCCGGCGCGTACAGCATCGCATTGCCGTCGAGCAGCGACACCTTGACGAACACCGCGCCCGCCTCCTCGGCACCGCGACGCCGCACGGCGCCGAACACGCCCTCGGTCTGGCAGCGGCGCAAGTAAGCCGCCACCCATATGTTGGATTTCAAACGCATGAATCGCACGATAGGCCAGTGCCGCCATCAGCACCAGCCTTGCGCGCGAGCGTGACAATCATTCGACCGGGTGGCCGATCGCAGCGGCGAGCTCGCGCAGCAGCCGGTCCGAGACCTGCCCGGTGACCTGCATCTTGTGCTCGCGCTCGAACTTCTGGATTGCGGCCTGGGTCTCGCCGCTCATGCTGCCCGTGATCTTCAGATTGCCGTAGCCGTATTCGGACAGCGCGCGCTGCACGCCGGCAATGCGGCGTGCGGCCGGGCTTTGCACCGGGATCGGCGCCGGCGGACGCACGGCCGCGGGCGGCGTCGAGGTCGTCGCCTTGACCAGATTGGTCATCGGATCGTTGGAGCGCGTCGAGGCGGTCGCCTCGACCGGCTTTTCGGCAGCACGCTCGGCAGGCTTGGGCTCGGCAGGCTTGGGCTCGACGCGGAACTCGGTCGCGCGCAGCTCGAGCGGCGAGGTATCGGCGCCGACGGGGCGCGGACGCGGTATGGGATTCGACAGCGGCACGGAGGACGGCGCGGGAAGATTGATCACCGTGCCGAACATCGGCGCGGGGTGCCGGCCGGTCTGGAGGAACAGCGCATTGGCGACGATCGCGGCGATCGCGGCGACGGCGACGAGGCCCGCCAGCGTGTCCTTGGGGCTGTGCAGCAGCACGCGCATCACAAGGTTGCGCTCGGTCTCGACATCAATGACCGCAGCCTTGACCTCAGCTTTGGCACCACGGCGGCGCGGAGCGGCTTCATCCTTGGCAGACTTCTTAGGCACTTTTCTTCACCAGAGCGGGTTGGTCCTGGGACTGGTCGTGAACGTGGTCTTGAATATCCTGGCGCAGCGCCGGCGTCAGCGTCGCGATCTTGCGCTCGGCCGGCTTGACTTGCGGCGGCGTGTAGACGAGCGGCAGCTTGACGGTGACGGCCGTGCCCTCGCCCAACCGGCTTTGTACCGTCAATTCTCCGAGATGCAACGCCACGAGGCTCTTCACGATCGAAAGTCCAAGGCCGGTGCCCTCGTGACGGCGCTGATAGGTCGTGCCGGTCTGGAAGAACGGCGCGCCGATGCGCTTGAGATCGTCGGGCGCGATGCCGACGCCGGTGTCGCTGATGCGCAGCGTCAGCTGCGAGCCGGACACCGCGGCCGATACGCAGACCTGACCGCCGCGCTCGGTGAACTTGATAGCGTTGGCGACGAGGTTGAGCACGATCTGCTTGAAGGCCCTGGGATCGCCGGTCATGACGGGCAGGTCCTGCGGCGCATCGGTGATCAGGTCGATGCCGTTCTCCCGCGCCTTCAGCGCCAGCAGATTGCAGCAATGGAGCAGCGAGGCGCGCGGTGCGAACGGCTCGGACGCGATCTCGAAAGTGCCCGATTCCATCTTCGACATGTCCAGGATGCCGTTGACGACCGACAGCAGGTGCTGGCCGGAATCGTTGATCAGCTGGGCGTATTCCTTGCGCTGGGCCGCACCCAGCATCAGGCTCTGCTCCTGCGCGATCATCTCGGAGAAGCCGATGATGGCATTGAGCGGCGTGCGCAGCTCGTGGCTCATGGTGGCGAGGAAACGCGTCTTGGCGGCATCGGCCGCCTCGGCGGCGCTACGCGCCTGGTCCAGTGCCTGCTCGAAAAGCTTGCGGTCGGTGACATCGCGCATCACGGCGACGACTTCGGCTTCGCACGTGACGTCACGCGCCCCGTCCTGGTCGAGCGGGCGGCAGCGCATCTCGACCCAGATGAAATCGACCTGACCGCGCTCGGAGCCGACAGGCTCGCGCCGCAGCCTGAACTCGACGCTGCGCACCTCGCCGCGCGCGGCGTCCGACAGTGCCGTGAGATAGGCCGGCCGATCGGCGACGTGGACGCGGTCGAACAGGCCGTAGCCGAGCAGTTGCGCCACCTGCATGCCGAGCATGGCCTCCACCGCCGGCGAGATGAACTGCACCGCACCGTTGCGCTGATGCCGCGAGATGACATCGCTCATGTTGCGCGCCAGCAGGCGGTAACGCTCCTCCTCGCGCGACAAGAGCGCAACGCTGGCGCGCGCGAGCGATTCCGCGCCGAAGGCGACGCCGGCGGCATAAAGGGTCGCGGACGCAACGCCGAAGGCCATCAGCACGCCGCGCTCGGCCGCGCTCGGCTCCGCCACCGGCAGCCAGCCGAGCTGGCTGACCAGGATCAGCATTCCGACGCAGGACAGCGCGAGCAGCGAGGCGAAAGCCGCGACGCGGCGCGAAGCCGACAGCGCAGCTTCGAGCGGAACCACGATCAGCCAGACTGCGGCGAAGGATTCGATGCCGCCCGTCGTGATGGCGACGGCCATGATCAGGCCGGCGAGCGCCAGCGACGACAGCACATGCGCGCCCTCGTAGCGGCCGGTGCGCGACAGGAACCAGGACAACATGATCGGCGCGATCAGCCAAGCGAAGGCCGCGACCTCGATCGCGCTCGGCGCGCCGCGCATGGCGAGATAGACCGGGAACGCGGCGAAGGCGGCGAGGCTGCCGAGCAGCCGCGGTGCCATGAAGGCGCGATGGCGTGCGCGCATCAGCGCATCGTAGCGCGCGGAGGGATGCAGCAGTGCATCGAGACAATCGCGGATGATACTCAAAACTGTCACGGGTCTCGCGCTTCGGCTCAATCGTCTTGAGAAGACGCGCCGGAACGCCTCCTTGTCGTTGAGCCACCGTGTCAGAGCGACCTTAAACGAGTGCTAAGGCGGCACAGCGTGTGGCCGGACACCGCGTTATCGCGGAGCTTTTTAGACGATTTGGCGACGTCTTCGCTGCGGATGGTGAACACGGGGTTTCACCTCGCTCCGCATGGTTTCGAATTGGTGGATGCGGGGCGGACGGCGGAAACTTTGATGCAGGCGTCAATCGAAAATTTACTGGACCATCGGTCCCGAAGAATTTTGCGTCAATTTTCCGCGAATTAAGCTCAAGGCAATCACTTGCGATTTATCGAGGGTTGCTAGGTCCGACATCCGCGGGAGATCGCCGCGGGCGGACTCTAACGGACAGGTCGACAAGATGCGCTTTCTGCTTCGCATCACATTCTGGCTCGGGCTGGTGCTGGTGCTCCTGCCGCGGGACAAGACGCCCGAATCGGACAAGCTGCCGCAGATCGGCGCCGCCGATGCGGTGCAGGCTGCGACCGCGGCCGTTTCCGACATGACCCAGTTCTGCAAGCGCCAGCCGGCGGCCTGCGAGGTCGGCGGCCAGGCCGCGACCATCATCGGCCAGCGCGCCCAGGACGGCGCGAAGAAGCTCTATCAGATCATCAACGACAAGAAAGAGCAGATCACCAACGACAAGAACGACGGCGGCAAGAACGACGGCAGCAAGACCGACAACAAGAAGGCGCCCGACCATACCGGCTCGATCGCGCTGGCCGGCGAAGGCGATCTTGCAGCGAGCGAGGCGCCGCGCGATACCCTGACCCAGGACGATCTTGCGCTCGAATGGCGCGGACCGGGGCCGGCGAATTAGCGCCCGAACCCTATCGATTTCAGGGCTTCGCGTCTCTATATTGGCCTTAACGGGAACTGTGGGCCGATATGACGACGATCGACGATATCAGGGACAATTTCGAGCTTCTGGACGAGTGGGACGACCGCTACCGGTACGTCATCGAGCTCGGCCGCACTCTGGAACCGATGCCGGAGGCGGAACACTCGGCCGAGAACAAGGTGCAGGGCTGCGTCAGCCAGGTCTGGCTGCAGAAGCTGGTGGACCGCAGCAATGGCGAACCGGTCCTGAGATATCGCGGCGACAGCGACGCCCATATCGTGCGCGGGCTGGTCGCGATCGTGCTCGCGCTGTATTCGGGCCGCACGCCGCGGGAAATCCTCGACACCGACGCGATCGCCGTGTTCAACGAGTTCGGCTTTCGCGACCATCTGACGCCGCAGCGCTCCAATGGCCTGCGCTCGATGGTCGAGCGCATCAAGACCGATGCGAGAGAGGCGCTCGCGGAAGCGACATAGCGATCCTACTTCCGTTTCCGCTGCTGCTGCCCGAGGCCCATCTGCTTGGCGAGCTGCGAGCGCGCCACCGCATAGTTCGGGGCGACCATGGGATAGTCGGCCGGCAAGCCCCACTTCTCACGGTATTGCTCCGGCGTCATGTTGTACTGCGTGCGCAGATGGCGCTTCAGCGACTTGAAGCGCTTGCCGTCTTCGAGGCACACGAGATAATCGGGCGCGATCGACTTCTTCAGCGAGACGGCCGGCTTGGCCGGCTCCAGCGGCGCGGTCTCGGTGCGGCCTGACGAGACCCGCACCAAGGCGCCATGCACCTGACTGATCAGGTTCGGAATCTCGGCTGCCGGCGTCGGATTGTTGCTGAGATAGGCCGACACGATGCTCGCGGTCAGCTCGATGAAATTCTTCGCCCCCGCATCCGACATGCGCCTCTCCCTTCTCGCGCTCGTAGCTACGGGATTGACGACAGCGAAGTATTCCCTGTCAAGAATACATTCGGCGAAACACGACGACTGACGGCGAAGCGCTGATTACTGATGAAAGTCGCGGCTCTACTTGAACGCCGGCAGCCTCAACCGCGCTGGTCGAGATGGGCGCGGAGCTCGTCGATCGAGGCAAAGCGCATCATGCCCTCCGGCATCTGCGCTTCGATGGAACCATCGGAATAGAGCGAATAGGCCATGCCATCGACGACGCCGGACTTGAGCACCGTCACGGGTGGTGCGGACTCCACGGCGGGCGGCGGCTCGGGGGCCGGTGCCGGAGCGGTCTCCGCGAAGGTCGGCGAGCGCGGCGGCGGACGGCGCGGGGCGGCCGGCGGCTCCGGCGGGCGCGTACGGTCCGGCTTCGGCCAGGCCACGTCAAAGCTCGCAGGCGGAAGGTTCGGGGCCTCAGTGGCGTCCGCGGGCGGGGGCGCAGCTTCACCGGATTTCGCCTCCGCGCGCTCGCGCTCCTTGCGCGAGGTCGAGGCGAACAGCAGGTTGCGCCGGCGCGGCGCTTCCGGCGCGGTCGGGGCTTCCGGCTCCTGCTGCGGTGCCTCCGTGCGCGGACGCTCGCGCGCTGCGGCTTCGCTCTGCCATGGCGGCGGACTTGGGGGCGGACTTGGGGGCGGTGGCGGTGGCGCCGGCTCGGCTCTCACCGCCGCAGCGGGCATCGGCTCGGGCGCGACCGAGCCAGGCACGGCGAGGCCCGGCAGCACGGGCCTGACCCGAACCTCGGATGGCGCGACCGCACCGGCCAGCCGGCGCGCGATGCCCTTGAGCTCGAGCAGCACCAGATGCAGGCCGACCAGTAACATTCCGGAGCAGACGCCAATGGTGCCGGAGATTATGAGAGTCCCACCGAGGCTGAATTCCCTGATCGTCATGCCGAAAATGATCGCGAGGAGACCCGCCAGAGCGGCGCAAATCCCCACGATCAGCAATGCCAAATTCATCGAACTCACCCCCGGCCGCGCATGCACGCGCGAGAACCGCTGCGCCACGATACCGTCATACGCTGTTCCACGCCAACGGCCAATTCTGGGCGGTGTTCCTAAAGGGAAGGAAATCAGGGACTTATTCACATTCCCTTCAGCTGCGGCTCGCTACTGCTAAAGCTGGCTCTCAAGTCATCGGAATTGGTGCCAAACCGGAATTGCTGCGTCGCATCAGGAATTTAGCCATAATGCCCAATTACTTGGTAATGGAACTGCGCTATAGGGAGTCCGGGGTTGAGGCCCGCGCGCACCAGCAGGGCCAAGAGGGGATTCCGGGGCACCGATAGCTATGACATCCATCACGACTTCGGCGATCGACACGCCTTCACGGCGCTCGATCGAACGGACTTGCGACGATCTCGCCATGCTGGTGCTGGCCGCGGTCGCCGTCATTGCAGGCTTGACCTTCCGCGACTACGGGCTCGGTTGGGACGATTACACCCACGCCGAATATGCCGACCTGCTGCTGCGCATGTTCGGTTCCGGCTTCAAGGACAATGCGGCGCTCTCGTTCGCCAATCTCTACATGTATGGCGGCGGTTTCGACATGGTCGCGGCCCTGCTGCACAAGGTCATTCCGCTCGAATTGTTCGAAACGCGCCGTCTCGTCGGCGCCATCGTCGGCGTGATCGGACTCGCCGTGACCTGGCGGCTCGGCCGCCGCATCGGCGGACCGCTCGCAGGCCTCGCCGCGCTGCTCCTGCTCGCGCTTTGCCCGATCTTCTACGGCCACATGTTCATGAACCCGAAGGATGCGCCCTTCGCGGTCGCCATGATCATCCTGATGCTCGGCCTCGTCCGGCTCGCCGAGGAATATCCGCAGCCGTCGCCGCGCACGATCCTGATCGTCGGCTTGGGGGCCGGCCTTTCGCTCGGCTGCCGCGTTCTCGGCGGGCTCGCTTTGGTCTACGCCACGCTCGGCTTCATGCCGCTGCTGCTGGAGGAATTGCGCACCGAAGGTCTGCGCGAGTCCGTTCGCCGCTTCGCCCATGTCGTCTATGTGCTGCTGCCCGGCCTCGTGCTCGGCTACCTCGTGATGGGCCTGATCTGGCCGTGGTCGATCATGGAGCCCGGCAATCCCTTCGAGGCGCTGACCTACTTCTCGCATTTCTTCGAGAAGCCGTGGAAGGAGATGTTCGACGGCGCGATCGTGTCGGTCCCCGACATGCCCTGGTCGTATCTGCCGACGCTGTTCGCGCTGCAGCTGCCCGAGGTGATGCTGGTGCTGATGGGAGGTGCCATCGTCAGCACCTTCGCCATGCTGCCGCGGCGCGAGGTTCCGGCGCGCCGCAAGACCATCCTCCTGATGTTGACGCTGGCTGCGACCCTGCCGCTCGCAATCGCGATGGTGAAGCGCCCGGCGCTCTACAACGGCATCCGACATTTCGTCTTCGTGATCCCGCCGATGGCGGTGCTCGGCGGCGTCGCCTTCGCCTGGACCATGGAGCGCCTGCGCGCCAATCACCGCACCTGGCAGCCGGTCGTGCTCGCCACCTTCTGCTTCGGCCTTGCGCTGTCGCTCGCCGAGATGATCCGGCTGCACCCCTATCAGTACACGCACTTCAACCACATCGCCGGCACCGTGCGCGGCGCCGACGACCGCTTCATGCTGGACTATTGGGGTCTCGCCTTGAAGCAGGCCTCCGACGGATTGCGCGAGCAGCTCGTCGAGCGCCAGGAAGTGCCACCCAGCAACCGCAAATGGAAGGTCGCGGTGTGCGGACCGCAGCGCCCGGCCCAGGTCGCGCTCGGGCCGGACTTCACCATCGGCTGGGATTCCAACGCCGCCGATTTCGCCATGACGCTCGGCGAGTTCTACTGCAAGGGTCTCACCGCGCCGGTCATGGTCGAGATCAAGCGCGACGACGTGGTGTTCGCCCGCGTCTACGACATCCGCGGCCGCGGCATTTCCAGCCTGCTGTCGATCCCGGCGCCGTAATAATCTTCTCTCGACGGTAGCCTGGATGAGCGCAAGCGAAATCCGGGATCAAGCCTCCCGCATTGCGCCTCCGCCTTCGCTCTACGAGCTACGGCGGAAGCTCCATGCGGGCTACGCTTGACAGCCACGCTCCTTGCGCCTTGCCGCCAGCCTCACCCGCGATTACGCTCGCTTCCCGCAACAACGACGTTCGGAGAGATCAGCCATGTCGCCAGCAGAAGCACGCCTGAGGGAAGTCCCCTCCAACATGACGGAGGCGGAGTGGCAGCAACGGGTCAATCTCGCCGCCTGCTATCGCCTGGTCGCGCTGTACGGCTGGGACGATCTGGTCGACACCCACATCTCCGCGCGCGTGCCCGGTCCCGACCATCACTTCCTCATCAATCCCTACGGGCTGATGTTCGAGGAAATCACGGCCTCCAGCCTCGTCAAGGTCGACCTGCACGGCAACCAGCTCTCCGAGAGCGAGTACAGCATCAACCCCGCCGGCTTCACCATCCATTCGGCGATCCACGAGGTGCGCGAGGACGCCATCTGCGTGCTGCATCTCCACACCCTCGACGGCACCGCGGTGTCGAGCAGCGCGGAAGGTCTCTTGCCCCTGAACCAGACCGCCCAGCTCGTCACCCACGACCTCGCCTATCACGACTATGAAGGCATCGCGCTGGACCACGAGGAGCGGCCGCGGCTGCAGAAGGATCTCGGCGACCACAACCACATGCTCCTGCGCAACCACGGCACCCTGACGGTCGGCCGCTCGGTCGCCTCCGCTTTCGAGCGCATGTACCACCTGGAACGCGCCTGCTCGATGCAGGTGCGCACGCGCGCGCTCGGCACGCCGGTCTATCCGGTCGAGGAAACCGCGATCGAGAAGAACACCGAGCTGTTGTCGAACCGCGACCGCGCCGAGCTGCGCGCGAACAACCTCGTGTGGCCGCCCTTGCTGCGCAAGCTCGACCGCGTCAATCCGGGCTACCGGTCTTGAGATATTTGGGATCTGGTGTAGAGTAACACCAACGAACCTCTACGCCTTTTGGAATGAAACGCCGCCCAATCCCGGGCGGCGTTTTTATTTGGGCCGTTGGTCACAGTACCATCACCGTCACCCTGAGGTGCTCGCCTCTTCGGCGAGCCTCGAAGGGCGACGGCCCGGCTGCATCGGGGCCGTACATCCTTCGAGGCTCACCGTGAAGCGCGTTGCGCTCCACGGCTCGCACCTCAGGATGACGGGAGGCGCAGTTCGGTCGTTGCAAGTTTCGCAGTGTGCGCAAAGCGACTTGTCCGCCATAGCTCGGAGGGCGACGGCGGAAGCGTGCTCACGTCTTCTTCCCTCGTAATCTCTGAGAGATGGTGGGCATGGCACTTTGCGCCATTGCCCACCCGACGCACCGTACCGTTACTTCACCTCCGCCAGCGCAGCGAGGATGCGGGCCCAGGAGCGGATGCCTTTCTGGAAGCTCTGCAGGTCGTATTTCTCGTTCGGCGAGTGGATGTTGTCGTCGTCGAGGCCAAACCCCACCAGCAGCGAGTCGAGGCCGAGCGTGCGCTTGAAGTCGGCGACGATCGGGATCGAGGCGCCGGAGCCCATCAGCACGGTCTCCTTGCCCCATTCCTCCGTCAGCGCCTTGCTGGCGGCGGCAAGCGGCTTCATGGTCCAGTCGAGCGCGACCGCGGGCGCGGCGGAATGGTCGCCGAACTCGACCTTGCAGTCGCCGGGAATGCGCGCCGTCACGTAGTCACGGAAGGCCTTGCGGATCTTTTGCGGGTCCTGACCCTGGACCAGGCGGAACGAGACCTTGGCCGAGGCATGCGAGGGAATCACGGTCTTGGAACCCTCGCCGATATAGCCGCCCCAGATGCCGTTGACGTCGCAGGTCGGACGCGTCGAGGCCTGCTCGACCAGCAGCCTGCCCTTCTCGCCGGCCGGAAGCGACAACCCGACCGGCTTGAGGAAGGTCTCGGGCGTGAAATCGAGCTTCTTCCACTGCTCCAGGATGTCGGGCGGCGTGTCCTTCACGCCGTCATAGAAGCCGGGGATGGTGATGCGGTTGTCGTCGTCGAACAGCCCGCCCAGGATTTTCGTGAGCAGGCGGATCGGGTTCATCGCGGTGCCGCCGAACACGCCGGAATGCAGATCACGATTGGCGGCGGTGATCTTCAGCTCTTCATAGAGCAGGCCGCGCAGCGAGGTCGTGATCGCCGGCGTGTTGCGGTCCCACATGCTGGTGTCGCACACCAGCACGTAGTCGGCCTTGAACTCGTCCTTGTTGGCTTCGATGAAGGGCACGAAATTCTTCGAGCCGACCTCCTCCTCGCCTTCGATCAGGAAGGTGATGTCGACCGGCAGCGAGCCCGTCACCTTCATCCAGGCGCGGCAGGCCTCGACGAACGTCATCACCTGCCCTTTGTCGTCCTCGGCGCCGCGCGCGACGATGATCTTGCGGCCATCGGCATGATCGGTGACGACGGGCTCGAACGGCGGACGGTGCCAGAGATCGAGCGGGTCGACCGGCTGCACGTCGTAATGGCCGTAGAACAGCACGTGCGGCCGCCCGCCCGCGCCGGTCCTGCCGACGACGGCGGGATGACCCGCGGTCGGCCTCACCTCGGCGGCAACACCGAGGCTGGCGATGTCCTTTGCGAGATGCTCGGCGGCAGCCTTGCAATCATCGGTGAAAGCCGGATCGGCCGAGATCGACTTGATCCGCAACAACGAGAACAAGCGCTCCAGGCTGTTATCGAAATCCTTGTCGATGTGGTCGAGCACGGATTGGAGCTGCGCGTTGGCCATGATTGCGAATCCTGGTTTTGAGTCTCAAGAGGTCCCGGGTTTTAGCGCCGGCGCGGCCTCGGGGCTAGCCGCAAGCGGCGGATGCCGGATGTGCCAGGCGAGGCACCCTGCGAGGACCGCGGTCGCAGCGAAGTTGTTGCCCCAGGCCTGGATGACGATCGGAAACCACGGCAGCGACAGCAGCATGAGGAGGCCCGCCGCACCCAGGGCGAGCCAGGTTCCCAGGCGCACATGCGCTCGCTCGTCGAAGGCGGCCCGATGCATCAACACCGTCACCGGGAAGTACAGCCACATGAAATAGTATTGCCGGGCCAGAGGCGAGGCCACCGTCATGAGGCAGAACAAGATGCCGAGCTCCTCGGCGTCCGAGCGCGCCGTCCGCCGCGCTTGCCGCGGCATGATCGCAACGAAGCCGAGCCCGAGCAGCGCCGACAGCGCAAGCACGATCCAGTTCGCCGTCCTGTAGTCGACGTCGATCACATTCATGGTGCGGGCCGGCTTGTTGGGATCGTCCTGATTGTAGTTGATCGGCCGGACCAGGCGATGCGTGACGGCAATGAGGGACTGGTTGACCCACGACCAGTTCTGCTCGGCACGCTGGCCAAAGCCCTTTTCCGAGCTCGTCCCGACCATGCCCTGGTACCAGGTCGCGAGCTCAGCCGCGTTGCGCTCGAAGCCGCGGATCGGTGCCGGCACCACGTAGAGAAGAATGCCGGTGAAGACGATCGTGCCGACCAGGGCCGCCCATTTGCGCCGCCAGGCCAGATAAGGCAGCACGGCGATCGGGAACACCTTGATGGCGGCGGCGAGCGCGAACATGAAACCGGCGAGCCACGATCGCTGATGCCGCAAGCTCCAGAAGCCGTAGAGCATCATCGCCAGCAGGAGGAGGTTCGGCTGGCCGAGGTCGAACATGTCGAACACGAAGGTCACGGTGACGACGACCGGCAGCGCCTCGAGCCAACGACCCGGCGCGCGGTCCGAGCCGGTCATGACCTGGGAGAACGCCGCGGTGTACCACCACGCCACGGCGTTCAAGATCGACAGGACGACATAGAGCGGGATCTTGCCGAACCAGCTCGGGATCGCCAGCAGGATTGCCGGCAGCGGTGGATAGATGAAATCGAAATGTTCGACGGGCGAGGTAGGATAGAGCGGCCCGCCCTGCAAGACCTGCTGGCCGGCCCAGTACCAGAGCGAGTAGTCCTTGGTCTTGCCGCGGCCGAAAATCTCGGGGACGAGCACGTCGGCCGCCAGGAGGACGCAGCAGAACAGAAAAAGCAGATCCAGCGGCGCACGCAGCGACGGGCGTCTGGGTGCGTCAGGCTTGGCTAATCGGGCGGATGGGGTCACGGTGTGGTCCTGAGCGGCGACGACACAGGACCTAGCAGACCGGCAGCGGCTTGGAGAGTCCCCTCACCTGGATGTGTAACATTCGGCCCCTCGCAGATGGCGGAAGAGGTCGGTGCATTGCCTTGCCAATGGGGCGTACTGCCTAACGCCGCAGCAATCCGCCGAGCGCGCCGCGGACCAGCGTACGGCCGATCGAGCCGCCGAGCTGGCCGCCGATCGACTTGCCGATATTGGCGGCCATCCCGCCGATCACCTGGTTGGTGACCGATCGCGTCACGTCACGGGCAATGACCTGGCCGGTCGACAGACGACCTCGCTTGACGTTGGTGCCGAAGATGGTGCCGACGATCGAGCCGATCTGGCCGAGGACGCCGCCGCCGCCTGCGCCCGCAGGGCCGTCGGCCGTCGCTGCCGTGCCGGCGATGCGCTTGTGGATCATCTCGTAGGCGGACTCGGCATCGACGGCCGTGTCATATTTGCCCTTCACCGGGCTTGCCGCCATGATCGCCTTGCGCTCGTCCGGCGTGATCGGTCCGATGCGGGCCGACGGCGGCCGGATCATCACCCGCTCCACCATCGAAGGCGTGCCGTTGCCCTCGAGGAAGGACACCAGCGCCTCGCCCTTGCCGAGCTCCATGATCACCTTTGCGGTGTCGAGCTTCGGGTTGGGCCGGAAGGTCTGCGCCGCAGCGGCGACCGCCTTCTGGTCGCGCGGGGTGAAGGCACGCAATGCGTGCTGCACCCGGTTGCCCAATTGTCCGAGCACGCGGTCGGGCACGTCGAGCGGGTTTTGAGTCACGAAGTAGACGCCGACGCCCTTGGAGCGGATCAGGCGGACCACCTGCTCGATCTTGTCCATCAGCGCCTTGGGCGCGTCGTTGAACAACAGATGCGCCTCGTCGAAGAAGAACACCAGCTTCGGCTTGGGCAGATCGCCGGCTTCGGGCAGCTCCTCGAACAGCTCCGACAACATCCAGAGCAGGAACGTCGCGTACAGCCTGGGGTTCTGGAGCAGCTTGTCGGCAACCAGAATGTTCACCATGCCGCGGCCGTCGCTGTCGGTCTTCATGAAGTCCTTGAGCGTCAGCGCCGGCTCGCCGAAGAATTTGGTGCCGCCCTGGTTCTCCAGCACCAGGAGCTGGCGCTGGATGGTGCCGACGGTCGCCTTGGTGACGTTGCCGAACCCCTGAGCGGCCTTGCGGATGGCGGCGAGCGGATCCTCCTCCGCGTCCGCAGCCTTCTTTCCGCTGTCGGGCACGATGGCGTCGAGCAGCGCCCGCAGATCCTTCATGTCGATCAAGGTCAGGCCGTTGTCGTCGGCGACGCGGAAGGCGACGTTGAGCACGCCTTCCTGCACGTCGTTCAGATCGAGCATGCGCGCGAGCAGAAGCGGCCCCATTTCCGTGACGGTCGCGCGCACCGGGTGGCCCTGCTCGCCGAATACATCCCAGAACACCGTCGAGAACTGATCGGGCTGGAATCTCAGCCCCATTTCGGTGGCGCGCTTGACGATGAAATCCTTGGGTTCGCCGATCTGGCAGATGCCGGAGAGGTCGCCCTTGATGTCGGCCGCGAAGACCGGAACACCGGCGCGCGCAAATCCTTCCGCCATCACTTGCAGCGACACGGTCTTGCCGGTTCCGGTTGCACCCGTGACGAGGCCGTGGCGATTGGCGAGCGCAAGCGTCAGCCATGCCTGCTCGTCTCCCTTGCCGACGAAGATCTTGGCGTCGGTATCGCCGAGCTTGCTGTCCTGTGCGGTCATTATTCTCTCTGATCTCTCTGCTGAGTTTCGCGTATTGAAACTCAAATGCACCAGTTCCGTAGTTTAACGCATCTCGCGCGCCGATTAAAACGGTTCAGCGGCTCCTGCGCATGCGACATTGTCGGACACGGACGGACGAGATCGGCCGAAAGTAGGAACGCGGCGTTCGCAACGCGGCAATTTTTCGCCGATTCGTTCTCGGCTCTTGCACGGCGGCAACACTTTTCGCGCGTTCGCGACGGCGCATGCGTTCATCGCTTGTATTTCACGTCACACCGGCTCAAGATCGTTTTCGAAAGCAATACTCCGGAATGTAAACCGGCTGAGGGGCGGGTCTTATGGACGAGCTGATCGGACGGCTGGCGACAAACGCCAGCATAGATGGTGCTGTCGCTGAAAAGACCGTCGGCATCATCCTGGCCTTCCTTCGCAGCGAGGGTCCTTCCGACAGCGTGCAGGCCCTGATCGACCAGATTGCCGGAGCGGAAGCTGCGATCGAGGCGTCCAGGAGCGGTGGCGGCCTGTCGCGGCTGATGGGCGGCGGCTTGATGGCCGTCGGCACGCGCCTGATGGGCCTGGGGCTCGGCATGTCCGAGATTCAAAACGTCGCCCGTGAACTTTTCCGCTACGGGCGAGACAAAATCGGAGCGGATCAGATGGGCAAGATCATCGCGGGGACGCCGGGCCTCAGCCAGTTCGCCTGAGCGACGCTTTTCATATCGAGTATCATGACATATCCGATCTCCGAGATTGAGGGCCTGCCGGCCTTTGCCGCCAACAAGCTGAAGGCGCAAGGAATCCGCACCACCGACGCGCTGCTCGAGGCGGCCTCGACCGTGAAGGGCCGCAAGGCGCTTTCGGCCAAGACCGGCATCAGCGAGCAGCAATTGCTGGAATGGGCCAACGTCTCCGACTACATGCGCATCCCCGGCATGGGCAGGGCCAAGGTCGGGCTCGTCCGCGCCGCCGGCGTCACCACCGTGCGCGAGCTCGCCTATCGAAATCCGGCGAGGCTGGCGCAGAGCATGCGCGAGGCCAACGAGAAGAAGAAACTCGTCCGCCTCCTGCCTTCCGAGAAGTCGGTCGGCGACATCATCGCCAAGGCCAAGAAGCTGCCGCCGAAGATTACGTATTAGCTCTGCGTTGGGTCTCATGTCCCGGACGCGCTGCAACGCCCTTAGGCGTGCTGCGCAGAGCCGGGACCCAGACAGCTCTCGGTGACATGGGCCCCGGCTCTGCAGCGCACCGCTGAAGGAGCGTTGCGCTGCGTCCGGGGCACGAGAGCATTCATCCAGCGCTACGTCTGTCCATGCTAAAGGCCCCCAATCCGTCTTGACACCCCCTTCGCGACCGCGCAAAGCGGGCCGCATGAATGCCTCGCCCTCCTCTTCCGTCAAGCCGGCCGGCTCGGCCGGGACCGACGCGCTGCGGGCGCTCGTGGGCCGCCCGCTTCCTGCGGTGATGGGCGTGCTCAACATCACCCCGGATTCCTTCTCCGACGGCGGCGAGTTCATCGCGCCCGCGCGGGCGCTGGCGCGGGCGCGGGCGATGATCGCCGCCGGCGTCGACATGATCGATATCGGCGCCGAATCCACCCGGCCCTACAAAGGCGCCCGGCCGGTCACCGCGGCGGATGAGCTCGCGCGGCTGAAGCCGGTGCTCTCGGACGTCGTGGCGCTCGGCGTGCCCGTCTCGATCGACAGCATGAAGGCGGAGGTGGTGGCCTTCGCGCTCGACCAGGGCGCGGCGATCGCCAACGACGTCTGGGGCCTGCAAGGCGACGCCGAGATGGCGCCGCTGATCGCCGCCAGGGGCGCCCCTGTCATCGTCATGCACAACCGCGACAGCGTCGATCCCGCCATCGACATCGTCGCGGACATCAAGACATTCTTCCTGCGCTCGCTGGATCTTGCCGCAAAAGCCGGCATCGCGCGCGACAAGATCGTGCTCGATCCCGGGATCGGCTTCGGCAAGACCGCCGAGCAGAGCATGACCGCGCTGGCGCGCTTGCGCGAGCTCGACATGTTCGGCCTGCCGATCCTGGTCGGCGCCTCGCGAAAACGCTTCATCGCCTCGGTGTCGCCGTCGGAGCCCGCGGAGCGGCTCGCCGGCTCGATCGCGGCGCATCTGATCGCCGCGCAGCGCGGCGCCAAGATCATCCGGACCCATGACGTCGCCGAAACCCTGCAGGCCCTGCGGGTGGCGCATGCCATCGAGAGCAAGCAATGACCGACACGATCTTCGTCACCGGCCTGTCGATCCATGCCCGTCATGGCGTGATGGATCACGAAACCGAGGTCGGCCAGCGTTTCGTCATCGATCTCGAGCTCTATACCGACCTGTCGGAGCCTGCGCGCAGCGACCGGCTCGCCGACACGGTGTCCTACGCCGATGTCGTGGCGACGACGACGGCGGCGTTCAAGAACACCAATTACAAGCTCTTGGAGCGCGCGGCCGGCGCGGTGGCCGATGCGATCCTGTCGCACTTCCCGCGCATCCGCGCCGTGAAGGTCACGGTGCACAAGCCGCACGCGCCGATCGCCGCGATCTTCGATGATGTCGGCATCATGCTGACGCGCTCGCGGCATCCCTGACATGACGAGCGTGCTGATCGCTCTCGGCGGCAATGTCGGCGATGTCCGCGCGACGTTCCAAAAGGCGATCGCGCATATCTGCGGCATGGCACAGGCGGCGCTGATCGCGCGCTCGTCCGACTATGCCACCCCGCCCTGGGGCGACGAGGACCAGGACCCCTTCATCAATGCCTGTATCGAGATCGAGACCAGTCTCGATCCACATGCGCTATTGTTCGTGCTGCAGAAAGTCGAGCAGAAGTTCGGCCGCACACGAACCAAGGCGCGGCGCTGGGGTCCGCGCACGCTCGATCTCGACATGATCGCCTATGACGATGTCGCCTTGCAGAAGCCCGACCTGACGCTGCCGCATCCGCACCTGTTCGAACGCGCCTTCGTGCTGGCGCCGCTGGCTGAAATCGCGCCGGACCGCGTGATCTCGGGCATTCGTGTGCGCGACGGGCTTGCCAGCGTCTCGACGCAAGGCATTGAGCGGCTTCCGGATACCGGTTAACCAAAAACAACCGTTTGCAGGAACGGTCCGCCGTGGCAATTTCGCCTGCGAATAACAAGACGTTCGGGAGCCCCGCGCCGCATGACCTCCGTGACTGACGACCTGCCGCTGGCGGCGGATTTTCCCAAGGCCAGCGTCGAGGATTGGCGCAAGCTGGTCGACGGCGTGCTGAAGGGCGCGCCGTTCGAGAAGCTGGTCGGCAAGACCTATGACGGCATCAAGATCGAACCGCTCTATCCGCGCGCGAGGGGCGTTGCGCCGGTGGTGGGCCGGCCGCCGGCCGCGCCCTGGCAGATCATCCAGCGGATCGACCATCCTGATGCGGCGCTCGCGAATGCGCAGGCGCTGCACGATCTGGAGAACGGTGCGACCGGGCTTGCGCTGGTATTCGCCGGCGCCAATGGCGCGCGCGGTTTCGGCCTGGAACCTTCGGCCGACGCGGTCGCAAAGGTCTTGAAGGACATTCATCTCGACGCCGGGATCGGCATCGAGCTCGAGATCGGCCCGCAATCGCGGATGGCCGCGATCCATGTCGCAGAATATGTGAAGAGCAACGGCCTCGATCCCGGCGCCTGCAACATCCGCTTCGGGCTCGATCCGCTTGCGGCCGGGGCGGTGTGGGGTCACAGCCCCTATACTTGGGACGAAATCGCCCCCGCGATCACGGGCGCCATCAAGGGCCTCGCCGGGCTCGGCTTCAAGGGGCCGTTTGCCTCCGCCGACGGCCGCGTGATCCATGATGCCGGCGGCTCGGAGGTGCAGGAGCTCGCTTTCGTGCTGGCCTGCGGCGTCGCTTATCTGCGCACGATCGAAGGCGCGGGCATTCCGCTGGAAGCCGCGCAGGACATGGTCTATGCGCGGCTCGCCGCGGATGCCGACCAATTCCTGACCATGGCCAAATTCCGCGCGCTGCGGCTGCTATGGGCGCGCATCGAGAGCGCTTGCGGGCTGACGCCCAAGCCGCTGTTCATCGCTGCCGACACGGCCTGGCGCATGCTGACGCAGCGCGATCCCTACGTGAACATGTTGCGCGCGACCATGGCGACCTTCGCCGCGGGACTCGCCGGCGCCAACGCCATCACCGTGCTGCCGCATACGCTGGCGCTCGGCCTGCCCGATCCGTTCGCGCGGCGCGTGGCGCGCAACACCCAGCTTCTGCTGCTGGAAGAAAGCAACCTCGCCAAGGTCAGCGATCCCGCGGCGGGCGCCGGTGGCATCGAGACGCTGACGGCGCAGCTGTGCGAAGCGGCCTGGGCGCTGTTCCAGGAGAGCGCGAAGGCCGGTGGCGCGTTCGCCGCGCTTCAGCAGGGTGTATTCCAGAGCAAGGTCGCGGCCACGCGCAAGGCGCGCGCGGCCAATATCGCAAAGCGCCGCGACGTCCTGACCGGCGCCAGCGAGTTTCCGAACCTGCATGAGAGCGAAGCCACTGTCCTGAAGGCAACGCCGATTGCGCTTCCGCCCTACGGCGAGCAGACATACAAGTTCGAGGCTCTGCCGCCGATCCGTCTGGCGGAACCGTTCGAGGCGCTACGCGACAAGTCCGACGCGATGTCGAAGGCGCGGGGCGCACGGCCAAAGGTGTTCCTGGCCAATCTCGGCACGCCCGCCGATTTCACCGCGCGCGCGACGTTCGCGAAGAGCTTCTTCGAGGCCGGCGGCATTCAGGCCGTCGACAGCGAGGGCTTTGCCGATCCCGCCAAGCTGGCCGCGGCCTTCAAGTCCTCCGGCGCCGAGCTGGCCTGTCTGTGTTCCAGCGACAAGGTCTATGCGGAACATGCCGAGGCCGCGGCAAAGGCCCTGCAATCGGCCGGCGGGCGACATATCTATCTGGCAGGCCGCCCGGCTGAGGCCGAGGCGGCGCTGCGGGCCGCCGGCGTCACGGGTTTTGTCTTCGCCGGAAGCGATGCGCTTGCGACGCTGCAGGACGCCTACCGACGGATGGAGCAGCCATGACGGACACCAGCAAACCCGTTCTCACCGGCGGCTGCCAATGCGGCGCCGTGCGCTTTGCGGTCATGACGGCGCCGACCAGGATTTCGATCTGCCACTGCCGGATGTGCCAGAAGGCGAGCGGCGCGCCGTTCGCCTCTTTCGCCGACGTCAACAAGACTGATTTCGCCTGGACCAAGGGCAAGCCGTCGTTCTTCCGCTCCTCCTCGATCGCCGATCGCGGCTATTGCGCCGCCTGCGGCACGCCGCTGAGCTTCGGCCGCATCGACGGCGACCGGATCGAGATCATGACCGGCACCTTCGACCACCCCGACCGCGTCATCCCGACGCGGCAGTTCGGCACCGAATCCCGCCTGGGCTGGGTCGTGGGCATTGCCAATTTGCCGAGCCAGACCACGCAGCAGAATTACGGACCGGAGAAGATGGCGACCATCGTCAGCCATCAACATCCGGATCATGATTGAGCCTACGATATGGTTGAAGCCATGAGCCGCATTCCTGATTTCGCCGACGTCGCTTTCGAGCGCGCCACCACCCCCACACCCGCTGGCAGCGCCGAGCCGTGGCTGACGCCGGAGGGCATTCTGGTGAAACCCGCCTATGGCGAGGCTGATCTCGCCGGGCTCGATTTCCTCGAGACCTATCCGGGCATCGCGCCCTATCTGCGCGGCCCCTACCCGACCATGTATGTCAACCAGCCCTGGACCGTCAGGCAATATGCCGGCTTCTCCACGGCGGAGGATTCCAACGCGTTCTACCGCCGCAACCTCGCGGCGGGGCAGAAGGGCCTTTCGGTCGCCTTCGATCTTGCCACCCACCGGGGTTATGACTCTGACCATCCGCGCGTCGGCGGCGATGTCGGCATGGCCGGCGTTGCCATCGATTCCATCTACGACATGCGCACGCTGTTCGCAGGGATTCCGCTGGACCAGATGAGCGTGTCCATGACCATGAACGGCGCGGTGCTGCCGATCCTCGCGCTCTATGTCGCCGCCGCCGAGGAACAGGGCGTGCCGCCGGAAAAGCTGTCGGGCACCATTCAGAACGACATCTTAAAAGAGTTCATGGTGCGCAACACCTATATCTATCCGCCGGCGCCCTCGATGCGGATCATCTCGGACATCTTCGCCTACACCTCCACGAGGATGCCGAAGTACAATTCCATTTCGATCTCCGGCTATCACATGCAGGAGGCCGGCGCGACGCAGGACCTCGAGCTCGCCTATACGCTCGCCGACGGCGTCGAATATTTGCGCGCCGGTCTTGCCGCGGGGCTCGACGTCGACCGCTTCGCGCCGCGCCTGTCGTTCTTCTGGGCGATCGGCATGAACTTCTTCATGGAGGTCGCCAAGCTGCGCGCGGCGCGCCTGCTCTGGGCGAAGCTGCTCAAGCCGTTTGGCCCGAAGGACCCGCGCTCGCTGTCGCTGCGCACGCACAGCCAGACCTCGGGCTGGTCGCTGACCGCGCAGGACGTCTTCAACAACGTGATGCGCACCACGGTCGAGGCGATGGCGGCCACCCAGGGCCACACCCAATCGCTGCACACCAACGCGCTCGACGAAGCGCTGGCGCTGCCGACCGATTTCTCGGCGCGCATCGCCCGCAACACCCAGCTGTTCCTGCAGCAGGAGAGCGGCACCACCCGCATCATCGATCCCTGGGGCGGCTCGTATTATGTCGAGCGGCTCACGCGCGACCTCGCCGCCAAGGCCTGGGGCCATATCCAGGAGATCGAGGAGCTCGGCGGCATGGCGAAAGCGATCGAAGCCGGCGTGCCGAAGCTGCGCATCGAAGAGGCCTCGGCCAAGACGCAGGCGCGGATCGACGCCGGCAAGCAGGCGGTGATCGGCGTCAACAAGTACAAGCCGACCGACGAAGACAGAATCGAGATTCTGAAGGTCGACAACACCAATGTCCGCCGGCTTCAGATCGACAAGCTCAAGCGGCTGAAAGCCGAGCGCAACCAGCAGGAGGTCGATGCCGCCCTCGCCGCGCTGACGCGCTCGGCCGGCGAAGGCAACGGCAATCTGCTGGCGCTCGCGATCGACGCCGCGCGTGCGAAGGCGACCGTCGGCGAGATCTCGGACGCGATGGAGAAAGTGTTCGGCCGGCACCGCGCCGAGATCAAGTCCATCACCGGCGTCTACAAGCGGGAGGCGTCCAGCATGGGCACCCAGGTCGAGAAGGTTCAGGCGCTGATCGACGCCTTCGAGGAGGCCGAGGGCCGCCGCCCGCGCATCCTGGTCGCCAAGATCGGCCAGGACGGCCACGACCGAGGCCAGAAGGTGATCGCGTCGGCCTTTGCAGATATCGGCTTCGACGTCGACATCGGGCCGCTGTTCGCCACCGCCGACGAAGCCGCGCGGCAGGCGGTCGAGAATGACGTGCACATCCTCGGCGTCTCCTCGCTGGCCGCCGCCCACCTCACCGCCGTGCCGGAGCTGAAGGCCGCGCTGAAGAAGCAGGGGCGCGACGACATCATGATCATCGTCGGCGGCGTGGTGCCGCCGCAGGATTACGATGCGCTCTATGCCGCCGGCGCGGAGGCGATCTTCCCGCCCGGCACGGTGATCGCGGATGCCGCCGAGGAGCTGATCCGCAAGCTGAACGCCCGGCTGGGGCACAGCGAGGCGGCGGAGTAGCTTCGCCGTCGATCTTCCGACAAGAGGACTTTGCGTGATGTTTCTCGCGCCAACGTTCATGCGCGCGCTCGCGGCCGCTGCGGTTTGCAGCGCGCTGTTCAGCCCCGCACACGCCGCCGATCCCAAGCCCGACGCGGTCGTCAACACCAAAAGCATCGAGGCGCGCGTCTTCCTCGACGGCAGGATCAAGGCGGATGCGGCGCTGGCGGCGGACTGCCTCGCCGAGGGCAGGAAATGGCTGGACAAGAATGCCGCGGAAGCCGCCACCGCGCGCAAAGCCGATCCGCAATTCTTCAGGGAAGGCGGCTGGGACTTCGAGCGCAAATACGAGATCCGCTCCGTCGTTGCCGACCGCTATGTCAGCATCCTGCGCGACGACTACATGAACACGCGCGGCGCCCACCCCAATTCGGACGTCAACACGATCCTGTGGGACAGGGCCGTCAACAAGCGCATCTCGATCCGCCCGTTCTTCGCCGAGACCGCGGACAACGGCACGACCATGAATGCGATGGTGAAGGCGATCATCGCCTCGCTCAAGGCCGAGAAGAAGAAACGGGATGCCGGCGAGACCGCAACCGACGAATGGTTCAAAGAGCTGAAGCCGAGCCTGCTCAAGATCGGCGCGGTGACGCTCGCGCCCTCCACCGAGGCCGGCAAGAGCTCCGGCCTCACGTTCCACTATCCGCCCTATGCGGTCGGTCCCTACGCCGAGGGCGAGTATGTCGCATTCGTGCCCTGGGAGGCGCTGAAGCCGTACCTCACGGCGGAGGGCGCGCGCATCTTCGGCGGCGCGCGGCCGAAGGGCGACGAGGAGGTTCAGTGAGCGGTCGCTAAAGCGAGATGAGATTTGGATGAATCGATTGCCTCGGCGCTCGTTCACCTCTCCCGCTTGCGGGAGAGGTCGGCGCGTCCGGGCGATGCAAAGCATCGTCCCGCGCGCCGGGTGAGGGCTTTCTCCTCTTGCAGACTGTCCCGTTGCGGAAACACCCTCTCCTCAGCCCTCTCCCGCAAGCGGGCAGGGCAATCGCATATGACTTGTGGCGGCGGCCTGCGCGCACGCCTCGTCCTTCGAGACGGCGCTTACGCGCCTCCTCAGGATGAGGCTAATCAGCATCAGTGCTCGTTGAAACTGCTGCCGCGCACTCCGCCCTCACCCTGAGGAGCCCGCCCAAAGCGGGCGTCTCGAAGGATGGCCGCGGGGAAAATTCGCAAATGCGATAGCCCTGCGCAAGCGGGAGAGGGAGTGCACCGCCGGTGGCGCAATCACGCCTAATCGCATCATGCTCTAGCTGGATCGCGGACGAGCCCGAGCCAATGTCCGTGCCAGTGAATCCGTCCAATCGGGAATCCAGGAGGCAAACAGGGCTTTCCAGCGCTCGGCGTCCACAGGTTCAGTTTCGAGCGCAACCGACCATTCGATGAGGGTGCGGTCGCCTTCGATGATCGGACGCAGATGCATGGTGCCTTGATAGCGCGTCGGCGCCGGCGTTTGGCTTCCGTCGTCTTGCGGATACGGTATCGCTTCGAGACCGGCATAAGTCAGGGTGTGCTGCCGGTCCGAGTGATCGACCAGGCGCTGGCGGATCCAGTTCCCGAGATAGCAGAAGCGTCTGATGGCGCCGACTTCATCGCCGCGCTTGTTATCTTCGATCTCGCTCTCGCTCACCCCGTCGATATAAGCGGGGTAGTTGTTGAAATCGCGGATCAGCGACCAGACGTCGTCGAGCGGGTGGTCCAGCACGGCGCTGTAATAGGCTTGGGTCATGGATGGCTTGCCTTTGGTTTATCGTTACGCGCTAAAGTTGGCTGCGCGCGCGGGCAAAACCCACCCGATTTCCGACCACCCATTCGTTCCGCCTGCTTTCACACAACATGGCGCTCTCAGTTGGTAGCGCTACCTTGCGGCGGCGACGCAAAGCCGACTAGAATGCCGGAAGTTGACAAGAGCGCCCGACATCACGGGCGCCGCTGGGAGGCATTCAATGTCCAAGATTTCGCGCCGCACCTTTGCGGCTTCCACCGCCGCGGTCGCGGCATCCGCCGCTTTCGGCTTCAAGCCCGCACTTGCGCAAGCCTATCCGGCCCGGCCGGTCACCGTGATCGTGCCCTGGGGCGCCGGCGGCGGGACCGATGCCACCGCGCGCATCGTCGCGGCGCTGCTGGAGAAGGATCTCGGCCAGCCCTTCAACGTGGTCAACCGCACCGGCGGCTCCGGCGTGGTCGGCCACAGTGCGATCGCGACCGCGCAGCCCGACGGCTACACCATCGGCATGCTCACGGTCGAAATCTCGATGATGCACTGGCAGGGTCTCACCGACCTGACGCCGAAGAGCTACACGCCGCTGGCGCTGATGAACGAGGATCCGCCCGGCATCCAGGTCTCCTCCTCCTCGCCCTACAAGACGGTCAAGGAGCTCGCCGACGCGATCAAGGCGGCGCCTCCCGGCAAGTTCAAGGCTTCCGGCACCGGCCAGGGCGGCATCTGGCATCTCGCACTGGTCGGCTGGATGCAGGCGATGGGCCTGCCCGCCAATCAGGTCGCCTGGGTGCCGTCGAATGGCGCAGCACCCGCGATGCAGGATCTCGCCGCCGGCGGTCTCGACCTCACCACCTGCTCGGTGCCGGAGGCGCGCGCGATCATCGAGGCCGGCAAGGCCAGAAGCCTCGCCATCATGGCGCCCGCGCGCAACCCGGTGTTCAAGGACGTGCCGACGCTGAAGGAGGCCATGGGCATCGACTACGCAACCGGCGCCTGGCGCGGCATTGCCGGGCCGAAAAACTTGCCGCCGGAGATCGCAACCAAGCTCACCGCGGCGCTGAAGAAGGTCTACGACTCCGCCGAGTTCAAGGACTTCATGAGCAATCGCGGCTTCGGCACCGTGTGGGGCGATGCGGCCCACTTCGCGGGCTTCATGGACAAGGGCGATGCCCAGATGGGCGAGGCGATGAAGGCCGCCGGCCTGAGCAAGGCGTGATGTTTTCACCTCTCCCCGCGCTTGTCCGCCGAAGCTTTAGCGAAGGCGGATGCAGGGAGAGGTCGAATTCGAGCTTTGCTCGAATTTGGGTGAGGGGGAATCTCCGCGAGTCCAGCTCTCACCGTTCGCGCGGAAAGTCCCCTCACCCCAACCCTCTCCCCGTAAGAACGGGGAGAGGGAGAAGAAAGCCTACAGGACCCTCCTATGCGTCTTCCCGACTCCGTCACGGGATCGTTTCTCGTCGTGCTCGGCGCGGCTGCCGCCTATGGCGGCTACATTCTGCCGCCGGTGCCGGGGCAGCCGGTCGGCCCCAACGTATTTCCGCTGGTGATCGGCTGCGGCCTTGCACTGTGCGGGCTCGCGATCGCGTTCGGCATCGGCCATTCCTTCGAGGAGGAAGAAGAACTGGTCCCATTCGAGGACGGCCAGGCGGCGGCCCCGCCGTCGCAGGGCAGGCTCTACGGCCTGCGCGCGCTGCTGCCGCCGGCACTGCTGCTGTTCTACGTCTTTGCCGCCGACCGGCTCGGATTCATCCTCACCGCGGCGATCATGGTCTACGTGACCTCGACCGCGCTCGGGGCGAAGTGGAAGCTGGCGCTGCCGCTCGCGATGCTCTCGCCTTTCGCCATTCATCTCATCTTCGGCAAGCTGCTGCGCGTGCCGCTGCCCGCCGGCCTGTTGCCGGCGCCCTGGTAATCCCATGCTCAAGACCCTGATTGATGCCTTCGCGCTGATCTCCACCTGGGAGGTCATCATCGCGATGATCGCGGCCTCCGTGTACGGCCTCGTGATCGGCTCGCTGCCGGGCCTGTCGGCGACGATGGCGACCGCCCTGCTCGTCCCCGTCACCTTCTATCTGTCGCCGATCGCGGCGATCGCGACCATCGTCGCGGCCTCCTCGATGGCGATCTTCTCCGGCGACATTCCCGGCGCGCTGCTGCGTATCCCCGGCACGCCCGCCTCCGCCGCCTATGCGGATGAAGCCTACGCCATGACGCGCAAAGGCCAGGCCGAGCTGGCGTTGGGGGCCGGCGTCTGGTTCTCCGCCGTCGGCGGCATCGCCGGCGTGCTGTCGCTGATGATCCTGGCGCCGCCGCTCGCCGAGATCGCGCTGTCGTTCTCGACCTTCGAATATTTCTGGCTGGCGCTGCTCGGCCTGATGTGCGCCACCCTGGTCGCGCGCTCCTCGCCGGTGAAGGCGATCGCGGGCATGTTCATCGGCCTGCTCGTGTCCTGCATCGGCATCGAGAATCCCGGCGGCATCCCGCGCTTCACCTTCGGCCTCACCGATCTGTTCGGCGGCATCGAGCCGATCCCGGCCCTCGTCGGCGTGTTCGCGGTGGCGCAGGTGATGCGTGCGATGCTGACACCGGAGCCGCCGCCGCTGCCGCGGCGCAAGTTCGGAAGCATCATGGCCGGACAGTGGAGGCTGACCAAGCTCTATCACTGGCAGATGACGCGCGGGAACATCGTCGGCATCATCATCGGCGTGCTGCCCGGTGCCGGCGCCGATATGGCCGCCTGGGTCTCCTATGCGATGTCGAAGCGCTTCTCCAAGGAGCCGGAAAAGTTCGGCACCGGCCATGTCGAGGGCCTGGTCGAGGCCGGCGCCAGCAACAATGCCAGCATCGCCTCCGGCTGGGTGCCTTCGCTGCTGTTCGGCATCCCCGGCGACACCATCGCGGCGATCGCCATCGGCGTGCTCTACATGAAGGGACTCAATCCCGGCCCGACGCTGTTCACCGAGAAGGCGTCGAGCATGTACGCGATTTATCTGATGTTCATCATCGCGAACATCCTGATGATCCCGCTCGGCATCGCCATGATCCGCGTCGCCGCCTACATCCTGCTGGCGCCGCGCTCGACCGTGATGCCGATCATCATGCTGTGCTGCGCGGTCGGCTCGTTCGCGATCGGCAACAACATGTTCGGCGTCGTCACCGTCGCCGCCTTCGGCGTGATCGGCTATGTCATGGAGGCGAACGGCTATCCCGTCGCCGCGATGGTGCTCGGCATCGTCATGGGCACCATGGTGGAGCAGGCCTTCGTCACCTCGCTGATCAAGTCGGACGGCAGCATCTTGCCGTTCTTCGAGCGTCCGGTCGCGGCCATCCTCGCCGCGATGGCGATCGGCGCGCTGCTCTGGCCGGTGATGGTGTGGGTGTGGCGCAAGGTGAAACCGGCGCAGACGGTCGCCGCAACGACCCGGTGATATCAGGCGGGCGGGCCTCGCCTGCCCCGCCTCGGCGTTGTAAAGCAGAGGCATGACTGAGAAGAAGGCCTCGCTCGACGTCAAGACCCTCGCCCGCGACGTGCGCGCCGGCAGTCGTGCGGCCCTCGCCCGGGCCATCACGCTGGTGGAGAGCCGGCGCAGCGACCACCAGGCGCTGGCGCGGGAGCTGGTGCAGATGCTGCTGCCCGACACCGGCAAGGCGTTTCGCGTCGGCATTACCGGTTCGCCCGGCGTCGGCAAATCCACCACCATCGATGCGCTGGGTACGTATCTCATCGAGCAGGGTCACAAGGTCGCGGTGCTCGCGGTCGATCCGTCCTCGGCGCGCAGCGGCGGCTCGATCCTCGGCGACAAGACCCGGATGGCGCGGCTGTCGGCGTCTGATGACGCCTTCATCCGCCCCTCGCCGTCCTCGGGCACGCTCGGCGGCGTCGCCGCCAAGACGCGCGAGGCGATGCTGCTGTGCGAGGCCGCCGGATTCGGCGTCGTGCTGGTGGAGACCGTCGGCATCGGCCAGTCCGAGACCGCGGTCTGCGACATGACCGACTTCTTCCTCGCCCTCATGCTGCCGGGCGGCGGCGACGAACTGCAGGGCATCAAGAAGGGCCTGGTCGAGCTCGCCGACATGATCGCGATCAACAAGGCCGATGGCGACAATCTGAAGCGCGCCAAGATTACCGCGGCCGACTATCGCGGCGCGCTGCATATCCTCAGCCCCCGGTCCGAGCATTGGCATCCGCCGGTCGAGACCTATTCGGCGCTGACTGGCGAGGGCATCGCAAAGATCTGGCAGAAGGTTCTGGATCATCGCAAGGCGATGAACGCGTCCGGCGATTTCGCCGCGCGGCGGCGCGAGCAGCAGGTGAAGTGGATGTGGTCGATGCTGGAGCAGCGCATGCTGGCGCGGCTGCGCAGCGAGGCCTCGGTGCGGACCAAGGTCCGCAAGATCGAGGCCGAGGTCGCCGATGGCCATCTCACGCCGGCGCTCGCCGCCGAGCAGATCCTGGAGTTGCTGCAATGAGCGACAAGCTCCGCATTCTCCTCACCGGCTTCGGTCCGTTTCCCGGCGCGCCTTATAATCCGACCCAGCCGCTGGTGGCGCGGCTGGCGCAATTGCGCCGGCCTGCGCTCGACGATGTCGCGCTGTCGAGCCACATCTTCCCGGTCACCTATGCCGCGGTCGACCGCCAATTGCCCGACGTGCTCGCTGCGCAAAAGCCCGACGCGCTCCTGATGTTCGGCCTCGCCGCCCGCACGCCTTACCTGCGCATCGAGACGCGGGCGCGCAACGCCGTCACCATGCTCTGGCCCGATGCGACCAACACCCGCTCGGCCAAGCGCGGCATCGTCGGTCATGCGGACGCGATGATGTTCGGCCCGCACAGCGCAAGGCTGCTGCGCGCCGCGCGCCTTACCGGCATCGACGCGCGTCCCTCCCGCGATGCCGGCGCCTATCTCTGCAACTATCTGAGCTGGCGCGCGATCGAGCACGTGAAGGCGGGCGGGCCCAGGCTTGCGGCGTTCATCCACATTCCCCTGCTTGCGCGCAGCGGCGCCGTGCGGCGCAAGGGAGCAGGCCGCATCACGCTGGAGGACCTGGTGGATGCGGGGGAAGCGATGCTGATGGAGATAGTGGGTTTGGCGCGGAAGGCGCGGAACGCTGAGGTGTCGTAGGGTGGGCAAAGCGAAGCGTGCCCACGTCTTTTACTTTCTTGGATAGGTGGCACGGCGCAAGCGCCGCCTTTGCCCACCCTACGGCACCGTCTTTGCGGTAAACATTTAACCCTACTGCGAACAATCTCCCGCGCTCTCGCCTGCCCTGCGCTACCTAGTCCGCTGCGGACACCTCCCGCGTCCGCCGGAGGACGCGTCATGGACCTCAATCGCCGTCATCTCATCGGGGCTTCGACCGCCGGCATTGCCGGTGCGCTGGCCATGCCTGTTGACGCCGCACGCGCGGCGCCGCTGACGTCGCTGCTCGGCCGCGATGCCACGCAATATGGTGTGCGGCCCGGCAGCAGCGAGGACCAGACCCGCGCGCTGCAGCGTGCCATCGACGAGGCCGCGCGGGCGCAATTGCCGCTCGCCTTGCCGCCGGGCGTGTACCGGACCGGTCTGTTGCGGCTGCCGAACGGCGCACAGCTGATCGGCGTGCGCGGCGCGACCAAGCTCGTCTTCACCGGCGGGGCCTCGGCGATCCAGAGCGACGGCTCCGATGCGATCGACCTCACCGGCATCACGTTCGACGGCGGCGGCGTTGCACTGCCGACACGGCGCGGCCTGATCCACGTTCTCGGCGGGCGCGATGTGCGCATCACCGCTTGCGAGATCACGAACTCGGGCGGCAGCGGCATCTGGCTCGAGCAGGTCGCGGGCGACATCTCCGGCAATATCTTCACCGGCGTCGCGGTAACGGCGATCGTGTCGTTCGACGCCAGGGGTCTCAGTGTCTGCCGCAACACGATTCTCGGCACCAACGACAACGGGATCGAGGTCCTGCGCACCGCGATCGGCGATGACGGCACGCTGCTCGCCGACAACCGCATCGAGAACATCAAGGCCGGCCCCGGCGGCTCGGGCCAGTACGGCAATGCCATCAACGCCTTTCGCGCCGGCAACGTGATCGTGCGCGGCAACCGCATCAGGAATTGCGACTATTCGGCCGTGCGCGGCAACTCGGCCTCGAACATCCACATCACGGGCAACAGCGTCAGCGACGTGCGCGAGGTCGCGCTCTATTCCGAGTTCGCGTTCGAGGCGGCGGTAATCGCCAACAACATTGTGGACGGCGCAGCCGTCGGCGTCTCCGTGTGCAATTTCAACGAGGGCGGCCGCATCGCGGTGGTCCAGGGCAACATCATCCGCAACCTGATCCCGAAGCGGCCGATCGGGACCGCGCCCGACGACGATGCCGGCGTCGGCATCTACATCGAGGCGGATTCTTCGGTGACCGGCAACGTGATCGAGAACGCGCCGTCCTACGGCATCGTCGCCGGCTGGGGCAAATATCTGCGCGACGTCGCGATCACGGGCAACGTGATCCGCAAGGCGCTGGCCGGCGTCGGCGTCTCCGTCGTGCCGGGCGCCGGCACCGCGCTCGTCAATAACAACATGATCTCCGAGACGCCGCGCGGCGCCGTGGTCGGCCTCGATCACGCCCGCGCGGTGACGTCGGATCTGTCAGCCGACGGCGCACAACGTTTCGCGCAGCTGGTGGTCGGCGGCAATGCGGTGCGAAGGTAGGCGCGGTTGACGGCCGGGCCGTTCATCCTTCGAGGCTCCCCATGGGACGCGCTGCGTCCCATGGCGAGCGCCTCAGGATGACGGAAGAGCCTGCGGTTGTTTCATCAAAACTTGAGAACCGGAATACTGCCGTCATCCTGAGGTGCGAGCGGCGCAGTGCGGAGCACTGTGCCGGGAGCCTCGAAGGATGATGTTGTGGGCATCTATGTCTACATGCTGCGCTGCGCGGATGGCTCGTTCTATATCGGGAGCGCCACCGGCGAGGACACGTCCAAGCGAGTCGATGAGCACAATGCGGGAGCTCATCCAGGATACACCTTCTCACGGCGCCCGGTCGTCCTGGTGTGGTCGGAGTATTTTGATCGGATCACCGACGGTATTGCTGCCGAGCGACAGCTCAAAGGTTGGAGCCGCGCCAAGAAGGAAGCGCTCATCCGTTCGGATTGGAAGTCGGTGAGTCAGCTTGCACGGCGGCGCGCGGGAGCGCCGAAGACGTAAGCGTTTGTTGGGGAGACAGCCAGGCCGCGCATCCTTCGAGGCTCCCCACGTGGCGCCCTGCGCCACGTGTCTCGCGCCTGGATGACGGAGTTGAGAGGACGCTGCGGCTTCCCCGTAGGCCTCGCTAGAACGCGTTCCTGAGCAGCGGGTACTTCGCTTCCAGGCCGTCGAGGCTGAAGGTGAATTCGACGACGCGCTCGGGGGCGGCGACGATTTCCTCGGCGGGAGGGGCGAACTGCGGCAGCAGCGCCGCCATCGCTGCAGGCGCGGTCTTCGGCGGCTTCGCGGCAGGCACCGGCGGCCTCACTTCCGGCGCGGTGAATGGCGCGGTTGCGCCCGGCTCGGCGAGCGGCGATCTCACGGCAGGCGCGGTGAACGGTGCCTTCGCAGCGGGAGCCCTGAGCGGCGGCATCTCGCTAGGCGCGACGAACGACGGCCAAGCTACGGGCATGGCAAGCGGCGCGATCGGGGCTTCGGTGATCTCCGCGAGCACGTCCGGTTTCGGATCGAGCCTGACCGGCGTCGCGGTCTCGGGAGCGATGTGAACGGCCTTTGGCTGCAAGGTCTTGAGCTGCACGGTCTGCGCCTGCTCGCGCGGCGCCATGCGGGGCATCGTCGCGGGCGACCAACCGAATGCCGGCGTCACGCTCGCGGCCGCCTCGGCGACATCCCCGCCGGTCGCGAGCGCGCGCCAGGTCTGGACGGCGCGCTTGGCTTCCTGGATGTTTTCGAGGAACGCGATCTCGGAATGATAGCGGCGCCAGCGCCCGGTCTCGAACATCTCGGAGAGATGTTGCAGGCGTTGCTCGGCGAGAGCGCACCAGCGCGCCGCGATTTGGCGGCTGCCGGCCGCGTCGCGAACGAACTCTTGGCGATGTGTCATGAACCAGCCCGTCAGGAGAAAACACGGAGGCGGGGGGACGCAACGCACACGAATCAATTTAGACGCGACATGAATATTTTGTGGAAAAGTTTTGACTTGTCCAGCAACGACGCGGCATTGGTTGTCAGACACCGTAGTCGTGCGGAGAATTGCTGTGTTTTCGAGTCAAGCTTCGCACAAGCATAACGGACTTGCGGCGCACCACGCGCGCGACGACGACCGAGGCCGCGGCGATCTTCAACCGCAAGCTGAACGGATGCGAAGCTTCAAAAAATCGGACGCCTGGAGCTTCGGTTCTGATTGAATCACAATCGAAGCTCTAGATTCTTGTTTTGACGCGTTTTCTTCACGCGAGCCGGCATCCACTTCGCTCAAAAACGCTCTGAAAAGAAAAGACCCGTCCGGGGGGACAACCGGACGGGTCGAGCCATATGGGCGCTTGGGGTGGATGGGCGCTCGCGCCTGATATGACTGATGGGGAGGGATGACCGCTCCCACATCAGTTGGTCGGGGCAGCGGGCTGAACGTTCAATGCGGGGTTTGATTTTTTAGCCTTCGGCGAGCGCGCAGCTTTGTCGCGGCCGCTATCGGGACGCCGGTCTATCTGCCTGAGAAACCGCGGATTTATCCTCCGCACTCGACAGCGAAGGCTGCTCGATAGCGCGAATGCCCGGCTCGTCGCGACGCTTGCCCGCATCTTCACGTTTTGTTGTACCCGAGGCAGCAGCGACCGGCGTCGCGCTGTCAGCGGGAATGGCCATGACGGCGGCAAAGGCGTCGGCCTGACCGTCGCCGAAGAGGTCGTCACGCCCGGGTGAGCCGAGGTCGCGCGCGGTCTTCGCCAGCGTCATGCGCAGCGCTTCCGGCTTGAGTGCGTAATTGCGCTCGAGCAGCAGCGCCGCGACGCCTGAGACATAGGCGGCCGAGAACGAGGTTCCCGACGTCATCTGGTACTTGCCGTCGGGTGCCGGCAGGAAGATGTCGACGCCGGGGGCTGCGACCGCGATATAGTTGCCGCGGTTCGAGGCGGCGAACAGCCTGTCCTGCTGATCCGTCGCGCTGACCGCAATCACGTTGGGATTGGCAGCCGGATAGAGCGGCGGCGATTTCGCGCCGGCATTGCCGGCGGCCGCGATCAGCACGAGACCACGCGCGGCCGTCGCCGCGATCGCGCGCTCGATCACCGCATCCTTCGGACCGGCAAAGCTCATATTAACGATCTGCGCGCCGTGCTCGGCGGCGTAATTCAGGGAACGCAGGATAATGTAGGACGAGCTCTCGGCGCCGCCATTGGCACCGCCGAACGCCCGGATGGCGATGATGCGGGCTTCGGGCGCGCTGCCCATCAGACGGGCATGGGCCGCGATCGCCCCGGCGATGCCGGTGCCATGGACATGCGGCCCTTCGGCACTGCCGAGCGCGTCGAAATTGTCGGCAACGGAATTGGCGAGCTCGGGATGCCGGGCGTCGACGCCGGAATCGATCACGGCGATCGTGACGTTGGCTCCGTGCGCCAGCGTATGCGCTTGCGGCAGGCGGAGCTTTGCCAGCGCATATTGCGCAGGGTCGCCCTCGGCCGTGGCCGGCGATTTCTGATCCTGGAGCACGTAGCGGAAGTTCGGCTGCAGCGAGCGCACGCTGCCGTCGGCCGCGAATTCGCGCCGCACGGTTTCGTACGGCCGGCCGTCGGTGATGCGGAACAGGCCGAACGTGGCTCCGATCAGCGGGAAATTCTCGGAAGCGAGGCGGGTCAGGCCGTGGCGACGCGCCAGCTCGTCGGCCTCGGCCATCGACAGCGCGCCGTCGATCTCGGCGACGAATTCGCCTGCGAAGCTGCGCGAGATCAGCGCGACCGGCGTGTTGTTGCCGCGCCCTTTGCCGGCGCTCTTCTTGCCAGATTTTCCGGTGCCCTCGCCGCCCGCGTTCGGCTGCGCCAGACATTCGCCGTCGCCACTGCGATAGGGCGCGGTGCAAGCCGGATAGAGGTTCGGCGAGTAACGCGCATAGGGCAGCACCGGCGTCGTCGGCCGGATGCGGGACGTCGTGGTATGCGGAATGGTCGCCATCGTCCGCGGGCCGCGGTCGACGCTCACCGCGCGCGCAGCGATGTTCGGGCTGACCCGCGGGGTGATGTTGGGAGAGACGGTCGGCGTGCGCGAGGGCACACTGATCGTGGGCGTGCGCATGATCGCCTGCGCCTGCGCAACCCCGACGCCGAGACAGGAGGCGACCAGGAGCGCAACACCGACGGATGAAGCGCAGGCCCCGGCGCGCACCCTGCTCTCGGATTTGCCCGTCATCGGCTCGGCGGCGCGCCTACGGCGCCGCGACGGCGAGGTTGACGAGCTTCTCGCGCTGCATCCTGCCGAGCAGCGAAGCGAGCTCGTCCTGGCTCATCGCCTTGTCGAACTGGAGGCGGAACATGCCGCCCTTGGCATCGCCGATGATCGAAGCCTGGTAGCTGTCGAGCAGCGCGGTGATGTCGGCGACGCGCGCCTCGGGCGTGAAGCGCACCAGCGCGCGCGCCGGCGCGGCCGTGCTGCCGAGCTCGCGCGTGATCGGCGCGCTGGTCGAGAGCGAAGCAGTGTGGAAGGTCGCGGGCTGGTTCTTCATCAGCACGGCGCCGATGATGCCGGCCTGCAGCACGAGCGCGACGGCGCCGAGGCTCGCCGACCAGGCCAGCGTGCGCGGCGACAGGCTCGCGAAGAAGGTCGAGATGCGCGCCGACAGAGGCAGCGAGCCGCTCGCCCGCGCCGGCTCGGCATCGATCGCGGCGAACAGCTTCTGCATCGCGCGCGCCGACGGCGCCCCTAAGCTCTCGTTCAGGTGGATGGTCTCTTCGTACTCGGCGCGGATCGCAGCATATTGCCTGGCAAGCTCGGGATCGCGCGCCAGCGCTTCCTCGACACGGCGCGCATCGCGCGCGTTCAGCGTGCCGGCAGCGTGCCAGGGCAGCAGTAGTTCAATTTCACTGGGCTCTTGCTCCAGCATCTTCTTGCTCAAAGCCATCATGGCCAGCCTCGCTCGACGCCGGCTGCCTTCAGCAGTTCGGCCAGTTTCTTGCGCGCATAGAACAAGCGCGTCTTCACTGTGTTCTCCGGTATTCCGACGATTTCGGCCACCTCTTCCACGGACTTCTCGTGGTAGTAGACGAGATCGACGATTTCCCGGTGATCCGGCGAGAGGCCCGTTAGACACTCCCGCAACGCCTCACTGGTATCCTTCTTCTGCACCACCGTTTCCGGATCGTCGGACGTATCCTCGATCGCGTTGGCGGCTTCTTCGTCCAGCTCGAAATCCTTCCTGCGCCGGAGCGCAGACAGGGCCTTGAATCGGGTGATTGCCAGCAGCCAGGTGGAAACGGCGGATCGGCCCTCGAACTTGCCGGCTTGACGCCAGACGTCGAGAAACACCTCGCTGATGAGGTCTTCCGCCGCCTGCTCGTCCCGCACGAGCCGCAGTCCGAACCTGTAAACCCTGACATGGTGCCGCCCGTACAGCACCTGCATGGCAAGCCGGTCACCTTGAGCGATCCTGGCGATCAGGATCTCGTCCGAAGCCGCCTGTGTCGCGCTCAATGGCCGTCTCGCAAAGTTGGTCGGGTCGATGCGGCGGACGGTTCGACGTGGGGGGCAAAATTGTTCAACCTACCGCACTCATACGGGGGCCTGTGTGAGCTACCCCACATACAGGCATTTTTCTCGTCCCACCCGCGGTGGTCAGCGTCGCAAGTCCGAATCGGTACCATAATACTGCGATATTTCCCTGCGGAATGCCTGTCCGGGTACAGGCGGCCCGGCCTCATCCGGTTCCATAGCAGCCCTGCACCACCTTTGTCGCGCCAAGCCCTGCTTCGGCTCGACCGCAGCGCACACGATACCTGACCGCCGGTAAAAATCTCACGCTGGCTGATCGACTTGTTCCATGCTGCACGGCTCGGATTCGATTTCAAAGGATACCAAACCTAAAGGCTTGCCACGTAGGTTTTTACGCTGACATCCACCATTGGCGGGACCATGAGCACGGCCGCGACGTCCTTTCCCGAGAGGAATGCCGCAGAGGTCGCGGATCTCGTCCTCGCGCCCGAGACGACGGCTCCCGAGGTCAGGGAACGCCGGGCCCGGCAGCGCCGCCAGATGTATATCGGCCAGGTCGCAAGCTACTCGCTCGGCGCCTCGGTCCTGCTGCTCTACGCCTATGACGGGACGATCTCCATCGGCGTTCCGTCGCTGTTCTGGCTCGGCGGCCTCCTGATCATCGGGACGTTCACGGTGCTGTCGGAAGCCGGTTTCGGCGACCGCTTCGAGGATCATTACCTCACCGTCTACCAGATCTCGGCGCATATGGCGCTCCAACTGGTGTTCCTGCTCGCGGTGCCGACGGTCGGGGTCGCGTTCCTCGCCGTGTTGTTTCTGATCTTCGCGTTCGGCACGCTGCGCATGACGTCGAGCCAGGCCATGGTCACCTGGGGCCTTGCCACCTGCGGGCTCACCTTGGTTTTCCTGGGATCGGATCTGCCGATCGGACTGCCGGTCGCGACCCGGCTTCAGCGAACCGCCTCGATGCTCTGCTTCGTGCTGGTGATCGGCCAGTGCGCCTTCCTCGGCCTGTTCGGCGCCACCCTGCGCAAGATCCTGTACCGGCGCAGCATCGAATTGAAGGCCGCCTATCGACGCATCGAAGAACTGGCCGAGCTCGACGAGCTCACCGGCTCCTACAACCGCCGCTGCATCATGCGGCTTCTCGACACCGAGATCGAAAAATCGCGGCGGGCATCCACGCCTTGCGCGATCGCGCTGATCGATCTCGACTGGTTCAAGCGCATCAACGACGCTTACGGCCATCCCATTGGCGATGAGGTGCTGCGCACCTTCGCAATCTCCATTTTCGCCAACATCCGGCCGACCGACAGTTTCGGCCGGTACGGCGGCGAGGAATTCCTGCTGCTGCTGCCGGACACGTCGGGCGACGTCGCGCTCCGCATGCTCGAGCGCTTGCGCGGCATCGTCGCCGATCTCGACTGGAGCGCATTCTCCCCAAGCATGCGTGTGACCATTTCCGCGGGCGTCGTGACGCTGCGCGACGCTGATACTGCCGACACGTTTCTCGCGCGCGCCGACGGCGCGCTCTATTCCGCCAAAGCGCAAGGGCGCAACTGCGTTGCAACGAGCTGACCGATGCATTTTTCTCCGGTGCGACAGAAGCCGCCGCCGGCCCGAACGCTCCAGGACAGGGCAATGAGATCCAATTCCGCAAGTCCATCCGAAAACCTGATCGAGGAATTGCAGGCTGCCCTCTCGCACGGCACCGTCGCGCGCCGGGTGGAGACGCTGCGCCGGGTCACCGATCTCTTCGTGGGCAACGCGGTCGACTATTCCGACGACCACATCCGCGTGTTCGACGACGTGTTCCAGTGCCTGATCGCGCAGATCGAGACGTCGGCCAGGGCGCTGCTCGCCGAACGGCTCGCACCGATCGCGGCTGCGCCGCCGCAGATCATCCGCACGCTCGCGCTCGACGAGATCATCGAGGTCTCCGGCCCCGTGCTGTCGAAGTCGGAACGACTGGACGAAGCGACGTTGATCGAGATCGCGCGCACCAGGGGCCAGGCGCATCTCAAGGCGATCTCGCTACGGCGGACGCTGTCGGAAGCCCTGACCGACGTGCTGGTGACGCGGGGCGACGAGGACGTGGTTCAGTCGACCGTCGGCAATCCGGGCGCGCAATTATCCGAGGAGAGTTTCGCCGACCTCGTCGTCCGCGCCGAGCGCGACGACGACCTTGCCGGCTGCATCGGCCTGCGGCCCGACCTGCCGCGCCATCACTATCTGAGGCTGGTCGCCAAG
Organism: Bradyrhizobium sp. CB1015; assembly: GCF_025200925.1. GTDB lineage: Bacteria > Pseudomonadota > Alphaproteobacteria > Rhizobiales > Xanthobacteraceae > Bradyrhizobium. The sequence continues at coordinate 3,454,759 of NZ_CP104174.1, read as the reverse complement.
GCATCCTCGAGCGTGCGCAGGAAACTCGCGGCCGCACATCCTGAGCTCGCGGACGAGGTGTCGCGGGCCGTCGAGGAAGCGGCCCAACGGGTTCGCGCCGTCGCCAGGACGAAGCAGACGGAGATGGCGCGCGCGCTGGTGAAGTCGCTGCACGAGGACGGCCGTCTCAACGAGCTCCAGATCACAACTTTCGCCGAACAGGGCAAGTTCGACGAGACCAATGCCGGGCTCGCGGCGCTCGCGGGCGTTGCGGTCGAGACCGCCGAGACCATGATGATCGAAAGCCGTACCGAGGGTGTGATGATCCTCGCCAAGGCCGCGGGCATGCAATGGTCGAGCGTGCGTGCCATCATCGCCATGCGCGAGAAGCTCTCCGGCGGGTCGCAGACCGACATGCTGAAGCTGCGCGACACCTATGAAGCGCTGCGCTCATCGACCGCGCAACAGGTGTTGCGCTTCCACCGCATGCAGCTGCACGCGACGCCGGCGGCGTGAAGCCGGCGCGGCTAGTACCGCAACACCCTCGATCCCACCAGCGCGCCGATCGCCGTCACCAGCGCGGTCGCGAGCGTGTACCAGGTCGCGACGAACAGCGGAGAATCGTCGGTGCAATGCGAGGCATAGAGGGTCGCCGCAAGTCCGGCCGACACCAGCCCGGCGAGCGCTCCGGCGAGCGCGGGGCGGGACGGCGCGCCGTGGCGCAGGCCGAACAGCGTCCCCGCCAGCAGCGGCAGCGACATCGCGGGGATCGCGACCAGGCAAACCCTGGAGTTCTTGCCCATCAGGCGCATCGTCATCGGCATGGCTGGCGCCATCATCGCCTCGCTGCCGATCGCCACCGCGAGCAGCCCGACGGGAAGCAGCAGCAGCCAGCCCCAGCCGCGCAGCAGGGCTTCGGGACGCGACAAATGCAGGCTGACGATGATGGCGGGGATTGCGAGCGACAGGGTCACCGCGAACTTCATGTCGAAGAACGGATTGCGCATGGCGCTCATCACGTCGGCGCGCACGCCGAGAAATGTCGCGAAGATCAGGATCGACAAGGGCGCGGCCACCAGCAGCGCCATCGTCAGCACGGCGCCGACGCGTGGGGCGCGGTGCGTGTTGTCGGCCGCAAGCGAGCGAATGAGTTGATCGGTGTCCATGATCAATGGTCCCGCAGTTTGGCCGTAAGCGCCGCAAGTCCGCGATGCAGCGCGACCCGGACCGCGCCCTCGCTCATCGACAACTTTGCCGCCGTATCCTTGATCGAGGCGGCCTCGACCGCGATTGATTGCAGCACGTCGCGCTGACGCTGCGGCAGGGTTCCCAGCTGGGCGGCGACCTCGCCGGCTGAAGCGGTCTCCTGCGGCGCCTCGCCCGGCAGCGTCTCGGCGAAATCGTCGATGTTGACGAAGACGCGCCTACCGCGCCGGCGGAGCGCATCGATCAGCTTGTTGCGGCCGATCGCAAACAGCCAGGGCGCGAAGGGCGCTTCGCTGTCCCAGGTATGCCGCTTCAGATGCACCGCCAAAAGAATCTCCTGCACGATATCCTCGGCCTGGTCGGGCGGCTGACCTGCCCGCGCCAGGCCACGCCTCGCGGCGGCCCGCAGTACCGGCGTGACTGCCTTCAACAGGCGATGATATGCCGCATCATCGCCAGCCATGGCCGACCGCATCAGGCCGGTCCATTCGTCCTCACGTCCGCGCACCCGCGCCCCTCACCATGCAATTCGGCCGCTCTTTCAATTTGTTACGCGGGGGCCGAATATATCACGAATTCGTGATCGAGATCCGGGCCGCGCGACCGATGCGGCCGCAAACATCTGCGACGGCTCATAACACCGATCGGTGCGTCCTGCATCGGGCGGGCGGCTGCGGGAGAGGGTTTGCCGCGTTTTTGCCGGGTGTAGCCCGAAGATTCCCATTTTCTGCCCCGCTGTCGTCACGCCCCGGGGTCTCTGTTCGCTGCCGGGACGGGCGGAATTGGGGAGATCGTCGACATGATGAAAACCAGCGCGCGCGCGGCCCTGATCGTTTTGGCCGGGCTTGTCTTGCTGTCCGGGGGCATCGCACAGGCGGCGCCGAACTCGACCGCCGGCAACAAATCGGAGAGCGCGGACAAAGGGGCCGACACGGCCAAGCACCGGCGCCATGACTCGCGCCGCACCGATAGCAAGAAGACGGTGCAGAAATCCGACGACAAGGCCGACAAGAAGGACGCGGCGGGCAAGCCCGACGAGTCCAGGAGCGAAAAAACCGACGGTCAGGTACCGCCATCGAGCCAGATGGCCCCGGGGGTCGCCAACGCCAATGCGCAGCTCGCCCCCGATACGCCGACTGCCGCAGCCGCCTCCGCGATGACGAACCGCGCCAACGACAATGTCCAGGCAGCCGCCGATAATACCAACGCCGAGAACCCGGAAAGCCAGGTCGTCGCGCCCGATCAGCTCAACGACATCGATCGCGCCCTGCAGGAGAACCGGCCGCCGCAGAAAGCCGTGATTGCCGCAACCGAGGCGCAGCCACGGCCGGCGCCGGTGATGGCCAGCACCCAGCAGAGCTCGGCCTGGGACCAGAGCTCCCTGATCGGTAAGATCTTCATCGGCGTCGGCACATTGCTCACTCTGGCCTCCGCCGCGCGCATGTTCATGGCCTGATGGCCGGTTCCGAAGGGGACGCGACTCGCGCGGCCCCCTTGAAGCCATCCGCGCCAGCGGGCACATTGCCCGCTCAATCAAAAGCGTGGGTGGAGCATGAGCACGTTCGAACACATCATCGTCGAGAGCATCGGTGCGGTCGGCATCGTCAAGCTGAACCGGCCGAAGATGCTCAACGCGCTCTCGTTCGGCGTCTTCCGCGAGATCGCCGCGGCGGTCGACGATCTCGAGGCCGATGAGGCCATCGGCTGCATCGTCGTGACCGGCAATGAAAAGGCCTTTGCCGCCGGCGCAGATATCAAGGAGATGCAGCCCAAAGGCTTCATCGACATGTTCTCCGAGGATTTCGCCGCGATCGGCGGCGACCGCATCGCGCGCTGCCGCAAGCCGACCATCGCCGCGGTCGCGGGCTATGCGCTCGGCGGCGGCTGCGAGCTCGCCATGATGTGCGATTTCATCATCGCCGCCGACACTGCGAAGTTCGGCCAGCCCGAGATCACGCTCGGCACCATTCCCGGCATCGGCGGTACCCAGCGGCTGACACGCGCGATCGGCAAGTCCAAGGCCATGGACCTCTGCCTCACCGGCCGGATGATGGACGCGGCGGAAGCCGAGCGCTCCGGCCTCGTCAGCCGCATCGTACCCGCCGACAAGCTGATGGACGAGGTGATGGCGGCCGCCGAGAAGATCGCCGCGATGTCGCGCCCTGCGGCCGCGATGGCCAAGGAAGCGGTAAACCGCGCCTTCGAGACTACGCTCTCCGAAGGCATGAGCGTCGAGCGCAACCTGTTCCATTCGACCTTCGCGCTCGAGGACCGCTCGGAGGGCATGGCGGCGTTCATCGAAAAGCGCAAGCCGGTGAACAAGAACCGGTAGCGCACAAACCGGTCAGGCCAGTGTAAGGCACTGGCGCTTTCCCGCGCACATCCTGTGACGCGCCTGCAACAAGCACGGAATACATGGGGGTTTTCCCCGCGGCAGTTTGCCTGCGAGACCTCGGCTGGCTAAACAGCTAAGAGGCCATCGTCGGCGGGGCGGACAGCCGGGAAAAACGGGATTACATGATTGGGCGTACCGCCAGAGCTGGTCGCGGGTTGACGCGACGTCGATCGGGCGCGGGTCCTGTGCTTGCGACATGGACCACGCTGGCGCTCTCGTGCGCCCTGCCCTCCGCGGCATCGGCCGAAGCCCTGCCGGAGGCATTGGCAAAAGCCTATCAGACCAATCCGCAGCTCAACGCCGAACGCGCGCGCCAGCGCGCCACCGACGAGAACGTGCCGCAGGCGCTGGCCGGCTACCGGCCGCAGATCGTGGCAAGCCTCAGCGCCGGCCTGCAATCGGTGCGCAATCTGTTGCCCGACAACACCATCCAGACCGGCAATCTGAAGCCCTGGATCATCGGCGTCACCGTGACGCAGAGCCTGTTCAACGGCTTCCGCACCGCCAACGGCGTGCGGGCCGCCGAGCTCCAGGTGCAGTCGGGCCGCGAGGCGCTGCGCAATGTCGGCCAGGGCGTCCTGCTCGATGCGGTCACAGCCTACACCAACGTGCTCGCCAACCAGTCGCTGGTCGAGGCACAGCGCTCCAACGTCGCCTTCCTGCGCGAGACGCTCGCCGTCACCCAGCGCCGGCTCAATGCCGGTGACGTCACGCCGACCGACACCGCGCAGGCCGAGGCCCGCCTCAATCGGGGCCTTGCCGATCTCAACGCGGCCGAGGTCGCCCTCGCCGTCAGCCAGGCCACTTATGCGCAGGTGATCGGCAATGCACCGTCGCAGCTCAGGCCTGCCGAGGCCGTCGACCGCTATCTGCCGAAGAGCCGCGAGGACGCCATGACGATGGCGATCCGCCAGCATCCGGCGGTGATGGCCGCCGGCTTCGACGTCGATGTCGCCTCCACCAACATCCGCGTCGCCGAAGGCACGCTGCTGCCGAGCGCGACCATCCAGGGCAGCGCCAGCAAGAGCCGCAACAACGACCCGACGCTCGGCACCTTCGCCGAGGACCAGGCCTCGATCGTCGCCAACGTCACCGCGCCGATCTACGACGGCGGCCAAGCCGCGGCGCAGACCCGGCAGGCCAAGGAGATCACGGCGCAGAGCCGCCTCGTCCTCGACCAGGTGCGCAACCAGGCGCGCACGGCGGCGATCAGCGCCTGGGTCGCCAATGAAGGCGCCAAGATCGCGGTCTCGGCCTCGGAATCCGAGGTGAAGGCGGCCACGGTCGCGCTGCAGGGCGTGCAGCGCGAGGCCGCCGGCGGACAGCGCACGACGGTGGACGTTCTGAACTCGCAGGCCGACCTGATCCAGGCCAAGGCCCGCCTGATCGGCGCGCAACGCGACCGTGTGATCGCGTCCTACACGCTGCTCAGCGCCATCGGCCATCTCGACGTCAAGACGCTGAACCTGAACACGCCGGATTACCTGCCCGAGGTGCACTACCACCAGGTCCGCGACGCCTGGCACGGCCTGCGCACGCCGTCGGGGCAGTGATTTACGCGCCGCACGCCTAAGAACTGGCCGAGAAGTGTGATGCACAAGGCAACGTCCAAAACAAAGTCCGCCGCAGCATCGACGACGCGATTTGATGCCGCCGATTATCTCAACTCCGAACTCCTTCAGGCTGCCTATGTCACGGCGGCGCTCGAAACCGGCGACGCCGATTTCGTGCGTGACGCGCTTGGGCTCGTCGCACGCGCACGCGGCATGAGCACGATCGCGAAAAAAGCCGGCTTGAACCGGGAGAGCCTGTATAAGGCCCTCGGCGAGACGGGAAATCCCGAGTTCGGCACGGTCATGCGCATCGTCGGCGCGTTGGGGCTGACATTGTCGGCCCAACCCGCAACAAGCGGACGGGGCTCAAGGCGCCGCCGCGCCGCCTGAACGAGCGCTCTACGAGTCGCCCTCATACGTCGCGATCACTTCGTCCCGGCGGTTCCCACGTCTTTCAGCCAGTCTCAGGATGTGCATATGAAAAGCCGCCGCATCCATCTGATGGGAGCCTCGGGCTCCGGCGTGACCACGATCGGTCGCGCGCTCGCGGGCCAGCTGGCGCTGCCGCATCACGACAGCGACGACTATTTCTGGCTGCCCACCGTGCCGCCCTATCGGACGACCCGCCCCGCCGCCGACCGCCTGCGCCTGATGCGCGAGATGTTCTTGCCGCGCCTCGACTGGGTGCTGAGCGGATCCGTCACCGGCTGGGGTGAGGAGCTCGTTTCGTACTTCGACCTGGTCGTCTTCGTGACCGCGCCGCGCGAGATCCGGATGAAACGATTGCGCGCCCGCGAGGCCGCCCATTTCGGCGCTGATGCCGTCGCGCCAGGCGGCTGGCGCCATGGCGAAACCGAAGACTTCGTCGAATGGGCCTCCCATTACGAAGCCGGCGATCGCGAAGGCCGCAGTCTCGCCAAGCATGAAGCGTGGCTCTCGGGCCTGCCCTGCCCGGTCGTGCGCGTGGACGGCTCACGTCCGCTTGCTGGTCTGGTCGAGCAGCTATGCAGCGAAGCGGAGCGGTTGCCCGGCTGATGTGATATTCTCGCCCCACCCGCCTACAAAAAATAATCGGGAGAGAAACCATGCTCAGCCGACGCGGCGTCCTGCTTGCCTCCCTTGCGGCCGGAGTAACCATGACCAGCAAAGCCCATGCCCGCGCGGCGCAGCCTGCGACGCCGATCAATTTCGATGTGCCGGCGCATGCCTGCGACTGCCACACCCACATTCACGGCGATGTCGAAAAGTTTCCGTTCTTCGCGGGACGCGTCTATACGCCGGAGCCGGCTTCGCCGGAAGAAATGGCCGCGCTGCACAAGGCGCTGCATATCGAGCGCGTGGTGATCGTGACACCGAGCGTCTACGGCACCGACAATTCCTCGACGCTGTTCGGCATGAAGGTGCGCGGCGCGACCGCGCGCGGCGTCGCCGTGATCGACGACGAGACGCCGGAGAGCGCGCTCGATACGATGCATCAGGACGGCTTCCGCGGCATCCGCCTCAATCTGGCGACCGGCGGCGTCAACGACCCCAATGTCGGCCGGCCGCGCTTCACCGCCGCCGTCGAGCGCATGAAGGCGCGCGGCTGGCACGTGCAGCTCTACACCACGCTGGCCATGATCTCGGCGATCAAGGACCTCGTCGAGACGGCGCCGGTACCGGTCGTGTTCGACCATTTCGGTGGCCTCGAGGCTTCGCTCGGGCTGGAGCAGCCGGGCTTCTCCGACCTCGTCGCGCTGGTGAAGTCCGGCAAGGCCTATGTGAAGATCTCGGGCGCCTATCGCTCGTCGAAGCTCGCGCCCGACTATCAGGACATGGTGCCCTATGCCCGCGCGCTGATCGCGGCCAATGCGGACCGCATCGTCTGGGGCACCGACTGGCCGCATCCGGATTCGAGCCGCGTCGAGGGCCGCAAGCCCACCGACATCGCGCCGCTCTATCAGATCGACGACGGCCGCCTGCTCAATCAGCTTCCGGTGTGGGCGCCGGATGCCGAGGTGCGCAAGAAGATCCTGGTCGACAATCCGGCGCGGCTCTACGGGTTCTGACGATCAGCGCGCGCGGCGGGAGAAGAACGAGATCAGGACCGGCAAGGTCACGAGGATCACGACCGGCGCCAGCATCATGCCGGTGACGACGACGACCGCGAGCGGCTTCTGCACCTGCGAGCCGATGCCTTCCGACAGTGCTGCCGGAAGCAGGCCGACGCCTGCGACGACGCAGGTCATCAGCACGGGCCGGAGCTGCAGCTCGCCGGTGCGCACCACCGCGCTCATGCGGTCCATGCCCTCTTCGATCAGCTGGTTGAACTGCGACAGGATGATGATGCCGTCCATCACGGCGATGCCGAACAGCGCGATGAAGCCGATCGCCGCGGAGACGCTGAATGCCGTACCCGAGATTAGAAGGCCGAGCACGCCGCCGAAGATCGCCATCGGAATCACGCTCATCGCGAGCAGCGTGTCGGTCATCGAGCCGAAATTGAACCAGAGCAGCACGCCGATCAGCGCCAGCGAGATCGGCACCACGATCGACAGCCGCTGGATCGCGTCCTGGAGATTGCCGAACTCGCCGACCCATTCCATGTGCGAGCCCGGCGGCAGCTGTACCTGCGCGGCGATCTTGTCCTGTGCCTCGCGGATCGCGCTGCCGAGATCGCGTTCGCGCACCGAGAACTTGATCGGCAGATAACGCTCCTGCTGCTCGCGATAGATGTAGGCCGCACCCGAGACGAGGCTGATGGTCGCGACTTCGCTTAAGGGGATCTGCGTGACGGTGCCGTTCGGCCCGGGCGCACCGATCCGCAAATTCTGGATCGCCTCGGCGCTGCGGCGGTATTCCGGCGCGAGGCGGACGATGATCGGGAAGTGGCGGTCGCTTCCGGGCTCATAGAGGTCGCCGGCGGTGTCGCCGCCGATCGCGACCTTGATGGTGGCGTTGATGTCGCCCGGCGCAAGGCCGTAACGCGCGGCCTTGGCGCGGTCGATGTCGATCTGGACGGTCGGCTGTCCCAGCGAGGTGAACACGGCAAGGTCGGTGACACCCTGCACGGTCGACAGCACCTGCTTGATCTTGTTGGCGGTGTCGGTCAGCGCCTGGAGATCGCTGCCGAACAGCTTGATCGAGTTCTCGCCCTTCACGCCGGAAACGGCTTCGGAGACGTTGTCCTGCAGATATTGCGAGAAGTTGAATTCGACGCCGGGGAAGCGATCGTCGAGCTGCTTGAGCAGTTGCGCGGTCAGCTCCTCCTTGTCGCGGGTGCCGGGCCACTGGCTCACGGGCTTGAGCGGCGCGAAGAACTCGGCGTTGAAGAAGCCGGCGGCGTCGGTGCCGTCGTCGGGACGGCCGTGTTGCGACACGACGGATTCGACCTCGGGACGGGCGCGGATCACCTTGCGCATCTCGTTGACGTAGCTGTTGCCTTCCTGCAGCGAGATGGTCGGCGGCAGCGTGGCACGGATCCAGAGATTGCCCTCCTCCAGCTTCGGCAGGAATTCGAGGCCGAGCAGCCGGCTGAGCGCCACCGTCATCAGCACGAGGCCGACCGCACCTCCGAGGACGATGTTGCGATTGGCGACCGCCCAATTCAGCAACGGCGAGTACAGCCGGTGCAGGATCAGCATCACCTTGGTCTCGGTCTCCTCGACATGCGCGGGCAGGATGATCGCGGACAGCGCCGGAGTCACGGTGAACGTGGCAAGGAGACCGCCGGCCAGCGCATAGGCGTAGGTGCGCGCCATCGGCCCGAAGATGTTGCCCTCGACGCCTGACAGCGTGAACAGCGGCAGGAAGGCCGCGATGATGATTGCGGCGGCGAAGAAGATCGATCGCGAGACGTCGGCGGCCGCGCTGAGGATGGCATGGCTCTTCATGCCGAACAGCGTCTCGGGCGACATATGCTCGGATTCCGACATCGGCGTCGTTTGCGTGAGGCGGCGGAAGATCGCCTCAACCATGATCACGGTGGCATCGACGATGAGGCCGAAATCGATCGCGCCGACCGACAGGAGGTTGGCCGATTCCCCGCGCAGCACCAGGATGATGACGGCGAAGAACAGCGCGAACGGGATGGTGGCGCCGACGATCAGCGCACTGCGGAGATCGCCGAGGAAGATCCACTGCAACAGCACGATCAGCAGGATGCCGACCACCATGTTGTGCAGCACGGTGTGGGTGGTGAGCTCGATCAGGTCGCCGCGATCGTAGATGCGCTCGATGCGCACGCCGGGGGGCAGGATGCTGGAGTTGTTGATGGCTTGAACGAGCTCGTGGACGCGCTTGATGGTCGGCGAGCTCTGCTCGCCGCGCCGCATCAGGACGATGCCCTGCACGATGTCGTCGGAATCGTCGATGCCGGCAATGCCGAGACGTGGCTTCTGGCCGACCGTGACGGTGGCGACGTCCTTGACCAGAACCGGATTGCCGCCTGTCTGCGCCACCATGGTGTTGGCGAGGTCGTCGATCGAGCGGATCAGGCCGACCCCGCGCACCACGGCGGATTGCTGGCCGATATTGACGGTGTTGCCGCCGACATTGACGTTGGAATTGCCGACCGCCTGGAGCAGTTGCGGCAGCGTCAGGCCGTTGGCGACCAGCTTGTTGAAGTCGACCTGGATCTCGTAGGTCTTGCTCCTGCCGCCCCAGCCGGTGACGTCGATCACGCCGGGCACCGCGCGGAAGCGACGCTGCAGCATCCAATCCTGGATGGTCTTGAGGTCGAGCACGCTGTAGTTCGGCGGACCGACCAGACGATAGCGGAAGATCTCGCCGATCGGGCTGAGCGGCGAGATCTGCGGCTGAACGTTGCCGGGCAGCGGCGCGAGCTGCGCCAGGCGATTCAGCACCTGCTGCAGCGCCTCGTCATAGGTATAGGCGAAGGAGAACTGGATTTTGACGTCGGACAGACCGTAGAGCGAGATGGTGCGGATGGTCGTGATGTTCTTCAGGCCCGCCACCTGGGTCTCGATCGGGATCGTGATGTAGCGCTCGATCTCCTCCGCCGACAGGCCCGGGCTCTGCGTCACGATGTCGACCATCGGCGGGGTGGGATCGGGATAGGCCTCGATGTTGAGCCGGTTGAACGCGATCAGGCCGCCGATCAACACGGCGGCGAACATGCCGACCATCAGGAAACGCCGGTCGACGGCAAGGGCAACGAGACGATCCATTCAGGTCTTCAATTTTCTTGGGTCGTCGATCAGCTGCCGGACGCCGCGCGGTCGATGAACAGACTGCCTTTGGTGACGATCTGCTCGCCGGGTTTCAGATTGCTGGTGACCTCGACGAGGTTGCCGTTGATGAGACCGATCTTGATCTGGCGCAGCTCGACCGACTTGTCCTCACGCGCGACCCAGAGGCGGACCTTGTCGGCCTCGTAGATCAGCGCCTGCTTCGGCACCGCCGGCGCGGCGCGGTCGCCGGCCGAATAGATCGTGACGTTCGCGAACATTTCCGGCTTGAGCAGGCCGTCCTTGTTGTCGATGGTGGCGCGGACCAGCAGGCGGCGGGTGGCGGGGTCGATCGCGGCGGCAACGTAGTTGATCTTGGCGCTGAACGGACGGCCTGGCAGCGCCATCACGTTGACGGTGATGTCCTGCCCGATGCACACCGCGGCCGCATCGCTCTCGCGCACGAAGGCGGTGAGCCAGACCGTGGAGAGGTCGCCGACCACGAAGACCGGATCGCTTGCGCCGGAATTGACGTATTGGCCGGGGCCGATCTTGCGCTGCACGACGGTGCCGGAGATCGGCGAGTAGATCGTGATCTCCCGATCGATGACGCCCTTTTCCTGAAACGTCTTGATGGCCTCGTCGGTGAAGCCGAGGATGCGCAGCTTGTTGCGCGCGGCTTCCAGCGCCGTCACCGAAGAGCGCATGTCGTTGCGCGCCTGCACCTGGGCCGCTTCCGCCTGCTGGTAATCCTTGAGCGGAATGGCATGGCCCTCGTAGAGGTCCTTGGCGCGCTTGAACTGGATGTCGGAAAGCTCGAGCGCCGACTTCGCCTTGTTCTGCGAGGTCATCGCCGCGATGAAATCGTTCTGGGCCTGCACGGTGTCGGCGGCCTCGATCGTAAACAGCGGTTGACCTTGCTTCAGCGTCTCGCCCGGCTTTGCGAGCAGCTTGGTGACACGGCCTGCATAGGGCGAGAACACCGGCGTCGAGCGGTCTTCGTCAACCGCGACCTTGCCCTCGGTGACATACTCGGCCCGGAAGCTCCTGGCGGCGACCGGCTCGATCGTCAGCGTCGCCCATTCGGATGGCGTGGGCGTGAAGGTCTGCGCATTCCTGCGCGACTGGCTGGAGATCTCGGAGTGCTTCTTTGCCTTCGGGCCCGAAGAGAGCAAGCCGTACGCTCCGACACCGGCGCCGGCGAGAGCTAGTAAAACTACGGATACGATCACCCGTTGTTTTGCAATCACGTGCAATCGCTTGGTATTCTCAATTGCCATGGGGCCCGGTCGTGTCTGCGACGATCTCGGCAAATGACTGCCTCATCGGTCGCGCTAATAGTGCCGAATTGGGAGTTCAAACAACCTAAAAAACGCCTCAGCCCTTTCCGTTTGCGTTAAAAATTTGCGACATGTCAGCTTCACGTCAGCTTCGGGCCGGCCACTGTGCCGGATGACTGCCGAGCGGCATCGCCGGACGGCTCCATTGCGCCGGCGTCTTCGACAGCCGAGCCGAATGCTGCACCGCCTTCAACGTGCCGAAGCCAGATTGCATGGTTTCTATGAACGCAGCATGTACGGCCGCTCCCGTAAGGTCCGGGGTATTCAATCCGCCCTCGAGCCGGCCGAGATTCCACAGCCAACGGCCGGTCTGTGCCAGCGACACGCGCACGTGCCAGCTGCCGCCTTCGTACGCTTGGCGTGCCTTGGCCATCATCGCCCCGAACGCCATCAGATAGCCGGTGGCGTGGTCGAGCATCTGTGCCGGCAATTCCTTGGGACCATCGATGCCGGCGGCCTGGCCTTCGGCATGGTTGAAGCCCGTCGTGGTCTGCACCAGGGAGTCGAAGCCGCGCCGCTCGGCCCAGGGGCCGGCGTGGCCATAGGCCGACAGGGTGACATAGACGATGCCGGGATTGATCTGCGCCGCGTCCTCCGGCGCAAAGCCGAGCGCGGCGAGCGCACGCGGACGATAGCCTTGCGAGAAGATGTCGGCGTCCTTCAACAGCCCGCGCAGCTGCGCCCTGCCGGCCTCGCTCTTCAGTTCGATGAAGGTGGTGAGCTTGCCGCGGCCGGTATCGATGGTGAGCCAGTCGATCGCGGGCAGCTCCGGTCCTGACACCAGCAGCACGTCCGCACCGTGCGCAGCGAGCGTGCGGCCGGCGACCGGGCCGGCGATGACGCGGGAGAGATCGAGCACGCAAAGACCTGAGAGCGGACGATCGCCTTTTGGCCACGGCTTCGGCGGTGCCTCGCCGATCTTCTCGATCGAGAGCAGCGGCAATTGCGCGAGCGCGCGCGCCTGCGGGTGCGCGGACCATTCGTCGTAGGAGCGCATCAAGGCGACGACGCTGCCCGCGGCATAGACCGCGGTTTCGAAGTCCTCGCCCTTCCATTGCATCAGCGCGGCCTGCACTTTCTCGCGCTCGGGCTCGCAGCTGAGCACCTTGCAGACGGCGTCGCGGTGATGCGGAAAATTGGTGTGGCAGCGAACGAAGCGGCCATCGCCGGTTCTGTAGACGCCGGCGATGGCGTCCCAGGCCGGTGGCGGCGGCTTGTCGTCGCGGCGCAGATAACGCTCGGAACGGCATTCGGCGACGGCATGGCGCATGTCGACGGAGACATCCTGCGCCTCGCCGCTGCGCAGCTTCCATATCTCGGCGGCGGCAAGGCCGGCCGCCGCGATCGTGGTCTGGCCGGCGACGGCAACGCGAAACGAGGACGGGATTTGCGGCTCCTCGCCGGTCAGCCGCACGCGGCCGAGCGCAATCGGATCGCCACGGGCGGAGGTCCAGATGTCCTTGAGAATATCGGCGGGGCTTTGCATGACCGCTTCTCTTCCTTGCAGTTGAGCATGATCTTTCGGAAAACCGCTGCACACTTTTCCGGATCATGCTGTATTTTTACGACCATCCATCAGCACATAAGGGAATGCAATGGCCGCCATCGATCCCCTCATCGCAGGTGCCGTGTTCATCGCGACGGCGGCCACCGACGCCGTCTATGTCATGTTCACCTCGGCCGTGATCGCGCGCAAGCGCATCCCCGCGGCGAACTGGAGCGCGGTCTGGTACCTGCTCTCCTCCTACGCCGTGATCAGCTACACCGAGAACGCCTTCTATGTCGCCTTCGCCGCGATCGGCTCCTGGGCCGGCGCCTATGCCTCGCTGACCTTCCTGCACCGCCCGCCCGGTGGCCCGCCGGTCGGGGCGGCGCCGGAGTGAGGTCTCTCCGCGTCATTGCGAGAAGCCCTTGCGACGGTCGCGGTAGGGACGCTCATTGCTGAGCGCCCCCCGCACAGATCCGTACGTGCGGCTTTCCCGCATACGGCTCCCACCTCGGGTGAGTGACGGCGAAGCGTGTTCGGGGCCAAGGATGGAGGATTTGTGGCTTGGGGAGCAAGTCGGAGGCAAGCCGCGCAACCCGCTGCCACGTCGTGCCGTCGGTCTGGCTGCGGCGCCGAAGCATTCGCCTCCAGTGTTCGATGACGAAGTAGCGGAAGGCGGCAAGCGCTCGGCTGTTGGTCGGCACCGCATGGTAATTGAAGTACCCGGTGACGACCTGCCGCAGCCATTTGCCCTGTTCGAGCACCGACTGGTGCATGCGCCGTTGCAGCCCCTGCTTCACGGCTTGCAGCTTCGCCCGCATGCGATCCTTGCGAGACTTGCGCCTGATCTGGAACTTGCCTTGCCTGGATCGGCCGCAGATGAAGGTGAAGCCGAGGAAGCTGAAGGTCTCCGGCTTGCCGAGCCCGCGACGCCGGCGGTTGTCCTCCGCATGGCGTCCGAACTCGATCAGCCGGGTCTTCTCGGGATGCAGTGACAGCGCGAACTCCTTAAGCCGTATGCGCAGTTCTTCGAGGAAGTGCCGGGCCTCATCCTCATGCTCAAAGCCGACAATGAAGTCGTCGGCGTATCGCACGATGATCATGTCACCCGTGGCCTCGCGCCGTCGGAAGCGTTCGGCCCACAGATCAAGGGCATAGTGCAGGTAGATGTTGGCAAGCAGCGGCGAGATCACCGCCCCTTGCGCTGTCCCCTGCTCGCTGACCCTGACCGTCCCTTCTTCGAGGACACCCGCCTTGAGCCATTTGCGGATCAGGCGGATGATGCGCTGGTCGCCGATCCGATGCTCTACGAAGCGGATCAGCCATTCCTGGTCCACCGTGTCGAAGAACGCCCGGATGTCGGCGTCGACAATGAAGTTCACCTTTCTGCGCTCGATTCCGACCATGAGCGCATTCATCGCATCGTGCGTGCTGCGCCCGGGCCGGAACCCGTACGAGAACCCGAGGAAGTCTTCCTCATAGATCGCGTTGAGCACAGCGGCCGTTGCCCGCTGGACGATCTTGTCCTCAAGGGCCGCAATCGCCAGGGGTCGCTGCCGTCCGTCCGGCTTCGGGATATAGACCCGCCGCGACGGCTGTGGTCGATACGCGCCCCGGTGGATACGAGCATGCAGGTCCTCGAGATTGGCCTTGAGGTTTTGCTCATAGTCCCGCCACGTCACCCCGTCCGCGCCCGCCGCGGCATGCTTCTTCAGCGCGAAGAACTCCGCCGCGAGCAGGTCGGGATTGATGTGGTGGAGCAGCGCGGTGAACCTCTCCTTCTTCCTTTCCCTTGCCGTTCGCCGTATGCGTTCCAGCGCAGGTGTCACGCTTGTCCGGCTCGGCGTCCGGGACGTGCTTTGCTGGTCCGCATTCCCCTCGGTCACGGCCCTTTGCTCCACCTGCTCCTCCGCGGATCGCTCCGCTTCGTTCGCCGGCTTCCCAGCTACTACGGCCGCATCCGACTTCCCGCACCTGTTCATCATCGGCTTCGGCTCCTCGCCTTCCCGATGCGGACCTTGGAGGCTTGTTGCCATCGGCCAGATGCGGGACCTCCCAGGTTCCGACACGATCCCTTCCTGCGTGATGGGGTCTTCGACCACGGCAGAGCGTCAGTCCCTCGCATAGCGGGACCGCACATGTTGCCTTCGACGTTGCTTACCGTCTCGGCCTCTGCGAGTTTCTGTCTTTCGCGGCTCAATAGCCCACCCCACAGGATCGCTGTGTACGCTTCGCAGCCGCCGTCACCGGCGACCACGCAACACTCGCTACCGGGCGCCCGCTACGGCCTACCCGGACCGGTCTTCCACCGGCTGGATCGCGCCAGCTTCTCCTGGCGCACAAGCAATCCAGAATCTTTCCCCGGATGCATTTCTGGATTGCTTCGCTGCGCTCGCAATGACGAATTGGAGAGTTCAGCATCCCAGCCGAAACGGCTACACTCGCAACACCAACAAAAAGGAGCCAACAATGGATCTCGGCCTCAAAGGCAAGAACGCCGTCGTGCTCGGCGGCACGCGCGGCATCGGGCGGGCGATTGCGGCGACGCTGGCCGGCGAAGGTGCCAATGTCGCGGTGTGCGCACGAAACGCCGATCAGGTTGCGGCAACCGTCGCCGAGTTGAAGGCGAGCGGCATCCGCGCCACCGGCAGCCCGGTCGATGTCACCGACGGCGCGGCGCTGAAAAGCTGGATCGAGGCTGCAGCGAAAGAGCTCGGCGGCATCGACCTGCTGTTCTCCAATGCCGGCGCAATGGCGCAAGGGCACGATCCCGCATCCTGGGAGCAGAATTTCCGGCTCGACGTGCTCGGGGCCGTGCACGCCTTCGATGCCGCCCGGCCGTTCCTCGAGACAAGCGGCGCCGAAGGCGGCGATGCCGCCTTCGTGATCGTCTCGTCGATCGCCGCGGCGCAGGCGGACACCGCCAGCTCCTACGGCCCGATCAAGGCCGCGCTGATCCACATGGCCAAGGGACTGGCGCGGCAATATGCGAAGAAGAAGATCCGGGTCAACGTGGTCTCGCCCGGCACCGTCTATTTCAAGGGCGGCGTCTGGGAGATGATCGAGAAGAACATGCCGGAGCGGTACCAGGACGCGATGAAGCGCAATCCGACCGGCCGCATGGCGACGCCGCAGGACATCGCGAACGCGGCGGTGTTTCTGGCAAGCCCGGTGTCGGGGTTCACCACGGGCTCGAATCTGGTGGTGGATGGTGCAATCTCGAACCGGGTGAATTTCTAACGACCGTTCAGCCTCCCTCCGTCGTCATGGCCGGGCTTGTCCCGGCCATCCACGCGGTACAGCAAACGCTGAAAGACGTGGATGCCCGGGTCAAGCCCGGGCATGACGACTGAGAGTGTGGCGCGCCGTCATTGCAACAACCGTCATTGCGAGCGCAGCCTCAATGAAAATCCCGCGACGGTGGCAGGATGCGGACGTTGCGGGGGTGGCGGATTTTTTGCGCGGGCATGTCCGCGAGGGCGCGGGGGTCTTCGTTGAGCGGCTCGACCACGGTGGCGCCTGCGGGCACCGGATGTTTTCGGCTTAGAGCGTCGTTGGCCAATCCGACCAGATCGTGCGAGCGGTCGACCATGCGCTGGGCGATCAGGTGCGTCACCTTCTCCGGGCTGCTCTGGATGTAGCCTTCGACCAGGATGAGGCGCGCGCCCATCACTTCTTTCCGGTACTGCTCCATGATCTTGGGCCAGACCACGACATTGGCGATGCCGGTCTCATCCTCCAGCGTCATGAACACGACGCCGCTGGCGCTGCCCGGTCGCTGCCGCACCAGGACCACGCCGGCGCAGCGGACGCGGCGCCGCTCGTTTTCATGGCTGATCTCCTTGCAGGCGACGATGCGCTCGCGCGTCAACATCTCCCGCAAGAACTCCATCGGGTGGCCCTTCAGCGACAGCCGGATGGTCTGGTAGTCCGCGACCACCTGTTCGGCGCGCGGCATCACCGGCAGCGGTTTTGCGCCTTCGTCCGGCTGCTCGCGCGCGGTCGCCGCCTCGAACAGCGGCAGCGGCACGTCGTCGGGCAGCCGCCGCACCTGCCACAACGCTTCGCGGCGGTCGAGCCCGAGCGAGCGGAACGCATCGGCGTCCGCCAAGAGGATCAGCGCGCGCTTGGGCAGGCCGGTGTCGCGGGCGAAATCTTCGAGCGAGGTGAAGGGGCGGCGGTTGCGCGCGGCGACGATGCGGTCGGCCCAATCGGACACTCTCTCCACGTCGTCATTCCGGGGCGCGCCTCTTGGCGCGAGCTCTGGTGCGCAATTGCGCACCTTAGAATCCATACTCCCGACCGGGGTTATGGATTCCGGGTTCGCGCTTTGCGCGCCCCGGAATGACAGCTGAGAGCGTTTCAGCCTCTCTTCATCCTCGTCCAGCCAATGGAATCCATCAATCTGGCGGAAGCCCAGGCGCACGGCGCAGTATTTGCCGCTCCCCTCCTCCAGCGTGCTCTGGGCAAAGCTGTAGGACACGTCGATGTCTCGGACCTCGACGCCGTTCTTGCGGGCATCGCCGACGATCTGCGCCGGGGCATAAAAGCCCATCGGCTGCGAGTTCAACAGACCGCAGCAGAAGGCGTCGGGATGATAGTGCTTCAGCCACGACGAAATGTAGACCAGCTGTGCAAAGCTCGCGGCATGGCTCTCCGGAAAGCCGTAGGAGCCAAATCCCTTGATCTGGTCAAAGCAGCTTTTGGCGAAGTTGGGATCGTAGCCGCGGGCGACCATGTTGCCGATCAGCTTCTCCTCGTATTGGCCGATGGTGCCGACATTGCGGAAGGTCGCCATCGAGCGGCGCAGGCCGTTGGCTTCCTCGGAGGTGAAATGTGCGGCCTCGATCGCAATGCGCATCGCCTGCTCCTGGAACAGCGGAACACCGAGCGTCTTGTGCAGCACCTTGTAGAGCTCGTCCTTGTCGCCATGCTCCGGCGACGGCGACGGATAGCTCACCTGCTCGAGCCCGTTCCGCCGCCGCAAGTAAGGATGCACCATGTCGCCCTGGATCGGCCCGGGGCGCACGATCGCGACCTCGATGACGAGATCGTAGAAGGTGCGCGGCTTCAGACGCGGCAGCATGTTCATCTGGGCGCGACTCTCGACCTGGAACACGCCGAGCGATTCCCCGCGGCACAGCATGTCGTAAACGTTTGGATCGTCCTGCGGGACGCTCGCCAGCACAAGACGCTCGCCCTTGTGCTGGTCGATGAGATCGAAACATTTCCTGATGCAGGTCAGCATGCCCAGCGCGAGCACGTCGACCTTCATCATGCTAAGCGCGTCGACGTCGTCCTTGTCCCATTCGATGAAGGTGCGGTCGTCCATCGCGGCATTGCCGATCGGCACATAGGTGTCGAGCCGGTCCTGGGTCAGCACGTAGCCGCCGACATGCTGGGAAAGATGGCGGGGGAATTCGATCAGCTCGGTCGCAAGCTCGACCGCGAGGTTGATCATGGGATTGTCGGGATCGAGCCCGGCCTGCCGGACCTGCATGTCGTTGAGACCCTTGCCCCAGCTGCCCCAGACGGTGTCGGCGAGCGCGGCGGTGACGTCCTCGGTCAGGCCGAGCGCCTTGCCGACGTCGCGGATGGCACTGCGCGGGCGATAATGGATGACGGTGGCGATGATCGCGGCGCGGTGGCGGCCGTAGCGGCGATAGACATATTGCATCACCTCCTCGCGGCGCGAATGCTCGAAATCGACGTCGATGTCGGGCGGCTCCAGCCGTTCCTTGGAGATGAAGCGCTCGAACAAGAGGTCGACCTTGGTCGGGTCGACCGAGGTAATGCCGAGCACGTAGCACACGGCCGAGTTCGCCGCCGAGCCGCGCCCCTGGCACAAAATGTTCTGGCTGCGCGCGTAGTGGACGATGTCGTGCACCGTGAGGAAATAATGCGCGTATTTCAGCTCGGCGATCAGCGCGAGCTCCTTGTTCAACGTCGCGCGCAGCTTGTCGTCGATCTTGCCGCCGAAATATTTGTCGACGCCCGCCCAGGTCAGGTCTTCCAGATGTCCTTGCGCGGTCTTGCCCGGCGGCACCGGCTCGTCGGGATATTGGTACTTGAGCTGATCGAGCGAGAACTCGATTGCGTCCGCAAAGCGCATGGTCTGTGCGATCGCCTCAGGAAAATCGCGGAACAGCCGCGCCATCTCTCGCGGCGTCTTCAGGAAGCGCTCGGCATTGGCTTCGAGCTTCCGCCCAATCGCCTCGATCGTGGTCTTTTCCCGGATGCAGGTCAGCACGTCCTGGAGCGGACGGCGGCGGGGATCGTGATACAGCACCTCGTTGGTCGCGAGCAGCGGCACCTTGGCCTTTGCGGCGAGATCATCGAGTTGGGACAGGCGACGCCTGTCATCGCCGCGATAGAGCAGGCTCGCCGCCAGCCACACGCCCTCGGCACGGCTCTCCTCGAGCTTTGCGAGCACATCCAGCGCCCGCGCCGGCTCGAAACGATGCGGCAGCGTCAAGACCAGGAGCTGGCCTTGCGAAAACTCCAGGAGATCGGCGAGGGTGAGATGACACTCGCCCTTCTCGATCCGCGTGATGTCGTCGCCGCGCTTGCCCCTTGTGAGGAGCTGACACAGCCGGCCATAGGCCGCGCGATCGCGTGGATAGACCAGGATGTCCGGCGTGCCGTCGATGAAGACGATGCGGGCGCCGATCAACAGTTTCGGCTTGTGCAGCACCTCGTCATTGTCGAGCTCCTGGTAGGCGCGCACCACGCCGGCGAGCGTGTTGTGGTCGGCGATGCCGATCGCGGGAATCCCGAACTTGCTGGCCTGATGCACATAGGCGCGCGGATCCGAGCCGCCGCGCAGGAAGGAGAAGTTTGTGGTGATGCCGATCTCGGCATAGCTCAGCGTATTCATGCGAAGAGACCGTGCACATACCAGCCGGGAGACGCCGGCTTGCCGTCACCGTCAAACACCTCGCCTTCATAGAGACCGTCGCGAAAGATCCAGAAGCGCAGGCCCTCGGCATCCTCGATGCGGAAATAATCCCGCGTCAGCTGCTTGCCGTCCTGCCGCCACCATTCCATCGCGATGCGCTCGGGCCCCTCCACCCGGACCACGGCATGCAGCGCGCGGCGCCAGGTGAATTGATGCGGCGGGCCGTCGGGCACGGTCGCGAACGGCACCTTGATCGGCTCCGGCTTGTCGAACAGCCGCAAGGGACGCAGCGGCGGCTCGCTCGCGACGCGCGCCGGCCATTCGGCCTGCATGGCGGCAGCGAGATGATGCTGCGCCGATGCGGCCAGCACCGCGCTTTCGGGGATGTGGGTATCCTGCGGCAGGTGCACGACGACGCGCTTGCCGCCGATGCGCGCAGCGATGCGGTCGATCAGCGCGGCGAGCTCGTCATTGTCGTGGACATGGGCATCGAGGTCGCGCTGCTCCTGCACCACGATCTCGGTGCGGCTCGCCGACAACCGCACCATGTCGAAGCCGAAGCCGGGATCGAGGGGATCAGCGAGTGCATCGAGCCGCTCGCGGAACAGGCGGTCGACGACCGCGCTGCGCGTCACCGGACGCCCGGTCTCGACCGTGATCGCGCGCACCACACCGTCGGTGCGGAAGAATGCCGCTTCAAGTCGTCGTGCGCCTTTGCCCTGCTTCTCCATGGACGCGATCAACGTGTCGGCCAGCCGCGACAGCGTCATCGCGATCATGGTGTCGGTCGCGATCGGCTCGGCAAAGCGTTTTTCCACGATGTAGTCGGGCAGCGGTTTTCGCGGGCTGATCGGCGCATCACCCTGCCCCAGCGCATGCGCGAGCAGGGTCGAGAACCGCGCACCGAACCGCGCCGTGATCTCGCCCGGCGCGCGCGAGGCGACATCGCCGATGGTCTTCAGCCCGGCGCGGCGCAGGCCGGTGGTGATGGCTTCACCTGCACCGAGCGCGGAGACTGGAAACGACCTGATCGCCTCCGCCTCCCCGCCATCGGCCACGATGGTGCCGGATGCCTGCCGAGTCAGCGTGCGGGCGCAGATCGAGGTGGCGGCGATCGCCGCGCTGACGGCAAAGCCTTGCCGGCCGAGCGCGCGGACCAGCGTCTTGAGCAGCGCGGCCTCGCCGCCGAATAGATGGACGCAGCCGGTGATGTCAAGAAACAGCCCGTGCGGCGGATCGAGCGCCACCAGCGGCGTGAAACGGTCGCACCAATCGGCGATATCGCTGAGCGTCTTCGCATCAGCGACAGGGTCGGCGTCGAACACACGCAAGTCCGGACACATCGCCCGCGCATTGGCGAGCGGCTGGCCGATATACAGGCCGAGGCGCTCGGCGGCCTCGTCCAACGCATGGATCACCAGCGCATTGTTGTCCTTGATGACGACGATATCAGGCTCATGATTGGTTTTACCCAGCCCGGCGCTGCCAACGAACCGCTGGATCCTGTCGATGGGCAGGCGCGGCAGCCACAGGCTGAGGATACGTCGACGGTTCACTGAACTGGCACTCATCACAATTCCATTCCATGATCCACCGGCCGCACGGGCCATGACGATTGCGCAAGAGCTCGGCATCGAACACCGGCGCGCCCCAGGCACTCCACACCGAGCCCGGCGGCGAATGCGCCGCACGCAGCATCCATCGTGTTTCCGCGGTCGAAGGCAGCGGCTGCGCGGCCATCCGCAGCAAGAGGCCGGTAACGCCCGAGCTTTGCGCAGCCAGCGTCAGCTTGCGACTTGCCACGAGATCGAACTGTCTGATCTCGCCCCAGAGCTCGAGCACGACGGCGCCCAGCGCATCGCAGGCAAGCGCATCGGCCGAGGTGCGCAACGCGCTCTCGACATCGGCGGCGCGCACCATCACCAGGCGGCGCGGATCGAGGCCGAGCTCGGCGAGCCCGCTCATCGACAGCGCACCGGTTTCGATTTCCGAAAAATCCTGTCGCACCCACAGCAGCGGCCGGCGCGCGCTCACGCGTCCCGCAAGCCCCATGACAAAGCCCGTCGCGGCGGCGCCCTGTCGTCCTTCGCAAAACACCTCGTGGATCACCGCGCGCGCGAGCCCTCCCTTCAGCGCGCTGTCGGCCTCGCTGTGGCCGAGCGCGACTCGGTCGCGCTGATGCACGACCTCCGCGGTCTCGATGCGCTCGATCTGGCTGCGCAAGGTCGCAAGCGCGCTTGTGCGTGCGCCGCTCATGCTCGCCGCTCCTCAGAGATTGATGCCGTGGTCTTCAAAAGAAGAACCAACGGCTGGCTCATTTGTTCATGATATGTTCTAATATAAAGCTAACGAGGCCAGAAGAGTCAATCGAATTGGCGCGCTGTCGGATTCATGAGCTGAATCAAAGGGATTCGAGGATGGACGTACAACGCAAGCTGGAGATTCTGGCGGATGCCGCCAAATACGACGCATCCTGCGCCTCCAGCGGCACCGAGAAGCGGGATTCCAGCGATCACAAGGGCATGGGCTCGACCGCGCCGGGCATGGGCATCTGCCATTCCTACGCGCCGGACGGACGCTGCATCTCGCTGCTCAAGGTGCTGCTGACCAACGCCTGCAATTACGATTGCCTCTATTGCGTCAACCGCGCCTCCTCGAACGTAGCACGCGCCCGCTTCACCATCGACGAATTGGTCAAGCTCACGCTCGACTTCTACCGGCGCAACTACATCGAGGGCCTGTTTCTCTCCTCCGGCATCATCCGCAGCCCTGATTATACGATGGAGCAAGTGGTGAGCGTCGCGCGAAAACTGCGCGAGGAGCATCACTTCCGCGGCTACATCCATCTGAAGTCCATTCCCGAGGCCGACGATGCGCTGATCGCCGAGGCCGGCAAATATGCCGATCGTCTCTCGATCAACATCGAGATGCCTGAGGAGACGAGCCTGCAGCAATTCGCGCCGGAGAAAGACGCGCGCGCGATCCGCCGCACCATGGGCCGGCTGCGGCTGAAGCTGGACGAAGCCGAGGAGAGCCGCAGCGCAAAGACGAAGGCCAAGCCGCAGCGCTTCGCGCCGGCCGGACAGAGCACGCAGATGATCGTTGGCGCAGATAGCGCCTCGGACCACACCATTCTCCACACCAGCGCCAATCTCTACGGCGCCTACCGGCTGCGGCGCGTCTATTACTCCGCCTTCAGCCCGATCCCGGACGCGAGCCGCGCCTTGCCTCTGGTGCAGCCGCCGCTGCTGCGCGAGCACCGGCTCTACCAGGCCGACTGGCTGATGCGGTTCTACGGTTTTGAAGTCGGCGAGATCGTCGACGAAGGCGCGATGCTGCCGCTCGACATCGATCCCAAGCTCGCCTGGGCACTGCGCCATCGCGACCGCTTCCCGCTCGACGTCAACCGCGCCAGCCGTGAGGAGCTGCTGCGCGTGCCCGGCTTCGGCACCAGGACAGTCGAACGCATCATCGCGACGCGGCGCACCACCACGATCCGCCTCGCCGATCTCGCGCGGCTGCATGTGCCCCGCAACAAGGCGCTGCCGTTCATCGTCCTCAGCGATCACCGCCCCGCCCCACATCGGCTCGACGCTACGGGGCTGATCGAACGGTTCAAGCCGAAGGCAACGCAACTGGGATTTGGCTTCTGATGCAGTACATCACCCTCGACACCGAAACCGATTTCGACGGCTGGCGCAAAGCCGCGCGGAGCCTCGTGCTTCACCACGTGCCGCCCAGCGATGTCACCTGGACCGTGCAGGGCCGCGAAGCCGAGCTGTTCGCGCCGCAAGCGCCGTCTCCGATCCTCGAAGTGAACGAGGGCACCTTCAACGTATCAGGCAAATTCGTCGAGCTCGCCAAGGCCGCGATCCTGCACCGCGATGGCGAGCGCTTTGCCATCCTGTATCGCCTGCTGTTCCGGCTGAAGGACAATCACGATCTCATCGAGGTCGCGACCGACCCCGATGTCGCGCAAGTCACTGCCATGGCGAAAGCGGTCTATCGCGACGAGCACAAGATGCATGCCTTCGTGCGCTTCCGCGAGATCGGCCGGGAACGCGAGGCGCATTACGTCGCCTGGTTCGAGCCGGAGCATCACATCGTCGAGCTTGCCGCGCCGTTCTTCGCCAAGCGCTTTGCCGACATGCCCTGGTCAATCCTGACGCCGGACCTCTGCGCGCATTGGGACGGCCATGCGCTCTCGTTCACGCCGGGCGTCAGCAAGAGCGAGGCGCCGGGCGAAGACCGGCTCGAGGAAACCTGGCGGCGCTACTATGCCAGCATCTTCAATCCGGCCCGGCTCAAGGTGAAGGCTATGCAGGCCGAGATGCCGAAGAAATATTGGAGGAACCTGCCCGAGGCTTCGATCATTAAGCCCTTGATCGAGGACGCCGAGCGCATGACCGGTGCCATGATCGCCAATGCCGCAACCGATCCGCATAAGCCTCAGAAGCGGCCGGAGGCTCCGATGAAACGCAAGCCAGCTGCCGACGAACTCGAAACGCTCCGCGAGGAGGCCGCGCATTGCCGCGCCTGCCATCTCTACAAGGACGCGACGCAGACGGTGTTCGGCGAAGGCCCGAAGAACGCCAATATCATGCTGGTCGGCGAGCAGCCCGGCGACAAGGAAGACCTCGCCGGCCACGCCTTCGTCGGCCCGGCCGGCCAGATGCTCGACCGTGCGCTGGAGGAAGCCGGCGTCGACCGCAAGAAGGTCTATGTCACCAACGCGGTGAAGCACTTCAAATTCGTGCCGCGCGGAAAGATCCGCCTGCACCAGAAGCCGAACACACCTGAGATCCGGGCGTGCCGGCAATGGTATGAGCGGGAAGTTTCGGCAATCCAGCCGGATCTCATCGTGGCGATGGGCGCCACCGCCGCGCAAAGCGTGTTCGGCAAGATCACTCCGATCGGCAAGAACCGCGGCCGGTTGATCGATCTTCCCGACGGGCGCAAAGCGCTCGTGACGGTGCATCCGTCCTACCTGCTGCGGCTGCCCGATCCCGAAGCCAAGGTGCTGGAGTATCGACGCTTTGTCGAGGATCTGAAGATCGCCGCCGGCCTGCAGAAGAAGGCCGCACGGGCCGCCTAAGCACTGGCAACGGCATGCTTGCAGGAAAACGGCTTTCGCGCCTCGGTTGTCATCCGGCCTTCAAATCCATCGCGGACAATACCCTGACCTGAAAGTTAAGGGGCGTCCAGACATGACCGATGTTGCATTCGACCGCGCGGTAGCAGATCCCGCGCCCGTCCAGCCGGCCTCGCGGCCAAATCTCGACAAGGGCTTCAATCCGCTGACGATGATCCTGTTCTTCGGCATCCTCGCCGCCGGCCTGCTGTTCGTCGCCTACAGCATCTATGTCGACGTCAACGCCACCGGCACGCGGGTGACGACCTATCTGCCCTACATCCTCCTGTTCATCGCGCTCCTGATCGCGCTCGGCTTCGAATTCGTCAACGGCTTCCACGACACCGCCAATGCGGTGGCGACCGTGATCTACACCCATTCGCTGCCGGCCGAGGTCGCGGTGATGTGGTCGGGCTTCTTCAACTTCCTCGGCGTGCTCCTGTCCTCCGGCGCGGTCGCCTTCGGCATCGTCTCGCTGCTGCCGGTCGAGTTGATCCTCCAGGTCGGCTCCAGCGCCGGCTTCGCCATGGTGTTCGCGCTGCTGATCGCCGCGATCCTGTGGAATCTCGGCACCTGGTTCTTCGGACTGCCCGCCTCCTCCTCGCACACGCTGATCGGCTCGATCATCGGCGTCGGTGTCGCCAACGCCGTCATGCGCGGCCGCGACGGCACCTCGGGCGTGGACTGGACCAAGGCGACCGAGATCGGCTACGCGCTGCTGCTGTCGCCCCTGTTCGGCTTCATCTGTGCCGCCACGCTGTTGCTCGTGCTCAAGTTCATCGTGCGCAACCCGGCGCTCTATTCCGCGCCTGAAGGCAACAAGGCGCCGCCGCTGTGGATCCGTGGCCTCTTGATCGCGACCTGCACCGGCGTCAGCTTCGCGCACGGCTCGAACGACGGCCAGAAGGGCATGGGCCTGATCATGCTGATCCTGATCGGCACCGTGCCGACGGCCTACGCGCTCAACCGAGCGCTGCCGGAATCCCAGGTCGTCCAGTTCCAGAAGACCTCGGATGCCGCCGCCAGGGTGATCTCGGCGAAGGGCGCCGGCCACAGCATCATCGGCGATCCCCGTCCCGCCGTGACGCAATACATCACGCTGCGCCACATCAACGAGGGCACCTATCCCTCGCTCGCCGTGCTGGTGAAGGAGGTCGGCGACCAGGTTGCCAAATACGGCACGCTGAACAAGCTGCCCGCGGAAGCCGTCGGCAACACCCGCAACGACATGTACATGACCTCCGAAGCGATCCGCTTCCTGATGAAGGACAAGGAGAACGATCTCAACAAGGAGGAGATCGCGACTCTGAACGCCTACAAGGGATCGCTCGACGCCGCCACGAAGTTCATCCCGAACTGGGTGAAGATCGCGGTCGCCATCGCGCTCGGCCTCGGCACCATGATCGGCTGGAAGCGCATCGTCATCACGGTCGGCGAGAAGATCGGCAAGAGCCATCTCACCTACGCGCAAGGAGCGTCCGCCGAGCTCGTGGCCGCCGCCACGATCGGCGCCGCCGACGTGTTCGGCCTGCCGGTCTCCACCACGCACGTGCTGTCGTCGGGCGTCGCCGGCACCATGGCCGCGAACGGTTCGGGCCTGCAATGGTCGACGATCCGCAACCTGCTGATGGCCTGGGTGCTGACGCTGCCCTGCGCGATCATGCTGTCGGCCACGCTCTACGTGATCTTCTCGCGGATGTTCTGAAGGTGCCGCTTACCCCCTCCCCGTTCTTACGGGGAGAGGGCAATTGCTTTTGAACATTCAGCAGCCATGCCCGGGCTTGTCCCGGGCATCCACGTTCTTTGTGCTGCGTGGAAAGGCGTGGATGGCCGGGACAAGCCCGGCTATGACGCTGTGGTTACTGTCGGTGCCCCAGCCCACTAAGACGCCGCGAGTTGCTCCTCGACCAGCTTCACCCAATAGGACGTGCCGTAGACGATCGCCTCGTCGTTGAAATTATAGGCGGGGTGATGCAGGCCGGCGCTGTCGCCGTTGCCGCAGAAGATGAAGGCGCCGGGCCGCGCTTCCAGCATGTAGGCGAAATCCTCGCCGCCCATCAGCGGCGCCATCTCGTGGACATGGGCTTCGCCCGCGACCTGCGTGGCGATGCGCCGTGCCACCTCGGTTTCCGCCGCATGGTTGTTCACGACGGGATAATTGCGCTTGTAGTGCAGGTCGATCTTGGCGCCGGTGATCTGCGCCACGCCCGCCACGACCTCATGGACGCGCTTCTCGACCAGCTTGCGCACCTCCGGCGTCAGCGTGCGGATGGTGCCTCTCAGCGTCGCCGTCTGCGGAATGACGTTGCGGGCGTTGCCGGCGTGGAATTCGCAGATCGAGATCACCGCCGATTCCAGGGGATCGACGCTGCGCGAGACGATCGACTGCAGGGCCGTGATCACCTGCGCGCCGACCAGCACGGAATCGACGCATTTGTGCGGACGCGCGGCGTGGCCGCCGACGCCTTCGATCATGATGTCGACCTCGTCGGTCGCCGACATGATGGGGCCTGGCCTGATCGCGAACGAGCCGACCGGAATGCCCGGGCCGTTGTGCATGCCGTAGACCTGCTCGATGCCGAACCGCTCCATCAGGCCGTCCTTGACCATGGCCGCGCCGCCGGCACCGCCCTCCTCGGCGGGCTGGAAGATCACCACGGCATCGCCGGCAAAATTGCGCGTCTCGGCGAGATAGCGGGCCGCCCCGAGCAACATCGCGGTGTGGCCGTCATGGCCGCAGGCGTGCATCTTGCCGGGGGTCTTGGAGGCGTAAGGCAGATTGGTCTGCTCCTCGACCGGCAGCGCGTCCATGTCGGCACGCATGCCGATCACCTTGAGTCCCTCGCCGGCGGGCTTGTTGCCCTTGATCACGCCGACGACGCCGGTCTGGCCGAGACCGGTCACGACCTCATCGCAGCCGAACTCCCGCAACCGGTCCGCAACGAATGCTGCGGTGCGGTGGACATCGTACAGCAGCTCGGGGTGCTGATGGATGTCCCGCCGCCAGGCCTGGATATCGGGTTGAAGGTCGGCGACGCGGTTCACGATGGGCATGGAAGGTCTCGAGCTGTTGGAAATACAGGATTGTGTACCATGCAAGCGTCGGTCCACCCAACCGGCGGCAATCGGGGTCTAGCCCTGTTCACCCGGCATGGCCGGGCTTGTCCCGGTCGGCGGCGTCTGCCTATTAAACGGAAAGCAAAGAGAATCCGGGTGGTAGCAAATGCCGAGGCGGCTTGAAGGTGAGTTTGACTACATTGTCGTCGGAGCTGGCACCGCGGGCTGCATCGTCGCCAACCGGCTGTCGGCTGCCCCAAGCAACCGCGTTCTCATCCTGGAAGCCGGCGGCGACGACAATTGGATCTGGTTCCACATCCCGGTCGGCTATCTCTTCGCCATCGGCAATCCGCGTTCGGACTGGATGTTCAAGACCGAGGCCGAGCCCGGCCTGAACGGCCGTTCGCTGGCCTATCCCCGCGGCAAGGTGATCGGCGGCTGCTCGGCGATCAACGCCATGATCTCGATGCGCGGCCAGGCTGCCGACTACGATCACTGGCGCCAGCTTGGCCTGGCCGGCTGGGGCTATGACGACGTGCTGCCGCTGTTCAAGCGCCTCGAGGACCACTTCCTCGGCGCCAGCGAGCATCACGGCGCCGGCGGCGGCTGGCGCATCGAGGCACCACGGCTGTCATGGGCCATTCTCGACGCCGTCGGTGACGCCGCCGAGCAGATGGGCATCAAGCGCATCCCGGATTTCAACACCGGCGACAACGAAGGCACCAGCTATTTCCACGTCAACCAGAAGCGCGGCCGGCGCTGGTCGTCGGCGCGCGGCTTCCTCAAGCCGGCCTTGAGGCGCCCCAATCTGCGCTTGGAGAAGCACGTGCTTGTCGACCGCGTGATCATCGAGCAGGGCCGCGCCGTCGGCGTGCGCTTCATCCAGAACGGCGAGATCATCGAGGCGCGCGCAAAGCGCGAGGTGGTGCTCTCGGCAGGCTCCATCGGCTCGGTGCAGGTGCTGCATCGCTCCGGCATCGGCCCTGCCGACTGGCTGTCGCCGCTCGGCATCGACATCGTCATGGACAAGCCCGGCCTCGGGCGCAATCTGCAGGATCACCTGCAACAGCGCGCGATCTACAAGGTCGAGGGCGTACGCACGCTGAACGAGACCTATTACAATCTGTTCCGCCGCGGTCTGATGGGACTCGACTACGCCTTCCGCCGCCGCGGTCCGCTGACCATGGCCCCGTCGCAGCTCGGCATCTTCACGCGCTCCGATGCGACGCGCGCCCGCGCCAACATCCAATTCCACGTGCAGCCGCTGTCGCTCGACAAGTTCGGCGATCCCCTGCATCGCTTCCCTGCAATCACCGTCAGCGCCTGCAATCTGCAGCCGACCTCGCGCGGCACCGTGCGGCTCCGTTCGGCGAGCCCCGACGAGAAGCCGATCATCGCGCCGAACTACCTGTCGACGGACGATGACCGCCAGGTCGCCGCGGACGCCATTCGCACCACGCGCCGACTGATGCAGCAGAAGGCGCTGGCAAAGTACCGGCCCAGCGAATATCTGCCGGGGCCGACGGTCGGCGACGACGACGCCTCGCTCGCCAAAGCCGCCGGCGATATCGGCACCACCATTTTCCACCCCGTCGGCACCGCAAAGATGGGCACGGCGAACGACCCGATGGCCGTGGTGGACGAACGGCTGCGGTTCTATGGCCTCAGCGGCTTGCGCATCGTCGACGCTTCGATCATGCCGACGATCACTTCGGGCAATACCAACACGCCGACCGCGATGATCGCGGAGAAGGGCGCGACGATGATCCTGGAGGACGCGAAGTAGCAGTTCGCAAGATAGGTCTCGTGCCCCGGACGCAGCGCAGCGCAAAACGATGCGCTGCTGAGCCGGGGCCCATCTCACCGCGTGCCGTATCGCGACTGGGTCCGGCTCTGCGAAGCAGCGCTATCGCGCTGCATCGCGTCCGGGAAAACGAGATACCACCTCACGAAATCGTCATCCCGTCCGGGAATAAGTCGCCTCCTCTCCCGATCACCTCCCCGAAGCCCAATTCCGGGCGACGTGGAGAGGCGCGATGAGCGGACACAATCACGGGGACGACGGCGTCAGCCGCCGCAAGGCGCTGGAATGCATGACCTGGGCCGGCACCGGGGTGCTCTGGACCGTCACGGGCGGTGTGCCGCGCTCGCTCGGCATCATCGACCCGGCGCAAGCCGCGACCGCGGCCGCGCCCGGCATGACCTTCCTCCAGATCAGCGACAGCCATGTCGGCTTCGACAAGCCGGCCAACCCCAACGCGCTCGGCACGCTGGAGGAAGCTATTGGCAAGATCAACGCGATGCCGGCAAAGCCATCGTTCATGATCCACACAGGCGACATCACGCATCTGTCGAAAGCCGCCGAGTTCGACGATGCCGAGCGCATCATCTCGCAGACCAAGCTCGACGTGCATTACGTGCCCGGCGAGCACGACTTCATCGATGAGGAGGTGAAGCTATATCGCGAACGCTACGGCCGCGGCACCAAGGGGCACGGCTGGTACTCGTTCGACGCCGGCGGCGTGCACTTCGTCGGCCTCGTCAACGTCGTCGACCTCAAGGCCGGGGGCCTCGGCAATCTCGGCGCCGAGCAGCTCGCCTGGCTCGAGGACGACCTGCGCGGCAGGTCCAAATCAACGCCGATCGTGCTGTTCGCCCACATCCCGCTCTGGACGGTCTATCCGCAGTGGGGCTGGGGCACCGAGGACGGCGGCCGCGTGCTGGAATACGTCAAGGGCTTTGGCTCGGTGACCGTGCTGAACGGGCACATCCATCAGGTGATGCAGAAGGTCGAGGGCAACGTCACATTCCACACCGCGCGCTCGACCGCCTTCCCGCAGCCGGCGCCGGGGGCCGCGCCCTCGCCCGGTCCGATGAAGGTCGAGGACACAAGACTCCGCTCCATGCTCGGCGTCGCCAGCATCAACTTCAAGCAGAACGAGCAGCGGCTCGCGATCATCGACACGCCGCTGCAGAGCTAAGGTAGAACGGAAGCTGACAATGAAGACACTCAACCGCCGCGACTTCGGTGTCGACCTCGGTCTCGCTCTGGCCGCTTCCATCCTGTTACCCGCAACAAAAGCCCGCGCCGACGACACGGACGTGCATATCGACAACTTCGTGTTCCAGCCGGCCGAGCTCAAGATCAAGGTCGGCACCACCGTGACCTGGACCAACAGGGACGACATCCCGCACACCATCGTGTCCGCCGGCAAGTTCCGGTCCAAGACCCTGGATACCGACGACAAGTTCTCCTTCACCTTCACCAATGCGGGCGACTACAAATATTTTTGTTCGCTGCACCCGCACATGACGGGGATGATCAAGGTTGAGTAACGTCTCCAACCAAGGCGTCAACGTCCTGCCCGGCCGGTGGTCCCACGCCGGCCGGGCACGTGCGTCTTCGATCATGGCGAAAGAAGAGCCAGAGGCAAAGCGAGGAGCGATGCCCGCCACCGACGATGTGCAGAAGGCACAGCGCTTCCGCGAGGCTGCACTGCCCCATCTCGACGACGTCTACACGCTCGCGCGCTACCTGCTGAGCGATGCCTCCGACGCCGAGGATGCGGTGCAGGAATGTTATCTGCGCGCGCTGAAGCATTTTGACAGCTACCGCGGCCCAGCGATGAAGCCCTGGCTGTTCGCGATCCTGCGCAACGTCTGCAACGCCGAATACGCACGCCGCGCGCATCGGCCCAGCGCGATCGATGACATGCCGGGCGCCGACGAGCAGACGCCGCTCTGGCAGGAAACCGAGGCGAGCCCCGAGACCGAAGTGCTGCGCAGCCGCGATGCCGGCGCGATCCGCAAGCTGATCGACGCGCTCGCCGAGCCGTTCAAGGAAACCTTCGTGCTCCGTGAGATCAACAACCTGTCCTATCGTGAAATCGCGGAAGTCGTCGGCGCCCCCGTCGGTACCGTGATGTCCCGCCTCGCCCGCGCCCGCGCCATGCTGCGCGCGGCCTGGACGGAAGAGGAGCAAGCGAAATGACCTGCGACGAAGCAAGGATCCTGCTTCACGCGCTGCTCGACAACGAGCTCGATGCCGGCCACGCGCGCGAGGTCGAGGCTCATATCGCGAGCTGCCCGGCCTGCGCCGCGGAGTTCACAGCGCAGCGCGAGATGCAGCGCGTGCTCGCAGGTACCAATTTACGCTACACCGCGCCGGCAAGCCTGCGCGCTCGCATCGAAGCCTCGTTGCCTGAGCCGCAGCGCCAGCAACCGAGCCGCCGCGCCGTGCTGCGCGGATTTGCGACGGGCTCGGCCGTCTCCGCGCTCGCCGCCACCGGAATCGTCGCGGTGGTGCTGCGCCAGGATGACCAGCAGCGCATTCTGTCTGAGGTCGTCTCCGCGCATCTGCGCTCGCTCCAGGCCGGCCATCTCACCGACGTGGTCTCGACCGACCAGCACACCGTCAAGCCCTGGTTCAACGGCAAGCTCGACGTCGCACCACCGGTGATCGACCTCACCGCGCAAGGTTTTACGCTGGTCGGCGGCCGGCTCGACTATATCGACGCCCGCGCCATCGGCGCCGTGGTCTACCGGCGCCGGCAACACGTGATCAATCTGTTCGTGTCGCAAACTTCGAGCACCGAGCATCGGCCGCCGAAGACCCAGACCATGCAGGGCTTCAACTGCCGCCGCTGGGGCGAGCGCGGCCTGAACTTCTGGGCCGTCAGCGATCTCGGCGCCGACGAACTCGCCGAGTTCGTCGACAAGTTCGAGGCGGCGATGAAGGCGAATGTGGAGGGGTAGATTGGGCCAGCAACGTCATTGCGAGGAGCGAAGCGACGAAACAATCCAGGCTGCCTCCGCGGAAGAAAGCCTGGATTGCTTCGCTTCGCTCGCAATGAAGAATGCCGAGATGGCTCGGCAAAGAGATCAGGCCGACCTGCGCACCGCGTTGTCCACCAGCGTCTTGCCGAGCGACCAGATCGCGCCGGGGACCTTGTGACTGCCGGCGATGACGTCGTCGAAGGCGCGCTCGATCCAGGCGCAATCTTCCTCGGTGATGGTGAGCGGCGGTAGCAGCTTGATGGTGTGGCTGCCGTGGCCGGCGACTTGCGTCAGGATCTTGTGATCCTTGAACAGCGGCACGGTGATGAGCTGGCAGAACAAGCCCTTGTTGGCGGTCTCCAGCACATTCCACGAGGCCCGCAGGCGCAGCGATTTCGGCGGGCCGAACTCGATGCCGATCATCAGGCCCTTGCCGCGGACTTCCTTGAGCAGCTCATAGCCGGGCACCATGCGCGTCAGCGCGAGGCGCAGCTCGGCGCCGCGCTTGGCGGCCGCATCGATCAGCTTCTCCGATTCCATCACGTCGAGCGTGGCGATACCCGCGGCCATCGCGAGGTCGTTCTTGGAGAAGGTGGAGCCGTGCACCACCGCGCGGTCCATCTGGTTGAAGATCTTGTCGAAGATGCTCTTGCGCGTCAGCACGGCGCCGACCGGCACGTGACCGCCCGACAGCGACTTCGACAGCAGCACCATGTCGGGCTCGACGTTCCAGTGCTCGACCGCGAGGAAGCGGCCGGTGCGGCCCATGCCGGTCTGGATCTCGTCGGCGACGAACAGCGTGCCGTATTTCTTGCAGAGCGCGGCCGCGCCGGGCAGGAACTCGTCGGTGGGCATGTTGACGCCCTTGCCCTGGATCGGCTCGACGACAAAGGCGGCGACCTCGCGCGAGGCCAGCGCCTTTTCCAGCGCGGCCAGGTCGTTGAACGGAATCGGGGTGCAGCCGGGCAGCAGCGGCTCGAAGCCGGTGCGGAAATTGGCATCGCCAGTAAGCGACAGCGCGCCGTAGGTCAAGCCGTGATAGCCGTGCGCGCAATAGGCGATGCCGGGGCGCCCCGTCGCGCCACGCGCGAACTTGATCGCGGCCTCGACGCATTCCGCGCCGGAATTGGCGAAGAACGCCTTGTCCAGATAGGGAACGTATTTCAGGAGGCGCTCGGCCAGCACACCGGCGAGCGTCGAGACGTCGAATTGGACGAGGTTGGGCAGGTCGGCATCGAGCACGCTCTTGAGCGCCTCGCGCATGACGGGATGATTGCGCCCGATCGCAAACACGCCGAAGCCGGACAACAGGTCGAGATAGCGCGCGCCGTCGCGGTCGTAGAGGTACTGCCCCTGCCCCTTCTGGAAGCCGACATCGTAGCCGATGGTCTTGAGAACCCGGACGAACTGCTCGTTCAGATACCGGTTATGCAGGGTGCTGCGCTGGGCCTGACGGTCCGCGAATAGCTGAGACATGTCTGGATTTGGGCTGTGCATCCGCTACATACTTCGGTTGAGGGCCGTCTCGTCAACTGAAAACGGACCGTTACTGAAAACGGTCTGTGCGGCCTTTTGCCCTTTTTCGGACCATCTTCGCAAGCACAGCTTTAGACCATGTTGCACTGCCAAGGAACACACATGCGTTTAGCCCTTTACACCGGACTAATACTGGCTGGCGGTTACAGCTACCTGACGCCGGCGCTCGCCGCCGATCCCACCGGCGACTGGCGGGTGGCCGACGGCGTCGCCAATATCCGCGTCGCCCAATGCAATGGCAGCATGTGGGGCGCCGTCGCCTGGGAAAAGAAACCCGGCGGGCGCGACGAGAACAATCCGGATGTCTCGAAAAGGAGCAGGCCGACGCTGGGCATGGTGACGCTGATCGACATGAAGAAGAAGCCAGGCGCCGATCAGTGGGAAGGACAAGTCTACAACGCCCAGGACGGCCAGACCTATAGCGCGACCATCACGCCGAGTGCCGATCAGCTCGAAATCAAGGGCTGCGTGATGGGCTTCCTCTGCGGTGGCGAGACCTGGACCCGGGTTGGCCCGCCGATCCCCTCGAGCACTGCCAACGCCATGGCCAAGAGCGCGCCGAAGTCCGCTGGCCCGGCGCCGAAAGCCGCAGGTACGACGGTTGCCGCCGCGCCTGCGCCTGCGCCCGCAGCTCCGAAGGCCGCCGCCGGCGCAGCCAAGCCCGGTCAGAAGGGCGCTGCCGATGCGGTCGGCGACATCTGCCTACTCCCTGAGATTGCGGGGTTTGCCCATTAGGGCCGGCTGGAACAGCAGCACGGCGGCGAGCGTCGTCACCAGCGAGAGGGCCAGCAGCTTGCCCATGCTGGACGTGCCGGGATGGCTCGACAGCCACAGGCTGCCGAACGCGGTCGCCGTCGTCAGCGCACTGAAAAAGATCGCGCGCGTCAGGCTGGTCTGGAGCAGGTTCGTCCTGCCCGAGCGCCAGGCCACGACATAATAGATCTTGAAGGCGACGCCGACGCCGAGCAGCAGCGGAAACGCGACGATGTTGGCGAAGTTGAGCGGCAGGCCGATCAACACGCAGATCTCGAGCGTCACCGCGCCGGCAACCAGAAGCGGCACCAGGGTCATCAGCACGTCGACGAAGCGGCGGAGCGTGATCCACAGCAGGAGCCCGATCACCAGCAGCGCATAGATGCCGGCGTGGATGAACGCCTTCACCACGGTGTCGCCGGATTTCAGGATCGAGACCGGTCCGCCGATCGCAGTCGGCTCGGCCTGGAGCACCGCCGCTGCGAATTTGCGCAGCGTATCGTTGTCGTTGGGATCACCCTTGGGCAGCGCCTCGACGCGGATGACACCGTCCTTGCTCTTCCAGGCGCTGACGAGATCGGGCGGCAGCGAGCTCAGGGTGACGGGACCTGCCTGCATCGCGTTCCTGAGCTGGTCGAACACGATCTTCAATGGCGCGACGAACACGTCCTGCGCCTTGTTGCGCGTGGCCTCATCAGCATTGGCGAGCTTTTCGAGCGCGCCGGCAAGACGGCGCGAGGCGACAGCGCCCGGGCCTTTCGCGTCGCCCGCTGTCCGGCGCAGATTGTCGACCGAAGATTTCAGCGCTTCGACATTCTCCTGATCCGTCGGCGCTGCGTCGATCTGATCGGGGTTGAGCGCGGGATTCAGCACCTTGGCGCCCTGCGCGATGAGCTTCAGCTTCGGCGGCTGGTCCTGCGGCACGAAGCTGTCGAGCGACATCACCCGGAGCACCTCGGGCACCTTCGCCAGCTTCGCCTCGACCTGCCTCGCCTGCTCTTCCGACGTCGTCATCACGTTGACGGCATTGGCTCCAGTGTTCGGATCCTTGCGCAAATCGAGGAAGGTCGCGATCGACTCGGCGTGCGGATTGCGCAGGTTCATCGGGTTGAAGTCGAACTTCATGAAGTAGAGCAGCGGCAGGCCGCCGAGCGCGAGCAGCAGCGTCCCGCCGACGATCAGCACCCGATGCTTTTCCAGGAAGTGGTCGAGCGGCGCCAGGAAGGCGTAGCCGACCGGCTCCGGCTCGCCGGGCGGGTTCAAAAGCTTCAGTAGCGCCGGCAGCACGGTGATGCTGGACAGGAACGCCACCAGCATGCCGACACCGGCGATCTGGCCCAGCTCCGAGATGCCCTTGTAGTCGGTCGGCATGAAGCAGAGGAAGCCCGCCGCGGTGGCCATTGCCGCCAGCGACAGCGGCACCGCCGAGCGCTTGGCCGCCAGCACCAGCGCGCCGGCGAGGTCATTGTGCTTGTAGCGCTCGGAGCGGTAGCGGACGCTGTACTGGATGCCGAAATCGACCCCTAGGCCGACGAACAGCACCGCGAAGGCGATCGACAGCAGGTTGAGCGAGCCGACCATCATCAGGCCGGCGGCCGTGGTGATCGCAAGGCCGACGAAGAGATTGACGAAGACCGCGAAGATGATCTTCGCCGAATGCAGCGCCAGCCACAGGATCAGCAGCACGACGAGAACCGTGCCGACGCCGTTGACGACGGCGCCCTCCTGGACGGTGGCGTATTCCTCGTTGGCGATCGGGACCGGGCCGGTCAGCCGCACGCGGGCCTGGTATTTGGTCGGGAAGTCCAGATCCGCAGCAGCCTTGCGGATCGCATCGGTCGCGCCCTTACCCGGCTCCAGCGCGTTGTAGTCGAGGACCGGCTTGAACTCGATGAAGCTGCGCTTGTCCGAATCCTTGAGCGGCTCGTCGCTGACGAGCTCGCGCCATGAGAAGCTGGCATTGCCCTTGTTGAGGACGGTCTCGACCGTCTGCGCGATCAGGTTGAAGGGCCGCTCGGTGTTGTCGAGCTTGACCTGGCCGCGCTTGACGCCGGCAAGGCCCGTCTCCAGCGCCCCGGTGAGGCCGCGGATCGAGGGATCGCCGGCCATGATCTCGATTAGGGGCGCTGCGGATTCGAACTGGCCGGTGATCTTGCCGACCTCCTCGGTCGGCAGGAACAACAGGCCGTTCTTCTCGAAGAACTCGCCGCTGCCGAGCTGCTGCATCGACTGGAAGTTGGTCTTGTCGTCCTTCAGCTTGGCGTAGAGCGCATCGGCCGCCGCGCTCGCCATTTCCGGGGTCTTGGCCTCGACCACCGCCGTGATCGTCGCATCGCGGTCGAAGGCGCGATCGAATTGCTGATCGCGCTGGCGCCAGTCCAAATTCTGGGCAATCAGCGAGTTGATGTCGGTGTTGATGGTGAAGTGGCGCGCAGCATAGTAGCCCGCCCCGACCGACAGCAGGAGCCCGAGAACGACGACGAGGGAGGCAAACCGGGTGCAGGCCCTGACGATGGCAACGACGACGCTTTGCAGCACTTCTTTTCTTTCTGCGGTTAACAGCTTGCCGGAAACGCCCGCTGTTTATCGGAGTTCCCGGGCGAAACCTATTGCTGTTTTGGGTGGTTCTCGCCGCCAGAAGGTTCGAGGGTAAACGGCGGGAGACCGTGGCAAAATCATGCGGGCCGCCGGTATAGCCGGGGAGTTGAGGCGGGAAAGTGACGAAGGACTACGCAGGAATGTCGCGCAGACGGGCACATCGCAGGCCCTACTAAAATACCTCAGAAACCCTCTGTCGGCGGTTCCACCTTTCCATTCCGCCGATTTTTTGACACAAAGTACTGCGCCTCCATGCGCTGGAGGCCCCACAGGGGTGGGTGGCTACCGCAGGCGCGAACCAATGGTGCGGATATTGCACCTCATTGGTCAGTATCGGAGTGCCGCTTGGGGACTGACGAGAGCGGATTGGTGCAACTTGCGTGATGGGCGTCCCATGGAAGTTTATCTGGCGCAACCGCGCGGCTTCTGCGCGGGCGTGGTGCGTGCGATCGAGATCGTGGAACGGGCGCTGGAGAAGTACGGCCCGCCCGTCTACGTGCGCCATGAGATCGTGCATAACAAATACGTCGTCGAGAGCCTGAAGAACAAAGGCGCCATCTTCGTCGAGGAACTCTCCGAGGTGCCGCCGAAGGCGGTGACCGTGTTCAGCGCCCACGGCGTCGCCCGCAGCGTCGAGGAAGAGGCCGCCGCACGCGACCTTCCGGTGCTCAATGCCACCTGCCCGCTGGTCACGAAAGTTCACAATCAGGGGAAGCGCTACATCGGCAAGGGCCGCACCCTGATCCTGATCGGCCATGCCGGCCACCCCGAGGTCGAGGGCACGATGGGCCAGGTCCCGGGGCCGGTGCAACTTGTCCAAAGCGTTGAAGAGGTTAATGCACTGCCCCTGCCGGCGGATACGCCAGTGGCCTACATCACCCAGACCACCCTGTCGGTCGACGACACCAAGGACATCATCGCCGCCCTTCAAGCCCGCTTTACAGACATTCAAGGTCCGGATATCCGGGATATCTGCTATGCGACACAGAACCGCCAATCTGCGGTAAGGGACTTGAGCAAGCTGGTCGACGTGATCTTGGTGGTGGGCGCTGCCAACAGCTCGAACTCGAACCGGCTCCGCGAAATCGGCACTGAGGCCGGCGTCGCGAGTTATTTGATTGCCGACGGCAGCGAGCTCAATCCGGAGTGGTTGAAGGATGCGGGGACCGTCGGCATCACGGCCGGCGCTTCGGCGCCCGAGGTACTCGTGGATGACGTGATCGAAGCGATGCGGCGGATCGGACCGGTGAAGGTCTCGGTGTTGCCGGGTCGCGAGGAAAACATCGAATTCCGGCTTCCGGCCCAACTGGCCGCGAGCTGACCCACCCGAATTGAAAAGCCCAGAAAGAAACTTGTAATGGCCATCCCGTTCTTCAAGGAAATGCGTATCGGCGGCTATTTGCTCAAGCAGAAACTACTTGGCCGCAAGCGCTATCCGCTCGTGCTGATGCTGGAGCCGCTGTTCCGCTGCAACCTCGCCTGCGTCGGCTGCGGCAAGATCGATTATCCCGATGCCATCCTCAACCGCCGCATGACGGCGCAGGAGTGCTGGGACGCGGCCGACGAGTGCGGCGCGCCGATGGTCGCCATTCCCGGCGGCGAGCCGCTGATCCACAAGGAGATCGGCGAGATCGTGCGCGGCCTCGTGGCGCGCAAGAAGTTCGTCTCGCTCTGCACCAACGCGCTGCTGCTGGAGAAGAAGCTCGATCTGTTCGAGCCCTCGCCCTATTTGTTCTTCTCGGTGCATCTCGACGGTCTGCGCGACCACCACGACAAGGCGGTGTCGCAGAAGGGCGTGTTCGACCGCGCCGTCTCCGCGATCAAGGCGGCCAAGGCGCGCGGCTTCACCGTCAACGTCAACGCCACCATCTTCGACGGCCACCCGGCCGAGGAGATCGCCAAATTCCTCGACTTCACCACCGAGCTCGGTGTCGGCGTCTCGATGTCCCCGGGCTACGCCTATGAGCGCGCGCCGGACCAGGAGCACTTCCTCAACCGCACCAAGACCAAGAAGCTGTTCCGCGACGTCTTTGCGATGGGCAAGGGCAAGAAGTGGAATTTCATGCATTCCGGCCTGTTCCTGGACTTCCTCGCCGGCAACCAGGAATACGAGTGCACGCCGTGGGGCATGCCCGCGCGCAACATCTTCGGCTGGCAGAAGCCCTGCTACCTGCTCGGTGAAGGCTACGCGAAAACCTTCAAGGAGCTGATGGAGACCACCGATTGGGATTCCTACGGCACCGGCAAATACGAGAAGTGTGCCGACTGCATGGCCCATTGCGGCTACGAGCCGACCGCGGCGACCGCGGCGCTCAACAACCCGCTGAAGGCGATGTGGGTGGCGCTGCGCGGCGTGCGGACCAGCGGCCCGATGGCGCCGGAGATCGACCTCTCCAAGCAGCGTCCGGCGCAGTACATCTTCTCCGAGCAGGTCCAGAAGAAGCTGTCGGAGATCCGCAAGGACGAAGCCGCCGCCGCGCAGGCGAAGGCCGCGCAGAAGGCTTCGACGGCGGCGTAAGGCGCGCACGATCAAATCTCACGACGAAGGCCCGGCCGCCAGCGCGACCGGGCTTTTCTTTTTGCGCAAGCTTCCCGAGCCTTATAGGCACGCCGCTCACCCCGCGGTCATTGCGAGCGCAGCGAAGCAATCCAGACTGCCTCCATCGAAAGATTCTGGATTGCTTCGCTGCGCTCGCAATTGTCGATGTTCACTAATTCGCTGATTGGATCGCGGTGGTCTTGGTAGCGGCGAAGGCCTTGGGGGTTTGTCCTGCCAAGGCCTGATGGGGTCTGTGGTTGTTGTAGTAAACGAGGTACTCGAACAGTTCATTGGCGAAGTGGTCGAGGTTGTCGAAGGTCGCGCCGTCGATGACGTCGTCATCGAGGGTGCGCCAGAAGCGTTCGACCTTACCGTTGGTCTGCGGCCGATAGGGCCGGGTGTAGCGGTGTTTGATGCCGAGCTCGAGCAGCATGGCCTCGAACGGATGCTCGCCCGGCTTGGTGCGGGCGGCGAACTCGGCGCCGTTGTCGGACAGGATTTCCTGGAAGACGAGCCCATAGGTGACGTTGAGGGTGTTGATCATCTTCAGGGTCTTGAACATGACCGGCAGCGCCTTCTTGGATGTCAGGACCTCTGCCCAGGCCAGACGCGTGCAGCTGTCGATCAAGCTGATGATGTAGGCCGTGACCGGGGGTGGCGCGAGGAACATATCGCGCGGCAATTGATGCAGATCGACGTGGCCCAGCTCTCCGAGCTTGTCCTTGATAATACGGCGTTTCTCCTCACGCATCGCCGGCGTGCGGCGGTTCAGGCGGTAGCGTTTCAGCACCCGGTAGATCGTGATCGGCGAAGGTACCGTGTCGCGCGTTTCGCGCAAGACGGCATGAATCTCATAACGGTTCATCCCCCGCTTGCGATGGGCGACAATCTCCGTCTCGATCCCTTCCGGCTCGCGTCGCTCCCGCCACTTCGGGCCGCGCCGCCGCGGCAGCAGATCCGCTTCCTCGCCGCTCTGCAGATAGCGATTGTAATACCTGCGGAACGTCTGCGAGCAGGTCCCGTGGTGCCGGTAGAAGTCGCCGACCCGCTTGAACAGCGGCGATCGGCCAGCCTTCACCGCCTCATACTCCGAAATCAGAAAACGCCACTTCTACAGATAGTTGCGTTCAACCGTTCGGTCATAGCTGTTGTCTCGCATCGGATCGTTCCTCCGCTGGAGCGATCCAATCAGCGAATTAGTGAACATGCACAGCAATGACGGAGTGTGCGGCACCAGCTTGCTGTTACCATGCGCTCTCTTCCCTGCAGACATACCTTCGCGTTCTCGCGGCTTCTTTCGCCCGAGCTTTGCTGTTCGTTTCGCCCCATGGAAGCCAGAGGGCGCAGGGAAGGCCGGGCGCCGGCGGCACCCGCAGATCCGCATGCAACGAAAAATGCACACGGGGTGGATCACAGGTGATGCCGATCGCCCGGCCTTCCCTGCGCGGATGGTTTTAACGGTGTCCTTCGTGCTCCTCGGGGAGCGTTGCACTATTGCCCCCGTCGTCGTCGCGGCTGATTGATGTGCACACCCGGTCGGGCCGCCGCATCACCGCGAGCCTTGACGCCAGAACCCCGGGCGTCGGGACCACACGACTTCTCCGTCCGCGGACGGCCTTGCCTCGACATCGAGGGCCCGGTGTGCGCGCCCCAGAACCATCGACAAGACCGCTGTGACCGCGCCGTGTCGTACCGCGTCGCGCATGACTCAACGGCTTCCCGTCCCTGTCATCGCTTTTCCGCGCCGGCGCTGCCGCGTCCACCGCACCCCGGCCCGCATCTCGTGACGATCGCGAAGCGCCCCTCTGGCAGGGCCGGGATGAGCGTCCTATGCCACAAATCCGAAATTCGTGAAAGAAGAATATTTTCGCGAGAAGGGATTGACGGAGTGGCTGGCGTTTTGCCCGACGCTTCATGAAGACGTTTGCCGCCCTCTTTCCTCGATCGTCTGGCAAAGAAGCGATCAGAACGGTAGCCCGGCATTAAATTCACCGACACCACAACGTATATGCGAAATTGTATATACGAGAGGCCGCCATGCCCCACATCGCCAAAGTGTTCAAATCTGGTAACTCCCAGGCCGTCCGGCTGCCGAAGGATTTTCGTTTCTCCGTGGAGGAAGTCGAGGTTTCCCGCGAGGGCGATGCTGTGATCCTGCGCCCAAGGCGGAGCGCGGCCGGCCCGTGGGCATCGCTTCGCGCGGCCATCGCACGCGGCTTCAGCCCGGACTTCATGGCTGACGGCCGGGAGCAACCTGAAGAGCAGACGCGTCCCGATCTGGACCGGGCGTTTCGATGACGAAATGGCTTCTCGACACCAACGCCGTCATCGCACTCGTCACGCGCCGGTCGGAGCCTCTCCTGCGCCGGGTTGAATCCACCGAGCCCGGTGCGCTCGCAATCTCATCCATCGTTGCCCACGAACTCTACTTCGGCGCCTATCGCAGCCAGAAGATCGAATTCAACCTGGAAACGCTTCGCCTTGTCTTTACCGATCTCGACATCGTCGACCTCGACCAAGAGGACGCGCGAGCCGCCGGCGAGATACGGGCGGAGCTGGCGCGGCGCAGCACGCCGATCGGCCCCTACGATCTCCTGATCGCCGGTCAGGCGATCGCGCGCGGCCTGCCGCTCGTCAGCAACAACACCGCCGAATTCCAGCGCATTGCCGGATTGCGGCTGGAGGACTGGACGAGGGATTGATCGTTACCGGCATGGCGGCGAGAGACCCTAAATAGGGATTACCATCGCTGGAGCTTGCCGTGCCACTTCAGGGGTGCAGTCCAACACCTGCCAGCTAATTCCGATCCGATATCGCCGCGTCTACCGCGCCTCGCGCACCCCCTCAAAGCCTGCCACTTTCGCCGCTTTGACGAGCTTGCGATCGAAAGTGACGAAAGCCTCGCAATGTCGGGATCTCGCCAGATGCAGCGCATCGGCGAAATCCATTCCTTTTTCGGCAAGGTCGAGCGCCGGCGCAATCGTCGCGCCGTCCTCGACGGTGACGGTCGGAAGTCCGGCGAAGGCACGAAGCGCGTGCACAACGTCCGCGGCCTGATAGCCGTACGCGCTTCGCAGCACCCATTCGACCTCGAGCAGCACCGTGATGGGGACGAAGACGCTCTCGGCGTCGATCAAGGCGCGGGCCCGCGCGGATTGGCTGACGTGATCCCCGGTCAGGTAGCGGACGATGA
Source organism: Bradyrhizobium sp. CB1015 (assembly GCF_025200925.1). Classification (GTDB taxonomy): domain Bacteria; phylum Pseudomonadota; class Alphaproteobacteria; order Rhizobiales; family Xanthobacteraceae; genus Bradyrhizobium. The sequence goes on along the minus strand of NZ_CP104174.1, from coordinate 3,411,151 downwards.
GGCTGGTATCAATCGCGATCATGCCGCCGCCTGGCTTCGGCCAGCACGCTTACGTCCATCTCTTCGAGCGTTTTCGGCTTGCCTCGATAAGCCAAGATGCCAAACACCTCTTTCGGTCGCGTCGCCGCGAAGGCCGGCGCCGGCTTCAACAGGACGCCCTCCGATGTCTCCTCGACGGTGAGCCGCGTTCCTGCCTTCCATTCCCGCGCCCGACGAATAGCGCTCGGCAGGATGACCTGCCCCTTGGTCGAAACGACGGTGGTGAGCTTGTCTGTGCCGGCCATTGCCTGAGCCTTCCCGAGGTAAGACGGATGTAAGATAAGCGCAGAAGGGCTTACATTCAAGCAAGCAGGTGAACGCCACTCGCCCGTGACCGCGATCGCGCAGCTCAAAGCAAAAGGCCCGGTCAATCGACCGGGCCCTTTCCTTGTCCACTCGGCGAGGCCGCTCACGCCGCCTTCGACACCAGCGCCTCGCTCTCGACGAACTCCGTCCCGATCAGATAATCGCGGCAGCCGCGCAACGACCGCAGCGCGCGGTTGAAGTCGATGCCAGTCGAGACCAGCGCATGCAGCGTTGCGGGATTGCGCACGATGCCGCGCAGCACGGCGGCGAGGTCGATCTGGCCGTTCGGCTTGATCGCGGCGCGGGCGAGCGCGGGCAGCGCGCGATGGGCGGGATCGCTGATGACGCGGACCGCGGCAAAGGGCAGCCCGGCCTCGGCAGCGTAGGCCGCGGCGATATGGCTTTCCATGTCGACGGCGGCGGCGCCCGTCTCCGAATGCAGCGCCGCCTTGCAGGAGCGCTTCGTGACCACTTCCTCGGCGCCGGCGAGGCTGCCGCGCACGACACGGCGGCGGCCCGAGGTCAGGCGCTCGATCAAATCGTCGCCGAGCGACAGGCCGGCGGCCCAGCGGGCATCGCCGGAGAGCACTTCGGTCGCCAGCACGACGTCGCCGGAGCGCAAGCTCGGGTCGAGCCCGCCGGCCACGCCGAACGAGATCACGCCGCGAATCGTCTCAGGATCCACCACCGTCAGGAGCGCCCGCAACTGGGTCGGGCTGCTGGATGAACAGATGACCGCCATTCCGGGCCCGGCCGCAATGCGGGCCTCCTGAACCAATCCGGTCACGATCAATATCGGCCGCGGGTCGATGGCCTGACCCACGGTAACATAGTCCCCCGTCCCCAAAGTCACATTCCGACCCCTACCACCCTGCTGTTGGTGTTCCGCAAGTTCCGATACCGCGCCAATGCCCACAGCGGAAAGAACTTTGGGTAACCATGATACCGTAGATAGAACACGCGGGGGAAGCCTGTGGCGGTGTACCGCTGCTCGTCCCACAGTCCTTTTTTGTCTTGTGTTGCAATCAGGTACTCCACCCCGCGGGCGACGGCCGGGTGATCAACCTCGCCTGCCGCCATCAGGGCAAGCAAGGCCCATGCCGTTTGCGAGGCGGTCGAGGGGGCGGCCTCCCAGCCCTTGTAGTCGAGCCGGTAGCTGATGGCGTCCTCGCCCCAGCCGCCGTCCTCGTTCTGGATCGAGGTCAGCCAGGCCGCCGCCTTGCGGATCATGGGGTCCTTGTGGTCGACGCCGGCCATGTTGAGGGCGCACAGCACCGACCAGGTTCCATAGATGAAATTCATGCCCCAGCGGCCGTACCAGCCCCCCTCCGGGTGCTGGGTCTTCCGCAAGTACGCGACGCCATCGGCGACGTGCTTGCTGGTCTTCTCGGTCTCGCCGAGCTGGGCCAGCATCGAGATGCAGCGCGCGGTGACGTCCTCGGTCGGCGGATCGAGCAGCGCGCCGTGATCCGAGAACGGGATGTTGTTGAGATAATATTCGAGGTTGTTGACGTCGAAGGCGGCCCAGCCGCCGTCGTCGCTCTGCATGCCCTCGATCCACTCCCGGCCGCGGGCGATCGCGTCGTCATAGCCGGCGACGCCGTGCTCCCGGCGCATGCGGTCCATCGACATCACCACCACGGCCGTGTCGTCGAGATCGGGGTAATGCGCGTTATTGTACTGGAAGGCCCAGCCGCCCGGGCGCACGTCGGGCCGCTTCACCGCCCAGTCGCCCTTCACCTCGAGCTCCTGCCTCGGGATCAGCCAGTCGAGGCCTTGCTTCGCCGCCGGCACCGCCTTGTCGCCGCCGGCCTCCAGCAGCGCATGCGCGGTCAGCGTCGTGTCCCACACCGGCGAGACGCAGGGCTGGCAATAGGCCTCGTCGTCCTTGATGACGAGCAACTTGTCGATGCCCCGGCGCGTCGTCGCGCGCGGCGGATAATTCTCGTCCTTGCCGAGCGCGTCGTACATCATGACGATGTTGGCCATGGGCGGATAGATCGCGCCCATGCCGTCCTCGCCGTTGAGCCGCTCCTCCGTGAAGGCGAGCGCGGCGTCGATCGCGCGCTTGCGCAGGCTCTTCGGAAACAGCGGCTCGATCACGCGCAGGATCGCATCGAGCGAACGGAATAGCAGAAACCACGCCATGCTCTGATGCGGCGCCTTGGTGGTCATGCCGATCGAGCGCGGGTCCTGAAGAAACAGCTCGTCGATGCCGACGCCTTTCGGATTCTTCGCGCGCGGCTTCAGCGCGGCGATCACCATCAGCGGCACCATCGTGGTGCGCGCCCAGTAGGAGATCTTGTTGAGGTGGAATGGCGACCAGAACGGCAGCAGCACGATCTCGATCGGCAGCACCGGCACCGCGCGCCAGGTCACGACACCGAAGGTTGCGAGCAGGAAGCGGGTAAAGACGTTGCTGTTGATCGCGCCGCCGCGGGCGTGGATCGCCTCGCGCGCGCGCACCATGTGGGGTGCGTCGACGGAGTCGCCGATCATCTTCAGCGCGAAGTAAGCCTTCACGCTCGCGCTCATGTCGAACTCGCCGTCGTGCACCAGCGGCCAGCCGCCATGCGCGCCCTGCACGCGGCGCAGATAGTTGCCGATCTTGGCCTCGAGCACGATGTCGACCGGCTCGGCGAGATAGTGGCGCAGCAGAATGTACTCGGCCGGAATCGTGCAGTCGGCCTCGAGCTCGAACACCCAATGGCCGTCGGATTGCTGGAAGCTGAGGACACCCTGGGTCGCCGACGCAATGCTCGATTCCAAAGCGTCGCGGCTGGTCGCGGTCACGGAATCCATGTCGCTCGATTGCTCCGATAGTCGATTGAAAGTTGACCGGGAGAATTGCCTGTCAAGCCGCCTTTCAGGATCCTTTGGCGGCCAGAACCAGATCGGCGGCGCGGTCACCCGACCGGACCGATCCCTCGATGGTTGCTGGCAATCCCGTAGCAGTCCAGTCGCCGGCGAGGAACAGGTTTTTCAGCGCAGTGACCGGCCCCGGACGCAGGGCATTCTGGGCCGGCGTCGCCGCAAATGTGGCGCGGCGCTCGCGCACGATCTGCCAAGGGGGCAGCTCGCCGGACACGCCGCCCGCCTGGCAGACGTCGTTCCAGATCGTCTGTGCGAGTTCCTCGCGCGGCATGTCGATCAGACGGTCGCCATTGCTGATGGTGACGGAAAGCCGGTTCGGGAATGCGAACAGCCATTCCACCACGCCACCGATCACGCCCAGGATCGGCGGCGAGCCAGGCGGCGGCTCAAAGCGGAAATGCGCATTCACAATGGCGCGGAATTCCGTCGGCGTCTTCAGGCCCGGCAGCAGGCTGGAGGCCGCGCGCGGCGGCACCGCCATCACGACGACATCGCCCTCGCCGAGCTGGACCAAATCCTCGCCGCCGAAATTCAGCGCACTGGCCTTGCCGTCACTGCTCGCAAACGAGCGCAGCTCGTGGCCAAGCTGAACGGTGTGGCCACGTTCCTGCAGAAACTTCACGGCGGGCTCGATCAGCACGGCGCTGAGGCCATCGCGCGCGATCAGGGGGCGACAGGCCTGCCCGCCCGCAAGCAGCGTCTCGCGCACGATCGCGCCGGCAAGCCCGGCCGAGCCTTCGGGCGGATCGACGTTGAGCGCGGCGAGCAGCAACGGCTGCACCAGGCGCTGATAGAGAATGCCCTCGGTCCGAATCGACTTGCCGACCAGCGTCTCCTCCGACGCCCAGATCAGCGGCGCCAGCTTGAGATAATCGGAAAGGCCGGTGTCGGGCACGCGGCGGCTTTCGTCGAACACCCAGGTCGGCCACCGGCCGTCGCCGAGATCGATCTGCCAGCGCTGCCCGGTCTTGATATCGACGAAGGGAAATTGTGCGCGCTCCGGACCGACGAGGCCCGCCTCGGTGCCGATCGCGCGCGCATAGGCACGCGCATGGCCGTTGCCCGACAGCAGCAGATGATTGCCGTTGTCGATGGTGAGATTGGTGGCGCCGTCGAAGTAGGACCGGCAGCGGCCGCCGGCCTGGTGCGTCGCCTCGTGCACGGCGACCTTGAAGCCGGCATTGGCGAGCCGCACGGCGGCGGAGAGGCCGGAAATACCAGCACCGATGATGTGAGCTGTGTTTTGCATCAGATGAAAGCGTAACGGAGCAGGATCAGAATCCGTGTGATCTTCGACACACGCACCGGCGCGCGCGGCGCGGAGAAGCCGCGCGCGATCAGGAGGTCCAGAATGGAATGATAGTATTTCGACATGATCCGCGGCGCGCGCACGGCGCGGCGCCTGTTGCGGTTCATGATCTCGTCCGACTTCTCGAAATGCGACTTGGCGCGCTGCGCCAGCGGCATGCAGACCTTCGGCAGCGCGCGCTCGGCGATCACGCGGTTCGGATCGTTGGAGGTGATGCCGGCATGCAGCAGCGCCTCGCGCGGCAGATAGAGCCGGCCAAGGCCGGCGTCCTCGTCGATGTCGCGCAGGATGTTTGTGAGCTGCAGCGCGCGGCCGAGATGGTGCGCGAGCAGGATGCCGTCTTCCTCGGGCATGCCGAACACCCGCACCGACAGCCGCCCCACGGCGCTGGCGACGCGGTCGCAATACAGATCCAGCGTCGCCATGTCGGGCGCGCGGATATCCTGCGGCACGTCCATCTCCATGCCGTCGACGATGGCGAGAAAATCCTCGCGCTTGAGCCCGAAGGTCTTCACCGAGGCAACATAATCCTTCAGCCGCGGCGGCGGATGGCCCTGATAGAGCGCGTCGATGTCGTTGCGCCACTCCTGAAGTGCGGCGAGCCGCTCGTCGCGCGGGCCGTCGGAATCGGCGATGTCGTCGACCTGGCGGCAGAAGCTGTAGATCTGGAACATCGCTTCGCGCTGGTCACGCGGCAGGATGCGCATCGCGGCATAGAACGAGCTGCCGGACGCGGTCGAGCCGTAATTGGCGCCGGGCGTGGTCGCCTCAAGCGTCATGGGCAGTCCCCGGTCTGGAAATGGCCTTGCGACCGATCGCACGGCGGCCGACTTCGCCGATGATCCCGGCGAGGCTGAAGGCGAGCAGCTCGAACTTGTTCAGATGCACGCGCTCGCGCAGGGGATCGCGTACCTTGAGCAGGCGCACGATGCGGTCGGCGTAGGCCTGGATGACGGAGACGTCGACGCCGAGACGGAAGTCCCGGATCTCCGCAGCGAGCGACCTGCCCTCCTCGAGCAGCGCCTCGTTGCGCGCGGCGAGCGACTGCAGGCAGGCCAGCATCGCCGGCGGCGATTGGGCGAGGCCGAGCTGCTCGACGGAGGCGCCGTGTGCCGCCAGCGCATCGCGGGGCAGATAGACGCGGTTGAGTTCGCGGAAATCCTTGCCGCAATCCTGCAGGTGATTGTTGATCTGCAAGCCTGCGCAGAGCGCGTCCGAGGCGGCCCAGGTCGAGGTGCTCTCGCCGTGAACGTCGAGCATGAAGCGGCCGACCGGCATCGCCGAGTAGCGGCAATAATGGATGACCTCGTCCCAGCTCTCGTAGCGCAGCTTGGTCACGTCCATGCGGAAGGCGATCAGCACGTCGAGCGCGTGGCGCGGCGCCATGCCGCGCTCGGCCAGCGCGCGGCGCAGGCTGACGGCCTCAGGCTGGGTGTCGCCCTTGCCGAGCAGCTCCGCCTCGAGCAGGTCGAGATAGCTAAGCTTCTGGTCGGCGGGCAGCGTGGCGTGGTCGGCGATGTCGTCGGCGGTGCGGACGAAATTGTAATAGGCCAGGATCAGGGCGCGATGACGCGGATGAATGATCCAGGACGCGACGGGAAAATTCTCGTCGCGGTCACCCTTGCCGGATCGCAATTCGCTCGCAGAGGTCATCGAGGGCTGGTTTACAATCGTTTGGACAGGAAGGGCTTTTTCGCTCGCGCGGGCCCATGCCGGCGATGCCGCCGCGGCCCCCATATAGGGGAATACGGCCACAAAACCAATCCTGTCCGTCGACGGCCGCCCCTTCGCGGATTGCGCCCGGAAAAGCGGCCGAGGGCCGCCTCGCGGGCCAATGGCCGAGCTTATTGATTGTGGTTCTTCAGGACCTGGTCGCAGGCCTGCGAGATCTTGGCCCGGTTCTCCTTGAGGCAGGCCAGGATGGTGAAATCGCCCTGGTCGATGACCGGCCGGCAGAACTTCTGCACATCGCGGGTGCAGGCCTTCTGCTCGGCGTCCGTGCCACGCCCTTGCTGGGCGAACGCCGCCGTCGAAAGGGAGGCCGACAGCAGGGTGAGAGCGACGAGAAGATTACGCATTGTATTCCTTCATTCTGACGGCAGAATCGCACCGATCCCGGACTGCACAGGGCGGATGGCCGGAACGGATTGTTCTGATGGCAAGTCGCCGCGGGTAGCGGCGTCAGAGAAGGCACAAGCACTGGCAAATGCGGCCAAATTGGCGCCGCACCTGCCGAACAGGTCTTCCCCGCGCCTTCAATCGCAGATGTAAGGGATTGATACTACGTCATAATTCGGAAGCGTTGCGTTTTACTGCAGACCTGTTGCCGCGCTGCATCTCTTCACCCGTCCTTGGCCGCCGGAAACATGCCGAAACACGGCAAATCGCGGCTCTGGAGCACGGCGGGGCCGCGTGAAGCGCCGTCTCTGGGCGCTGGGCTTTGAACCTGCGACTTGCTCGGAGCACTAAACTTTCGATGTGGCGAGACGTTCTCAATCGTGAGCGAACGTCGTTCCAAAACGGGATATTTGCGATGAAATTCTTTGGGCGATCTGGACTGGCAATCACGGCGGCCGGCATCGGGGCGGCGCTGCTGTTTTCGGTTACGGCAAGCCATGCTCAGTCGTCCGGACCGTTTGCCGGTTTCGACGGCGCATGGAGCGGCACCGGCACGGTGTCGTTGTCCGACGGCTCCACCGAGCGCATCCGCTGCAAGGCGGATTACAAGGTCGCCGGCAGCGGCCTCAACCTGAAGCAGGCGCTGCACTGCGCCTCCGACAGCTACAAGTTCGACCTCACCAGCGACGTGACGAGCCAGGGCGACCGCATCTCCGGCAATTGGAGCGAGGCCAGCCGCAACATCTTCGGCAACCTCCAGGGCACCGCCGGCGGCGGCCAGATCGACGTCTTCGTCGAGGCCAACGGCTTTGCCGCCAATCTGTCGCTGCGCACCAACGGCACCAAGCAGACCGTGCAGATCTCGTCCAAGGGCGAGATCCGCGGCGTCAACATCACGATGACGAAGGGCTGAAGGCCCTTCGCCGCAATGAGGAACATGCCCCCGGTTCTGCGAGCCGGGGGCTTTTTGCTGACACGAGCTTGACCTGCTGGATGTGCTGAGATGGACCCGATGCGCAGACATCTGCTGAAAGCCGCCGGGCTCTTCGTCGCCAGCCGCGCCTTCGCCGGCGATCAGCAGGGAGCGAACATGCAGCCTTCGTCCGTGAAGCCGCGTCACGTGCTCTGCTTCCTCGGCAAGGATGAAAGCCTGCTGCATCCGCCGAAGGCGGTGGCGAAGACGATCGCCGATTTCAGCTTCGAGATCGACCGCACCTATTCGCAAGGAAAGCCCGATCCGCGCATGGAGCGGTCGTTCGGCGTGTGCTGGGACCGCGTCTTCCCGAAGGCATGGTCCGCGTCCGACGAAGCCGCCGTGGCCAACCACAAATCCGTCCTCTACGTGCGGAGCCCGCCGATGGCTCAGCAGAAGACGGCCGCCGGTTCGGCCGCCGCACTGCAGATCGTGGACGAGATGTTCGACGCGGGCGCGATTGCCGCAAAGGGCGAAAGCGCCGGCGTCGCCCACGGCGTCGCGCGCTGGCGCAGCCTCGCCGAGCAGGCGCGCAACGGCGCGAAGACGGAGCAAGGCCTTCGCATGACGCCCGCGGTCGCCAAGGCCTGTCGCCTCGCCTTCGCCAAGCGCCCGCTCGCCGGCGATCGCTACTTTGAGAGCGTCGGCTACCATCTCGTCGGTCTGCCGACCTCTATGTCGCGAAGTCGCGCGGCACCGATCGGTCCGCCGTGGCGCTGATGGACGAGATCGCCGACGCCATGGCCGAGCACGGCATCGAAGCGACGCTGCGCGAGCGCAACCTCACGCTCTCGCGTGAGCAGGACTACGCCGAGACCGATTTCAAGTTCAATCCCTACGGGATCGTCCGCATCGAGGCGTGAGCGCGAAGCGGCGTCTGCCGCCCCTCACTCAGATCGCCGGCTTGTCCGTGCCCTGCAGCCTGCCGTGCAGGTTGATCAGCCACATCGCCGTCGGCCGCAGGATGAAGAGGTCGGCGACGAGCGCCATCACCATCGAGAAGGCGCTGAGCCAGCCGAACAGCCGCAGCGACGGAAGATCGGAGAACACGGTGACGACGAGGCCGCAGGCCAAGACCACCGTGGTCAGGATCAGCGCAGGTCCCACCAGCACGGTCGCCCGCTCCACCGCGAGCGCGGAGCCGACGCCCGGCTTGCTCTCGAGTCTGAGGCGGTTGAGGAAGTGGATGGTGGCGGAGAGGCCAAGGCCGAACGAGACGGTGAGCGCGACGACACTGGCGAATTGCAGTCCCTCGCCCATCGCCCACAGCACCGTGCCCGACATCACCACCGGGAAGATGCCCGGCAGGATGCAGGCGAGCATCACCACCCAGGAGCGGAAGGCGAGGCCGATGAAGATCGCGACCAGCGCGAACTCGACGGTCAGCCCACGGTTCAGCTTCTCGATCATGTTGGCCGAGTTGCGCGCCGCAATCGCAGCGAGACCCGTCACCGCGACCTCGTAGCCGGGATGCTTCTTGCGAACGGCGTCGAGCTCGGTATCGAGCTTGTCGACGATCGGCAGGAGCTGGCTGGAATCCTTGTCCGGCACGCGGCCGGCGACGACGACGGCGTCCTGCTCGGCGTCGATGAAGCGACGCACCAGATGCTCGGGAATGACGCTGACATATTCCTTCAGCGTCGCGACGTCGGCACTGCCGGCCTTTTCCGCCAGCCAGCGGCGCAGCGTCTCCAACGACCAGACGTTACCGACGCCGGCGGCCTTCTCGACCGTCGCGTGGACTTCAGCGATGGTCTGGAGCGTCTGCGGCGAATAGAGCGATTCACCCTTGGGGAACGCGATCAGCACGTTGACCGGATTGGCGCCGGTGAGCTTGGCATCGAGCCGGTCGCTGGCAGCAACCGCCTGGCGCTTGTCCGGCACCTGGTCGGCGAGCCGGTAGCGCGGCTCCAGATTGGCATAGATGACGCCGAGGCCGCCGACGAACAGCACCGCGATCAGGCTGAACAGGCCGGGCCGGCCCACCATGCGCACCGCGATCCAGTAGCAGAAATTGCGCAGCGCCTGGACGCCGGCGTCCGCCCCCTGGAACTTGACCGCGAAGACCTTCTCGTTGCGCACGAACAGCACGCCGAAGACAGGCACCAGCGACAGCACCGCGACCAGCGCGATGATGGTGGCGGCAAGCCCGGCCTCGCCGAACTTGCGGATCAAATCGGAGTCGGAGAATTGCAGCGCGATGAAGGAGATGCCGGCGGTTCCGTGCGTCAGCACGCAGGCCGGCCCCACCACCAGCACCGCGTTCTTGAACGCGGTGAACTTGTCCTGGCCTGCGATCAGCCGGTCGCGCGCGGCGAAGGTCAGCTGCATCGAATCCGAGAAACTGATGACCATGATGAGCGGCGTCATCACGTTCAGGAACATGTTCAGGTTGAAATTGGCCCAGCCGAGCGCGCCGAGCGCCAGCAGAATCGCGATCATCGGCGGGAATGCCGCCGCGATCATGAACGAGATCTTGCGGAAGAAGATGATGGCGATGATGCAGCCGGCGAGAATGCCGAGGATGTTGTAGGTCAGCCCGTCGCGCTCGACCGCGTTGCGGATCTCGAGCTGCATCACCGGCACGCCGGAGAGCTGCACGTTGAGCCCGGTGTCGCTGAGATCCTCCTTCATCAGCGCGCGGATGTCGCCGACGGTCTTGGTCAGCTTGTTGGAGCCGACAACTTCGGGATCGAGCGACAGCACGACCAGCGCCAGCGTGCCGTCCTCCGACAGCAGCTTGCCGCGGATGATCTCGTTGTTCTTGACGGTCTCGATGAACTTGTCATAGGCCGCGCCCTCGGGCAGCTCGGCCGGGAACAGTGCCGCCGGCAGCTTGCCCGGGGCCGGCGCCTGGCGCGCCGAGAACAGCGAGACGAGGCCGCGCGTGCCTTCGACCAGTTGCAGGTCGGTGACGAAGTCGCGCAGCTTCTCCAGGTTGTTCCGCGCCAGCAGGGTCTTGCCCTCGACCACGACGAGAACGTCGAACTCCTCCGCCGGGAACTTCTTGGTCACCTCTTCGTACTGGCGGAACTCGCGAGTGTCAGAGCGGAACAGCTGCGACAGCGAATCGTCGATCTTGATCCGGTAGATGCCGAACACCGCGCCGACAATCAGCGCGAGCAGGACGATGCAGGAGACGATCGGGGCCCGGACGGCGATCAGCCCGAGACGCTCCAGCCCGAAGGCGATGGAGGACGCGGGTCCCTGCTCGACCTTGTCGACATGAACCTCACTCTCGCTGTGCTTTTCGAGCATGCCTTGTCCAGTTCCTAAATCGGCTCGGCCTGTGAGCTTATTGCGCCCCGCGAACGGCTTGAAAACGCCATACCAATGGGAGGCTTGCCCCTTGAAAATGCGCGGAAAATCGCCGCGAGGGGTTTAGCAGGTCAATCACCCCTCTCGCAAGCAGGCGAAGTGTGGGCAAATCGATCAAGATGCGGCGATTTCGGGTCCGGTCCCCGGTCATCCCGGCGAGGATGTGCCAATTTGGCGCGGCGCGCGGTCTGCGCTCTCGTCCTTCAGCGCCACGCCGGTGACCTCCCGGGCCAGCCCCTCGCGGACCAGCCAGGCGATCTTGAGCGCCGCCTCGTCATGGCTCAACCCGGCGTGGTGGATGTTCGAGACGCAATTGCGCTCGGCATCGGTGCGGCCGGGCTTCGGCGCGAAGGTCAGATAGGCGCCGAGGCTGTCGGGCGCGGACAGGCCGGGCCGCTCGCCGATCAGCATCAGGACCATGCGCGCGCCGAGAACGGCGCCGATCTCGTCGCCGAGCGCGACGCGCGCGCCCGAGGCGACGACGACATGGCCGACCGCGACAGCATCGTCCTCCGCAAGCGATTGCAACAGGCGCCCTACCACGATCGCCGCATGGCTGTGGACCGCCGCCGCGGACAGGCCGTCTCCGATCACGACAGCGAGCTGGCACGGCGCCGAGACGCTTTGCACCAGACGCTGCGCCGAGTCGGGCTCGAGCTGTCGTCCCAGATCCGGCCGCCGCAGATAGTCGCTGCGATCGACCGCCCGGCTCCTCACCTCGGTCACCGCAAGGCCGAGCGCATCGAGATCGGCGATCAGACGCGGCGTATCGAAGGCCGCATGCACGGCATCACGCGCGCGAGCATGGTCCAGCGTGAAATCGAGCAGCGCCTTCGTCGGCAGGCTCGCGCCGCTGCGCCCGAGCGCGACGCGCGCGGGCGTGAACGCCCGCAAATCGAGGGTCGGACGGCGCGGCAGGGCCGGATCAGACATGTCGCATCATTCGGCGGGAACGGCGGCCTCGCGCAGCCGGATCGAATAGTTCGATGCGTTCTGCTTGCCGCTGGAGGCCGCGCGCGCGAAAGTGATGAGGTGATGCGCGATCGTGGCACAGCCGATCAAGCCTTCGAGATCGCCGCGCCTGATGCGTCCCAGCGCGAACTTCCAGAACACACGTTTGTAATCGCCGAGCACACCGACCTTCCAGAAGAGGTTGCGCAGCATGATGAGGCCGCGCCTGATATTGGGCCAGGTCTTCATCTCGTCCGGCACCGGCATCTTGAGGCGGTTCACATAGACGTGGTCGCATTGATGCTGATAGCGCGCGTAGACCTTATCGGGCGCGTAAGCGACCGCCATGGCATGCTTCCATGACGCGACGACCTCGTCGTAAGGCAGCAGGAAGTCGACGTTGGAATCGCGTCCCTCGTCGTGGACCAAGCGCCCCTCGCGCTCCAGACGGTCCCACAGCGGCGTCTTCGGCAGCGCCTGCAGCAGGTTGATGGTGAGCAGCGGAATCCGGGACTCCTCGACGAAAGCGAGCAGCGCCTCCGAGGTGTTCGGCTTGTCGGTGTCGAGCCCCATGATGATGCCCGAGACCACCTCCATGCCGTAGGAGTTGATGGTGCGCACGCCCTCCAGGATCGGGACCATCATGTTGTGGTCCTTGTGCATCGCCTTCAGCGCGTCCGGATCGGGCGTCTCGATGCCGCAGAAGATGGTGATGAAATAGGCCTCGCGCATCTTCTCGAGGATCTCGGGCCGCTTGGCGATGTTGAGCGTGGCCTCGCAGGCGAGCCGCACCACATAGCCGGTCCGCTTCTGCCACTCGATCAGATGCGGCAGCAGGTCCATCGCCGCCTTGCGGTTACCGATGAAATTGTCGTCGACGAAATAGACCGTGTCGGTCATGCCGCATTCGCGCAGGCGGTCGAGCTCGGCGATGATCTGCTGCGGCGTCTTGATGCGCGGATTGCGGCCATAAAGGCCGGGGATGTCGCAGAACTCGCACTGATAGGGACAGCCGCTCGAATATTGGATGCTGCCGAGGAAGTACTTCTTCACGTCCGCGAGCTCGTAGGCCGGGATCGGAAACTCCGTCATCGGCACGCGATCCTCGGTCGTGAGCACGACCTGCTGCTCTGGACGCGAGGTGTCGCGCGACAGGATCTCGATCAACTGGTTGGTGGCGTCGCCGAGCTCGCCGACATGGAGATAATCGAAGGACGGATAATAGTCGGGGCAGGCGCTGACGGACGGCCCGCCGAGCGCGACCGGCAGATCGAACTCATGGGCGCGGCGGCAGATGTCGTTCATCTGCTGGCGCTGGATGTGCATGCCGCTGACGAAGACGGCTTCCGCCCATTCGAACTCCTCCCTCGTCGTCCGGCGCAGATTCTCGTCGACGAATTTGACCTGCCATTCTTTCGGAAGGTAGGCGGAGATCAGCAACAGCCCCTGCGGCGGCATGAAGGCGCGGACGCCATCGGTCAGGGGATAGGAATGCTCGAACGTGCCGAAGGACGAGGTATAGCGCGGAAACACGCAGAGAATCCGCCGGGACGTTCCGTTGCTTTCAGCTCGCATCAAAGCTCCCCCGCCACGACCTGGTTGCGGAAATCGCCAGCCCGACACATAGCGTAATGCTGCGGCTGGAATTTCTCAATATTGTGGCGAGAGCATAATCCCGAGACGCACCGATGGTTTCCTGGGCGACTTGCCCCCTCCGCGTCAGGCGATCAGCCGCGCGGCAAAATCCGGCAGCAGGGCTGGATCGCCGGCCAGACGGAAATCGGCGCCCGAAATGCCCGAGCGCGCCAGCCAGTCGTCGAATTCCGGCGCGCGGCGCAAACCGAAGACGTCGCGGACATAGAGCGCGTCGTGAAAAGACGTCGACTGGTAGTTCAGCATGACGTCGTCGGCACCGGGAACGCCCATGATGAAGGTGACGCCGGCGGCGGCGAGCAGCGTCAGGAGATTGTCCATGTCGTCCTGGTCTGCCTCGGCATGGTTGGTGTAGCAGATGTCGACCCCGAGCGGCAGGCCGAGCAGCTTGCCGCAGAAATGATCCTCCAGGCCGGCGCGGATGATTTCCTTGCCGTCATAGAGATATTCGGGGCCGATGAAGCCGACCACGCTGTTGACCAGCAGCGGGGCGAAGACGCGGGCGACGGCATAGGCGCGCGCCTCGCAGGTCTGTTGGTCGACGCCGTAATGGGCGCCCGCCGACAGCGCCGAGCCCTGGCCGGTCTCGAAATACATCACGTTGCGCCCGACCGTGCCGCGCCCCTGCGACAGCCCGGCCTGTTGCGCCTCCTTCAGCAGCGCGAGGTCGATTCCGAAGCTGCGGTTGGCGGCCTCGGTGCCCGCGACCGACTGGAAGACGAGGTCGACCGGCACACCCTGCCCGATCAGCGACAGCGTCGTCGTGACATGGCTCAGGACGCAGCCTTGCGTCGGGATCTGCAGGCGCGCGATGATCTCGTCGAGCAGCCGCAGCAATTGCGCAATGACGGCGGGATCGTCGCTGGCGGGATTGATGCCGATGCAGGCATCGCCCGACCCCAGCAGGATGCCGTCGAGGATCGAGGCCGTGATGCCCTTGGCGTCGTCGAAGGGGTGGTTCGGCTGGAGGCGTGTGCTCATCCGCCCCTTCAGGCCGATGGTGTTGCGAAAGGCGGTGGTGACCGCGCATTTCCGTGCCGCCAGGATCAGATCCTGGTTGCGCATCAGCTTCGACACCGCGGCCGCCATCTCCGGCGTGATGCCGCCGGCCAGCTTGCGCAGGACCTCGGGCGTCGCGGCGTCCGACAGCAGCCAGTCGCGGAAGGCGCCGACCGTGAGCGATGCCACCGGCGCGAAAGCCTTGGCGTCATGGCTGTCGATGACGAGGCGGGTGACCTCGTCGATCTCGTAGGGAATGACGGCTTCCTGCAGGAACTGGCCGAGCGGCACGTCGGCGAGCGCCATCCGTGCTGCGATCATCTGCTCGGAGCTGGCAGCGGCGATTCCGGCCAGCCGGTCGCCGGAGCGCGGGGGTGTCGCCTTGGCGAGCAGGTCGCGCAGGTCAGGGAAGCGGTAGGTCGTGGCGTCGATGCTGTGGCGGTAGACCAAGGGTCTCTCCGGGGTTGCTCGGCCAGCGGCCGACTCCAGGACTATCCCGAAACTACATCCTCGTATCAAGACGCTGAAATGGCTTGCCTTTCCTTCGACCAAGGACGGAGACGGCCAGGGCGCGCGTTAACGCGGCATCCATCTTCGTTCTGCATAGTTTTGCATCAATTCTACCCAACCCCGCTCACCGGCCGCTCCAGGCCAATCCGGGCCCCTGAACACCATGATATCCGACCGATCTGGGAATGCCGCCAGGCTGGCAGGCCGCTTCACGCTTGCCGGCAAGCTCTATGCGATCTTCGCGCTGTTTGCGCTGCTCACGGCGGCGATCGCCATACTGTCGGACTACAACAGCCGCCGCAGCGCCGACCTGACCAGCGCGATCGAGACCGCCAACGCGGCCGCGCTGAACGTCGAGCGCGTCAACTCGCTGGTCTATGCGGTGGTGATGGAATCGCGCGGCGTCTACATGTCGACGGAGCCGGCCGTGGTGAAGAAATACGGCGACGGCCTGCTCAAGTTCAACGCCCAGATCCTCGACGTCGTGAAGCGCTGGGAGACCATCGTCAAGGCCGACGACGCCGAGCAGTTCGCCACATTCAAGAAGCGCATCGAGCAGTTCGTCGAGTTCCGCAAGGAGCTGGTGCGCCGCGGCGTCGAGATCAATGCGGCCGCGGGCCGCGAATGGGGCGACAACGACGCCAATCGCAGCGTGCGCTCGGCGCTGAACAAGGACCTCGAGGCGCTATCCAAGGTCTATGCCGAGCGCGCCAGGCAGATCGCGCAGCAGACCGAGACCAACCGCACATTTTCGTTCATCCTCACCTGCCTCGGCGGCGTGGCGCTGGCCCTCGTCGTCGTCGGCATCGTCATCATTGCCCGCTCGATCGCCCGGCCGCTCGCCGCGATCACCGCCACCATCAAGCAGGTCGCCGACGGCGCCGAAAATGTCGTGGTGCCGCACTCCGGCCGCGCCGACGAGATCGGCGCGCTCGCCCGCGCCATCCAGGTGTTCCAGGACGCCATGGGCCGCAACCGCAACCTCGCCTCGCAAGTGTCGCAAGACGCCGCCGCGCGCGAGGAGCGCGCCCGTCACATCGAGCGGTCCGTCGAGCAATTTCGCGAGGCGATCGGCGCGGTCATGCGCGGCCTCAGCGACAACGCCTCCGTCATGCGCGAGACCGCGCAGACCATCACGCGGGTCACTGCGGATGCGAGCAGCCGCGCCGGCACCGCGGCGAACGCGACCGAGCAGGCCTCGCACAACGTCACCGCGGTCGCGGGCGCGGCCGAGGAGCTGTCGGCCTCGGTGGTGGAGATCGGCCGCCAGGTGCGGCAGAGCGCCGGCGCGGTCGAGCAGACCGGCCAGCGCACCGAGAAGTCGATCTCCGAGATCGAGAGCCTCGCTGCGGCCACGCAACGCATCGACGGCGTGCTCAGCCTGATCCAGGCGATCGCCGAGCAGACCAACCTGCTCGCGCTGAACGCCACCATCGAGGCGGCGCGCGCTGGCGATGCCGGTCGCGGCTTCGCCGTGGTCGCCCACGAGGTGAAGGCGCTCGCGGGCCAGACCGCCAAGGCCACCGCCGAAATCAGCGAGAACGTCGCGATGATCCAGGCCTCGACCCGCAACGCGGTCGACGCCGTGCGCGAGATCGGCGGGGCGGTGCGCGAGATCAACGAGGTCACGTCAGCGATTGCCGGCGCGATCGGCCAGCAGGACCAGGCCACGCGCGAGATCTCCTCCAACGCGCAAAGCGCAGCCCAAGGCAACGAGACGCTGGTGGCGAACATCACCTCGCTGCGCGATGCCATCGGCGAGACCGATACGGCGGCGGCTTCGGTGCTGACCGCAGCGAGCAGCCTGACCGAGACGGCGCAGACGCTGTCGCGGGAGGTGGAGACGTTCTTCCAGAATCTGCGCGCGGGGTCGGCGGACGAGCGGATCGCCAGGGCCGGATAGCGTCGCGACGCGCATCGGGACACTGTAACCGTCCGATCGGCGAGGCACCTGCCAACCCCTACCCCACCACTCCGCCCCGCCTGATCAGCTCCTTCCCGACCGCGGCCAGATGCACCTGGTCCGGGCCGTCGCCGATGCGGATGAAGCGGGCGTAGACATAGGCGCGGGCGAGGAACGTGTCCTGCGACACGCCGGCCGCGCCATGGATCTGGATGGCGCGGTCGATGACGCGGGCGGCCATGCTGGGCACCACGATCTTGGCCGCGGCGATCAGATCGCGCGCGGCCTTATTGCCTTCGCGGTCCATCTTGTCGGCGGCCTGCAAGGTGAGCAGGCGCGCCTGCGCGATCTCGCAGAAGGAGTGCGCGATGTCCTCGCGCACCGAGCCCTGCTCTGCGAGCGGTTTGCCGAAGGCGACGCGCGAGACCGCGCGCTGGCACATCAATTCCAGCGCACGCTGGGCGCAGCCGATCAGGCGCATGCAGTGATGAATGCGGCCGGGGCCGAGCCGGCCTTGCGCGATCTCGAAGCCGCGGCCCTCGCCGAGCAAAATGTTCTCGGCAGGCACGCGGACATTGTCGTAGACGATCTCGGGATGGCCGACCGGCGCATCGTCATAGCCATAGGTGAGCATGTCGCGGACGATGCGCACGCCGGGCGTATTCTTCGGCACCAGGATCATGGATTGCTGGCGATGGCGGTCGGGATGGTCCGGCGCAGTCTTGCCCATCACGATCAGGATCTCGCAATCCTCGTTCATCGCGCCCGAGGTAAACCATTTGCGGCCGGTGATGACGTAATCGTCGCCGTCGCGTTTGATCTCGCACTGGATGTTGGTGGCGTCGCTGGAGGCGACCTGCGGCTCCGTCATCGAGAAGCCGGAGCGGATGCGCCCCTCCAGCAGCGGCGTCAGCCAGCGCTCCTGCTGCGCCTTGGTGCCGTAGTTTGCGAGCACCTCCATGTTGCCGACATCGGGCGCGGAGCAGTTGAAGACCTCGGGCGCCCAGAGAATGCGTCCCATGATCTCCTTCACCGGCGCGTATTCGAGATTGGTCAGACCCGGCCCGTGCTCGCCGGACAGGAACAGGTTCCACAGCCCCTGCTCGCGCGCCAGCCGCTTCAGGTCCTGCAGCACAGGCGGCGTCTTGTAGCGCGCGGCCTCCGGCTTGACCTGCTCGTAATAGAGCTCCTCGGCCGGCTCGACATGGGCGCGCATGAACTGGCGAACGCGCTCCTGGAGCTCCAAAGAACGGGCGGAGTGCTGAAAGTCCATGGGGTTCTCCTGTTCCCTTCTCCCCTTGTGGGAGAAGGTGGCATAGGCTGCCTCGGCAGCCGTTCCTAAGAACGCCGAAGCAAAGCTTCGGCTATGGCGCCGGATGAGGGGTATCTCTCCGCGCGTTCAAATGCAGAGAGGACTCGCGGAGAGAGACCCCTCACCCGGCTGCGCTTCGCGCATCCACCCTCCCCCACAAGGGGAGAGGGTGCACCGTCTCCTCGGCGCCCTGTCACGTCCCGCGCAACAGCTCGCTGGCCACCACCCAGTCGTTGCCGTCGAACTGGAGCATGTAGCCGTCCTTGATCGGGCGGAAATCCTGCGGCGTGGTATTGAGGGTGATGCCGGGCATCAGAAGCGACAGCGGCACGTTCTTCAGGTTCGCGGCCTGCGCCATGATGTTGTCGCGCGTCAGATTGTCCTTGCATTGCTTCAGCAGCACCACCAGCGCCTCGGCGACGGTGTAGCCGTAGAGGCCTGCGACGTTGTTGACGTCGGCATTGGGCAGGCGCTTCTTCATGAAGTCGATATAGGCCGCCATCGCCGGATCGTCCTTCGGTGCCTCGACGAACGGCTTCAGCGCGCCGAGCGACAGCACGCCCTTGCCGGCCTCGAGCCCGGCCGGCACCATGACGGTGGCCTTGTTGGCGCAGCCGGAGGCGAGAAAGCGCGTCGGCTGCCAGCCGACCTCGTGCGCCTTGCGGATCGCCTGCGCGCAGGCGCGCGGCGTCACCGAATAGATCAAGAAGACGTCGGCCTTGGTATTGGCGAGCGTCAGCACCTGGGAATCGACGGTGGGATCGGTGACCTCGAAGCTCGAGGCCATCGCGATCGCCTTGTCGGCGTCGGCACCGAGCGCCTCCTTGACGCCGCGAAGATATTCCTTGCCGGCGTCGTCGTTCTGGTAGAGCACCGCAAAGCGCGCATTCGGGTTCTTGGCGCGGGCATAAGCGACGTCGATCGCGGCCTCGCTGGTGTAGTTCGGCGCCCAGGGCAGCGCGATCGACCAGGGCATGTTGGCGGGATCGTTCCACTTCGAGGCCGAGCTGATCAGGAAGATCTGCGGCACCTTGTTGCTGTTGAGATATTTTGCGATCGCCGAGCTCGGCGCCGTGCCCATGGTGGCGAAGATGAAGGCGACGCCGTCGCCTTCGACGAGGCGCCGCGCGGCTTCCATCGTCTTTGGCGGCGAGAAGGCATCGTCGAGCGAGATCAGGTTGAGCTTGCGGCCGCCAACGCCGCCCTTCTCGTTGATCTCGTCGAAATAGGCGGAGATCACCCGTCCCGTGATGCTGAGCGGCGAGGCCGGGCCGCTATAGGGCATGGTGTTGCCAATCTTGATCTCGGTGTCGCTGACCCCAGGGCCGTAGGATTTTTGCGCCGAGACAGGGGCGGACACGCAGGCGGCAGCCAGCGCTGCGGCCAGGGCCAAAGCGGCTTTCATGGTTTCTCCCCAATGATCATCGCCGCGCAAGACGGTCACGCGGCGTGCTGCTTTCTGTCAGCACGTCAGCTCAGCGGAGTTCCGCAAGAGGGTCTTGCGTCGAGTTGCTGATGGCGTTGCGCTAGCCGCGCCGCTTCAAGGCGAAGCCCAAGCTGATCCAGCCGGCGCCGGCCATCATCAGATCGATACCGAGGAACAGGCCGAGGATATAGACGCTGTTCACCGGCCACCGCGCCACGATCAAGAGGCCGAGCAGCAGCGTGACGGCGCCCGAGAGCGCCACCCACACCCAAGGGCTCTCGCGCTTCATGCTGAAGGCGAGAAACAGCCGCACCGCGCCCGAGGCGATCAGCGACGCGCCCAAGAACAATGTCAGCAGGACTGCCGCGAACAGCGGGTTCGCGAAGGTCAGGAAACCGGCGACGACATAGAGCACGCCGAGCAAGGCCCAGATCAGAAACTTGCCCCAGCTCTTCATCTGGAATGCACCGATGATCTCCGTCACGCCGGCGACGATCATCATGGCACCGACCACGATCACGCTCGCCACCGTCGCCATCACCATGCTGCCGAGCGCGACGAAGCCGGCGATGAGGTAAACGACGCCGAGTGCGACGATCCAGCCCCATTTGCCGTGCAGCGCAGAGATGCCCGAGCCGAGACTGGGATGATGGGACGCATCTGAAGCACTTGTCATGGGCCACTCCTGCATGCGAAGCTCGGGGGCACGCGCCACGTTAGCACGCACCATGCCGGGACGACAGCCAGCAGAGCAGCCCTCACCTGCGGCGACGTTGACACAAATCAAGATCGAATGCGGCGCGTCAGCCGCGCTGAGGTAACGCGTCAATCGCCCGAATTGGCGAGCCCCAGCCGAGTCGGGGCTGCCTATGACGCAGCCGCTTTCCGGACGTCGATCACGGCCTGCGCCCATTCGGCGGGCCGCTCCTGCGGCAGGTTGTGACCGGCATCGGTGAACACCCGCCGCTCGAAAAATGCCTCGAACTTGCGCGCATGGTGGGCGGTGCCGGGATTGACGCCGTCGCTGTCGCCGTCGATCGCAATCGTCGGCACACGGATCGGCGGCTGCGCGGCGAGCTTTGCCTCAATTCCCGCATAGGCGGGATCGCCCGCCACCAGGGCATAGCGGTGGCGGTAGGAGTGGATCACGACGTCGACGAAGTCAGGATTGTCGAACGACAAAGCGCTCGTCTCGAACGTCGCGTCGTCGAAGGTCCATTTCGGCGACCACATCGTCCAGAGCTGACGCGCAAAGCCGCGGCGGTTGCGCTCCAGCGCGCGGCGGCCGCGTTCGTTGTGGAAGAGATATTGATACCAGAACGCCGCCTCCTCCGGCGGCGAAGCCGGCTCCATGGATCGGGCGATGTTCTGGATGTTGTAGGAATTGCCGGAGACGAGACCGATCACGCGCTCCGGATACAGCGCCGAGACCACGCAGGCAGCGCGACCGCCCCAATCATAGCCGCCGACGATGGCGCGCTTGATCCCGAGCACATCCATGAAGGCCAGAAGATCGGCGCCGAGCGCCGCCTGCTCGCCGGAGCGCAGCGTCTCGGCGAAGCGAAACCGCGTCGGCCCGTAGCCGCGCAGCCAGGGCACGAGCACGCGTGCGCCGGCCTCGGCGAGGATCGGCGCGGTCTCGGCATAGGCGTTCACGTCATAGGGAAAGCCGTGCCCCATGATGCAGGGCCAGCCGTCCGGCGCACCGTATTCGCGATAGGCGATGTCGAGGATGTCCGTGGTGACGGTTTTTTGTTGCATGATTTGCTCACGGCGTTGGGGCCACGTAGCCTGGATGGAGCGCAGCGCAATCCGGGACGCCAGCATCCGCGAATCCCGGATTTCGCTTTCGGCGCAATCCGGGCTACGAGAGCCTGATCTATTTCTGCGGACCGGACAGCGAGATGTCGCGCTCGGCGCGGAACACGTTGCTGTAGAGATTGGCGATCCATTGCCGGCCGATCTCGGTCTTGTTGAGATAGCCGATCTCGGTCTGGATGTGCGGTGCGACGCTGTTCCAATAGAATTGCGGGTAGCGGTTCACGATATCGGCGGGCGAGTCGTAGCCGAGCTGGCGGTTGATGCCGACCTCCTCGAACTCGTAATAGAGCGCGTTGGCCTTGCGCAGATAGTTGGGGTCGCCGAGCTGGCCGATGAAGTCGGCCGCACGCAGGATCGAGGCCTCCTCATCATATTCCTGCCCTTCACGGGCGGGAAAGCGCGTGCCCTCGATGGCGCGGGCGATCCGCTCGGAGTCGATACCGCGGATAGGGGGCAATCGCCGCCGCACAAAGAGTTTCGAGCGATCGACGTGATACATCATCAAACTGGCATCCGATGCACCGCGCGGTAGCGACACCTTGGTCCCGGCCTCGTCGACGATGAAACCGTCTTCGTCATCCTCCGGAAACAGGCCGCGGACATAGCCAATGTCGTGCGCAAGACAGGCGATCAGGATGTGAAGGTAGTCCTCCGCCGCAAGATGCGCATGGAGATTGCGTCCCGTGAGGATCGCGTGAGCGGCCAGCGTCACGAGCATGGTATGCTCGATGTTGTGGTAGAGCGCGTCGCTGTTGCCGATACACTCCATCGCTGTGCGCGTCGAGCCCTCCAGGACCCGGGCGGAAGGTTCGTCGTACCGGCGACGCATGAACGTACCCAGCATCTTCTCCAGAGTTTCCGCCGCCAGTCTCGGTAAGGTTATCATGGACGCAGCCCCGTCCGCCGCTGGTATCCCATGCCATCTCCCGACGTCTCATTCTTGTCCTCGAGGCAACGGGGAGCATAGCCCATCTTGGGCCCGGTAACCAAACGTCGAGGACGAAAATACGTAAATACCTTGCCGTCCCGCTGCGCAACATCACGGTTGCCGTCACAGTTCAGCACAACCCAAAGCAGCCGGAAAGCGCCGCTGCCGCTCAGGGCGCGGCACCGCAGGAAATTGGCCGGGCGAGCCGGCTACTCCACCTGCAGCACGTCGACGGCGACGCCGAGCTTCTGCTTGGGCGAGCCGACGATGATGCCGTCGACCGGCGAGACGTCGGAAAAATCGCGTCCCATTGCAAGCACGATGTGATCGTTGCCGATGAGGAGGTCGTTGGTCGGATCGAGATCGATCCAGCCAAGCTCGGCCCCGCACCACAGCGACACCCAGGCATGGGTGGCGTCGGCACCTTGCAGCCGCGGCTGGCCCGGCGGCGGAATGGTGCGCAAATAGCCGCTGACATAGGCCGCGGGCAGGCCGAGCCCGCGCAGCCCGGCAATCATGACATGGGCAAAGTCCTGGCAGACGCCGTGACGCTTGTCGAACACCTCGTCGAGCGGCGTCGAGATCACGGTTGCCTTCGGATCGTAGCGGAATTCGCTGCGGATGCGTCGCATGAGGTCGACGGCGCCGGTGAGGATGCCCGCGCCGGGCGGAAAGCTCATCCCCGCATAGGCGCTGACCGGGCGCAGCACCGGCACCAGGGGGCTGGCAAAGACATAGCCGACCGGCGAGGACGGCCCGAGGCTGGTGGCTTCGAACGCGATGTCGCGAATGCTCTCCCAGGCCGGGCTGACCGCATCGCGCGCCGGCGGCCGGCGCGAGATCGAAACCCGCGAGCGCGAGTCGATGCGCAGATTGCGATGCGCGGCTTCGATCGTCACGCTCTCGGTCAGCGTGCCGAAGAAGTCGCGCCGCACGTTGCGCTCGGCCGGGCGCGGATGGATCTCGACCTCGTGCGAGATCAGCTCCTGGCCGGCGCCGCTTCTGGGCTCCAGCCGCAGCGTGCAGCGGGCGAAGCTGACGGGATTTTCGTACTCGTAGGTGGTGACGTGACGGATGTCGTAGATCACGCCAGCCCCGTCAGCTTTTCCGGCCGGGCGGCATTGGGGCCATGCGGGAAGTAGTGCTGGCCGATCGCTTCGGCGAGGCTGAGCAGATCCTGCTCCAGCGCGAACAGCGTCTTGACCTCGAGCTTCTCGGCCTCGGCGGTCGCGAGCATCGCCTGCATCGCCACCGCAAGACGCTGCGGCTTCTCGATCAGGCCATGCTCCTTCAGGCTCGGCAGCGCGGCGATGTGCTCGTTCAGCGTCGTCACCTGAAACGCCACCGACCGCGGATTGTAGCCATCGAGCACCGCGAGGTCGCGCACCGGGGCGAGGATCGGCGCCAGCAGATAGCGGGAGCGGTAGGTGATCTGACAATCCACCAGCGTCAGCAGGATGTCGAGGTCCTCGTCGCCGGCCTCGTCGTAGGCGAACTGACGGGTGAAGCGCGTGGTGTTGATGGCGCGCTCGACACGGCGGCCGATGTCGAGGAAACGCCAGCCGGCGGCGCGGTTCATGTTCTCCTGCGCAAGCCCTGCGAAGCTCGCCAGCTCCTGCAAGGTCAACTCGGCGGCGCTCAGCACGCTGTCGTCGTCCTCCACCTCGATGGCGAGGCGCTCGGCCATTTCCGTGATCACCTGCCAGGCATCAGGCGACAGCCGCTCGCGCAAGGAGGTCGCCGTGCGCTGCGCCGCGCGCACCAGCGACAGGGCCGAGCCGAAACGCGCCTCGCTCTGCAACGCTTCGGCGACGATGCGCCCCGCGGCCGCGCGCGAGGTTTGCGAGACCGCGCCCCAGGCCACCAGCAGGCGCTGGATGCGTTCGGCCGATTGCACCGAGGCCGCGGTGCCCTTGTTCGGCCCGCTCGGCGAACCAAGCGCGCGCACCAGGCGCAGCGTCGCCTCGGCGCGCTCGAGATAGCGGCCGAGCCAGAACAGATTGTCGGCGGCGCGGCTCGGCAGCACGCCGGCGATGCGGCGGATGCGGACCTTGTCGGTTGCCGGCAGCAAGGTCGCGGTCGAGACCTGCTTGTCGGAGACCACCCAGACGTCGGCGGCGCGCGCGCCGTCGCCCATCGACACCGCGCGCGCGTCCGGCTGCTCGGCGATTCGGCAGAAGCCGCCGGGCATGATGGCCCAGCCGTCCGGAGTTGCGGCCGCGAACACGCGCAGCACGAAGGGGCGCGGCGTGATCTGGCCCTGCTCCCACACCGGCATGGTCGAGAGCCGCACCACCTCCTGGCCGACATAGTCCATGCCGCGCGCGCTGATCGCATCGATCAGGCGCTGCCGTCCGCTCGCGTCGAGCTCGCTCGCGAGCACCGGACCAAGCGAGTCGAAGCCGGGAACGCCGCGCCGATAGGCGCCTTCGATCGCAACTTCGTCGAGCCGCGCCAGCACCTCGTCGCGCGCCACGCGCTGGCCGCACCACCAGGTCGCGATGTGCGGCATCTTCAGGTCTTCGCCGAGCAGGCGGCGGCTCAGCGCCGGCAGGAAGCCGAGCAGCGCCCGCGCCTCCAGAACGCCCGAGCCCGGCATGTTGGCGACGACGACGCCGTCCTTGCGCAAGACGTCGATCAGGCCGGGCACCCCGAGCCGCGAGGAGGCATCGAGCTCGAGCGGGTCGAGCGAGTTGGAATCGACCCGGCGCAGGAGGACATCCAAGCGCTTCAGGCCGGCGACGGTGCGGATGTGGACCCGGTTGTCGCTGACCGCGAGATCGTCGCCCTCGACCAGGAGAAAGCCGAGATAGCGCGCCAGCGTCGCATGCTCGAAATAGGTTTCGCTGAAGCTGCCGGGGGTGAGCACGCCGATCCTGGGCTCGTCGCGATCGGCGCGCGCGCGCAAGCTGTCGCGGAACGCCTCGAAGAACGGCGCGACGCGCGGCACGTTCATCGACTTGTAGAGATCGGAGAAGGCGCGCGACAGCACAAGGCGGTTCTCCAGCGCGTAGCCCGCACCCGATGGCGCCTGGGTGCGGTCGCCGAGCACCCACCAGCGGCCGTCGGGTCCGCGGCCGACATCGGCGGCATAGATCGAGAGATAGCGTCCGCCGGGCGGCGGCACGCCGCAGACCGGACGGAGATATTCGGGACTGCCGGCAATCGCCGCAGCCGGGAGCGCGCCTTCGGCCGCGAGGCGCCCCTCGCCATAGATGTCGCGCAGCACGCGCTCGAGCAGCTCGGCGCGCTGGGTGATGCCGGCGCAGAGCTGCTGCCAGTCGGCTTCATCGATCAATAGCGGCAGGTGGCTGAGCGACCAGGGCCGGTCAGCGCCGTCGCCGGGCGCGCGGTAGGTGACGCCGGCCTCGCGCAAGTGACGGTCGGCCATGCCGAAGCGCCGCTCGATCTCGTCGGGCGCCAGCGCGCCGAAGGCGTCGAAGAAGCGGCTCCAGACCGCGCGCGGGGTGCCGTCCGGGCCTAAGAACTCGTCGGGGATACCGGGCAGCCGGCTATAGTCGCGGACCCATTGCGCGAGGCGGCGCTGGCCTTCACGCTGGCCTTCACGTTGGTCTTGCGCCTTCCCCGCCTTGTCGTCCTGCTCGGCTGCGCCCTCGGCCATGCCCCTCTCCGTGCCCCACCATCATACTCATTGCAGGAGCGGGGTCCGCAAGTCGAGGGTCAGCGGAAACTCATTTGTGCGTTCCTCGGGCGGCGGCTGCATCGGACCGGGGGTGTGGCCGTGGTCCTGGAAGCGTGCCAGCCGCCGGGCCTCGGCCTCGTAGGTGTTGACCGGCTTGGTGTCGTAGTTGCGCCCACCGGGATGGGCGACGTGGTAGACGCAGCCGCCGAGCGAGCGGCCGTTCCAGGTATCGATCAGGTCAAAGGTCAGCGGCGCGTGGACGGGGATGGTCGGGTGCAGGCCGGAGGCCGGCTGCCAGGCCTTGAAGCGGACGGCGGCCACGGCCTCGCCGGAGCGGCCGGTCGGGGTCATCGGCAGGCGGCGGCCGTTGCAGGTGACGACGTGGCGGCCCTCGACGAAGCCTTCGGCCTTGACCTGGAGCCGCTCGACCGAGCTGTCGACATAACGCACGGTGCCGCCGGCCGAGCCCTCCTCGCCGAGCACGTGCCAGGGCTCCAGCGCCTGGCGCAGCTCCAGCGTCACGCCGCCATGATGGACGCGGCCAAAGGCGGGGAAGCGGAATTCGAGCTGGGCCAGATACCATTCCGGCTCGAACGGATAGCCCGATTGCTTCAGCTCGCCGAGCACGTCGAGAAAATCTTCCCAGATGAAATGCGGCAGCATGAAGCGGTCGTGCAGCGCGGTACCCCAGCGCACGAACTTGCCGCTCAGCGGCTCGCGCCAGAACTTTGCGATCAGCGCGCGGATCAGGAGCTGCTGCGCCAGCGACATGCGCGGATCCGGCGGCATTTCGAGCGCGCGGAATTCGACGAGGCCAAGCCGGCCCGTGGGTCCTTCCGGCGAATAGAGCTTGTCGATGCAGATCTCGGCGCGGTGGGTGTTGCCGGTGATGTCGACCAATAGATGCCGGAACAGTCGGTCCACCAGCCACAGCGGCGCCTGAGTGCCCGCCGGCGGCACGTGCGAGAGCGCGATCTCGAGCTCGTAGATGCTGTCGTGGCGCGCCTCGTCGATGCGCGGCGCCTGGCTGGTCGGGCCGATGAACAGGCCGGAGAAGAAATAGGACAGCGCGGGATGGCGCTGCCAATACAGCACTAGGCTCTTCAGAAGATCGGGCCGGCGCAGGAACGGCGAATCCTGCGGAGAGGAGCCGCCGACCACGACGTGATTGCCGCCGCCGGTGCCGGTGTGACGGCCGTCGACCAGGAAGCGGTTGGCGCCGAGCCGCACCTTTGCCGCATCCTCGTAGAGGCCGGTGGTGATCTCGACGGCATCTCGCCAGCTCTTCGCCGGCTGGATGTTGATCTCGATGACGCCAGGGTCGGGCGTCACCTTGATCACCTCGATGCGCGGATCGAACGGCGGCGGATAACCCTCGACGTGGACCGGAAGCTGCATCTCCTCGGCGGTGTCCTCGAGCGCCGAGATCAGCTCGAGATAATCCTCGATGCGCTCGACCGGCGGCAAGAAGGCGCAGATCACGTCCTCGCGGATCTCCACGGCCATCGCGGTACGCACGGGAATCGCCGTGTTAAGATGCTCCGGCGCCGTGCGCGGCGGCGATGGCGGGCGCGCCATGCGGGTGAACACCGGCAGCTTGCCGCGCGGCTCCATCGGATCCTGCTCGACGATGTACGGATATTGGTTGGGCGGGACGTGACCGAGCGAGCCGATCGGCAGGCGCAGGCCGAGCGGTGAATCCCCGGGCGTCAGGAACAGATGATTGCGCCGCAGCGGCCAGCGTTCGCTGCGCCAGCGCGGCGGCGCATTCCAGCGCTGGATCGGCAGCACGAAGCCGCGCGGCGTGTTCAGGCCCTGGTCGAACACCCGCGCCATGCGTGCGCGCGCTTCGGGATCGGACAGCTTGGAATCGGTGGGATCGACGTTGACCGGAAGCTCCGCTTCCTTCTGCAGCCAGTAGGCGGGATCCTCATAGGCCGGCATGATGTAGCCGAGGTCGAGGCCGAGCCGCGCCGCCGTGCCTTCCATGAAAGCTTCGGCATCTTTGACCTCTGGCCGCCGCGGAGTCTCGATTCTAGCGATGAGGTCGGCGTTCTTCCAGATCGGCACGCCGTCCTTGCGCCAATACAGGCCGAAGGCCCAGCGCGGCAGGCTCTCGCCCGGATACCATTTGCCCTGGCCGTAATGCAGCAGCCCGCCCGGCGCGAAGCGCGTGCGCAGGCGGCGGATCAGATCGTCGCCGAGCGCACGCTTGGTCGGGCCGACGGCCTCCGTATTCCATTCGCCGGCCTCGAGATCGTCGACCGAGACGAAGGTCGGCTCGCCGCCCATGGTGAGCCGCACGTCCTGCGTAGCGAGATCGCCGTCGACCTGCTCGCCGAGATCGTTGAGGCGCGCCCAGGATTCGTCGGAAAACGGCTTTGTGATACGCGGCGCCTCGCGGATCCGCTTCACGCTCATGTCGAAGGAGAACTCGACCTCGGCAAAGCCGGCCCCGCCGGAGATCGGCGCCGCCGAACGGTAGTGCGGCGTGGCAGCGACCGGGATGTGCCCCTCGCCTGCGAGCATGCCCGAGGTCGCGTCGAATCCGATCCAGCCTGCGCCCGGCAGATAGACCTCGGCCCAGGCGTGCAGATCGGTAAAATCGTTCTCGACTTCCGGCGGTCCCTCGATCGGATCGATGTCGGGACGGATCTGGACCAGATAGCCGGAGACGAAGCGGGCGGCGAGCCCGAGATGGCGCAAGGTCTGGATCAGCAGCCAGGCGGAATCACGGCATGAGCCTGCGCCGGAGGCAAGCGTCTCCTCCGGCGTCTGCACGCCCGGCTCCATGCGGATGATGTAGCGGACCTTCTTCTGGATCTCGCGATTGAGGTCGACCAGGAAATTGACGGTGTTTGGGGCCTCGTGCGGGATCGAATCGAGGAACTTGGCGAACAGACGGTCGGGCTTGAGGGTCTCGAGATAAGGGGCAAGCTCCGTCTTGAGGTCCTTGGGATAATCGAACGGAAAGCTGTCGGCATAGGGCTCGACGAAGAAGTCGAACGGGTTGACCACGGTCATCTGCGCGGTGAAGTCGACCTCGAATTTCAGCTCGGTGGTCTTCTCCGGAAAGACGTAGCGCGCCAGCCAGTTGCCCTGCGGGTCCTGCTGCCAGTTCACGAAATGATTGGAAGGCGTGACCTTGAGCGAATAGCTCAGGATCGGCGTGCGCGTATGCGGCGCCGGCCGCAGCCGGATGGTTTGCGGGCCAAGGTCGATCGGGCGGTCGTATTTGTAGTGCGTGACGTGGTGTAGCGCGACGTAGATCGACACGGGGTGCGGTGCTCCAGCAGCTTTTTTGAGCAGAACACCTGAGGTCAATGCGATCAAGCACTAACAACGGGCACAGCGTGCCTAGGTAAGGTGCGGGGCAGGCGCTTCTTCCTTCTCCCCTTGTGGGAGAAGGTGGCGCGAAGCGCCGGATGAGGGCTATGTCTCCGCTCGCAAAACCGTTCGTGAGGACAGAGACCCCTCACCCGTCTCGCCGCTTCGCGGCGAGGCACCCTCTCCCACAAGGGGAGAGGGAAAGGAGCGCGGGCTCGGGCCGAAAGTCTTACGCCGCCGACGTCAACCGCTGCAGGAACTGGGTCACTTCGCGGCGGAGCGTCTCGACTTCGCCGTGGACGCGTTCGGAGGCGCTGTTGACGCGGCCGGCGACGCGGCCGGTGTCGGCGGCGGCTTCGCTGATGCCCGTCACGTTGGAGGAGACCTGCGAGGTGCCGGCGGAGGCTTCGTGAACGTTGCGGGCGATCTCGCGCGTCGCCGCCCCCTGCTGCTCGATCGAGGCCGCAATCGAGGCGGTGATGCCGTTGATCTCGGCGATGGTCTGCGCGATCGCCTCGACGGCCGCGACCGAATTGGTGGTCGATTGCTGCATCTCGCCGACCTTGGCGCTGATCTCCTCGGTTGCCTTCGCAGTCTGGTTGGCGAGGCTCTTGACCTCGGAGGCAACCACCGCGAAGCCGCGGCCGGCTTCGCCCGCGCGGGCCGCCTCGATGGTGGCGTTGAGCGCGAGCAGGTTGGTCTGCGAGGCGATCTCGCTGATCAGCTTGACGACGTCGCCGATCTGCATCGCGGCGTCCGCAAGGCTCCGGATCTCGCTGCCGGCGCGATTGGCTTCGTTCACCGCCCGCCCCGTGCTCGCGGTCGAGCCGGCCACCTGGCGGTTGATCTCGGCGATCGACGATGCGAGCTGCTCGGCGGCGCTGGCAACGGTGGCAACATTGCGCGAGGCCTGGTCGGACGCACTGAGCACGCCGGAGGTCTGCAGGCTGGTCTTCTCCGCCGCCGCCGCCATCTGGCCGGCATCGGATTCGAGATCGGTCGCGGCGCCCATGAGCGTGCCGGCAACCTGGTCGAGATGCGTGCCGAACTGCCTGGCGAGGTCCGCGATCTCGACGACCCGGCGGCCGAGGCTGTCGGTGCCGGCATTGACGACGGTCGCCGAGCGGCGGAACGAGCCGGGCAAGCCCCGCGCGAGGATCTTGCGGAAATATTTGCCGCGGCTGGCATACTCCATCGACGCCGAGGCTTCGCGGACATAGGCGTCGGTGATGTCGAGCATGTCGTTGACCGACTTCTGGATCGCGCCGATCCGCCCGGCCTGCCGCTCACTCAGGATCCGCGCCTCGAGATCACCGTGCGCCGCCTTGCGGCACACATCGGCCACCTCGTCGACGGCAACCGCTGTGCGGTGCTGGCACCAGACGGCATAGCCGGAGAGCGCGATCGTCGTGCCAAGCAGAGCGGCACTCGTGATTCCGGTCATACCGAGAAGCGAGAGAACGAACGCAACGACGGCAAGACCACACGCGAGCGCGGTCGCTCCCTGCGCCTTAGAGAGAGAGCACAAATTCATCGTAACCGACACCCTGTTGCTTGAGCAGCCCGACCATCGCCTCGAAGCTCGCCTGCATGCCCTCCTTGGCGTTGGCATGCCGCGCCTCTTCGGCGCACAGCGTCTTGTAGATCGGCTTGATGCGCTCGATCTGCGCGGGATCCGGCTTGCGACGGTTGGAGTGATAGCCGACGATGTTGCCGCGCTCATCGAATGTCGGCGTGACGTGGGCGAACACCCAGTAATGGCTGCCGTCCTTCGCCAGGTTGACGACGTAGGCGAAGATCTCCTGCTTGGACTGCAGCGTGTCCCAGAGCAGCTTGAAGACGGCGCGCGGCATGTCGGGATGGCGGATCACGCTGTGGGGCGCGCCCATCAGCTCCTTCCACGAGTACTTCGCCATGCGGATGAAGACGTCGTTGGCGTAGGTGATGCGGCCCTTGAGATCGGTCTTCGATACGATCAGCTCTTCCTCACCAAGGAGATTTTCCACCCCCGTGGGACGTATTGCTTGCATCGGTTCGATTCCTCAAGTCACGGCCGGCCCCACGACGCTGTGGTGCCGCATCACTCCCGTCTCTACGGCAACAATGTTAACCAGGTGTAAGCCGGGGAACCTTTGCGAGCCGCGCCCGCCTCCGTATCACTACTTAGCGAACGGCCGTTGCATGTCGGATCGCTACACGCGGTCCGGTTCGGTCGCGATCATCGGCTTCCTGCGCCCCTTGATTGCGCTGCGAGGCGGCGCTCGCAGAGCGCGACTACATGGTCGCGCCCAGCACCCAGGGCGCGAACTCGGCGCCACCGAAATCAAAGCTCTCGCTCTTGGTCGGCTGACCCGAGGCAGTCTTGAGGATGAGTTCGAAGATGCGCTGGCCGCATTGTTCGACGCTCTCCTCGCCTTCGAGGATGGTGCCGCAATTGACGTCCATGTCCTCTTCCATGCGCTTGTACATGGGCGTGTTGGTGGCGAGCTTGATCGACGGCGCCGGCTTGCAGCCGAACACGCTGCCGCGGCCCGTGGTGAAGCAGACGAGGTTGGCGCCGCCGGCGACCTGGCCGGTCGCGGCGACCGGATCGTAGCCGGGCGTGTCCATGAACACGAACCCCTTCTTGGTGACGGGCTCGGCGTAGCGCAGCACCTCGACGAGGTTGGTGGTCCCGGCCTTCGCCATCGCACCGAGCGACTTCTCCAGAATGGTGGTGAGGCCGCCGGCCTTGTTGCCGGGGCTCGGATTGGCGTTCATCTCGGCACCTTCGCGCGTCGTGTATTCGTCCCACCAGCGCATGAGATCGACCAGCTTCTCGCCGACCTCGCGGCTGACCGCGCGGCGCGTCAAGAGATGCTCGGCGCCGTAGGTCTCCGGCGTCTCCGACAGGATCACGGTGCCGCCGTGGCGCACGATGAGATCGCTGGCCGCCCCAAGCGCGGGATTGGCGGATACGCCGGAATAGCCGTCGGAGCCGCCACATTGCAGCGCCACGGTCAGCTCGCTCGCCGGCACCGTCTCGCGCTTGACCTTGTTGGCGTCAGTCAGCGCCTCGCGCACGAAGGCGATGCCGGCTTCGACCGTCTTGCGGGTGCCCCCGACCTCCTGGATATCCATCGCGCGCAGGCGTCCGGCGAGCTTCTGCTCTTCCATCAGGCCACCGATTTGGTTCACCTCGCAGCCGAGGCCGAGCACGATGACGTGGGAGAAGTTGACGTGCCGCGCATAGCCGCCGAGCGTGCGGCGGAGCAGCGCCAGCGGCTCGTTCTGCGTCATGCCGCAGCCGGTCTTGTGGGTCAGCGCGACCACACCGTCGACGTTGGGGAAGTCGGCGAGCGGATTGTCGCCGGTGAAGGGATTCTTCTTGAAGACGTCGGCGACGAGGCTGGCGACATGCGCGCTGCAATTCACCGAGGTGAGGATGCCGATGTAATTGCGCGTGGCGACGCGGCCGTCCGGACGGCGGATGCCTTCGAAGGTCGCCGGCAGGTCGAAATTTGGCGTCGGCTTGACGTCGATGCAATAGGCATAGTCCTTGGAGAAATCACCCATGCCGCAGTTCTGCGTGTGCACGTGCTGGCCCGGCGCGATGGCTTGCATGGCAAAGCCGATGATCTGACCGTAGCGCCTGATCGGCTCGCCTTCGGCGATCGGCTTGATCGCGACCTTGTGGCCGGAGGGGATGCGGTCGACCGTGGTCACGCCGTCGGCGACCACCGTCCCCGGCGGCAGGCTCGCGCGCGCGATCACCACGCCATCATCGGGATGCAGGCGGATGACGGGGCTGATGGTCATGGGAGTCTCCTTTGGAGGCGAATAGCGAATAGCGAATAGCGAGTAGCGAATGGAAAAAGGGAGTAGCCCTATTCGCTACTCCCCATTCGCCATTCGCGGGATTTTACGCCTTGCCGCCCGAATCCTTGCGGGTCGCGTTCACCTGCATCTTGGCGTAGGTCGTCATCAGGCCGACCTCGTTCGATAGCGTCACCAGCTTGAAGCCCATGTTGATGGCGCGCGCTGCGCCTTCGGCGCCGCTGCAATGGATGCCCGGGTTGAGGCCGCGCTTGCCGCACTCCTTGATGATCTTCTCGTAGATCGCAAGGATCTCGGGCTCGCTGCGGTCGAGCTTGGGCTCGAGACCGTAGGAGAAGCCGAGATCGGACGGGCCGATATAGACGCCGTCGATGCCTTCGACGTCGAGGATCGCTTCCATGTTCTCGACCGCGGTCCGCGTCTCCATCATCGGCAGCAGCACGATCTCGTCGTTGGCCGTCTTCTGATAGGAGCCCGCGGTGCCGTACATGCCGGCGCGGATCGGGCCGTTTGAGCGCACGCCCTTGGGCGGATATTTCGAATAGGAGACCAGGTTCCGGGCTTCCTGCGGCGTATTGACCATCGGGCAGATCACGCCATAGGCGCCGCCGTCGAGCACCTTGCCGATGATGCCGGGCTCGTTCCAGGGCACGCGGACCATCGGGGTGATCGGATGCTTGTCCATGGCCTGGAAGCACTGCACCATCGAGAGATAGTCCTGCACGCCGTGCTGCATGTCGACCGTGACGCTGTCGAAGCCGCATTGCGCGATCATCTCGGCCGAGAAGCCGGAGGGTATGGCAAGCCACGCGTTGACGACCGCCTTGCCCGACTTCCAGATCTCTTTGACTCTATTGGCCACGTTGCCTTTCCTTCCCTGTTGCTCTCACTTCGCCGCGGATCGGTTGGGCCGCACTTTGAGCGAAAAAAAGCGTGAATGTCCATGGCTCTCGCCGCGCACGCACGCATATCAGGGTTCATCCCTCCGCGAGGGTATCATCCGTGCTTCCGAGCCCCGCAAGGCTCCGTTCGAGCTCGCCGAGCATCTCCTGCAATTCGGCGAGCTTGCGCGCGCCAAAGCGCCGCGTGATCTCGGCATAGATCGCCTCCGACGTCGGCGCGACCGACGCCATCAGCTTCAGCCCCTCCTTCGAGATCGAGACCATGCTGCGGCGCTGGTCGGCTTTCGCGGTCTTGCGCTCGATCAGGTTGCGGGCCTCGAGATCGCGCAGGATGCGCGACAGGCTCGGCCCGAGCAGGAACGCGGTGCGCGCGAGTTCCGTGACCTCGACCGCCTCGATCGCCGCCAGCGCCCGCAGAATGCGCCATTGCTGCTCGGTCAGGCCGTGCTCGCGCAGCGAGGGACGAAACTGCCGCATCACCGCTTCCCGGGCCCGCAGCAGCGACATCGGCAGCGAGCGCGAGAAATCGCGCATCGGCACCTGGCGTGCGGCAGGCGGGTGACCGTTGGCGGGATCGGCGGATTTCTTCGTCATGACGCCTTTCAAGCCGCAGAACGTTTGCAGTGCAGCAAACCGAATTTGTGTTTGACGCATTCACTTAACATGTTAAGCATCTCACGGCACCACGATTTGTAAGATCGCCAATGGCGCTTTCCAACGACGATATCCAGGCTTGCGCGAGGCGTCTGCACCAGGCGGAGAGGACCCGCACGCAGATCCGGCAGCTCTGTCGGTGAGCTGCTACTTCGCGTAAACGAAAGACGACAGGGAGTGAAGCCGCGATGCCGCATTTCACCATCGAATATTCGGCCAATCTCGACGGCCGCCTCGACATCGCCGCGGTGTGCGAGGTCGTGCGCAAGGCGGCGAGCGAGACCGGCATCTTCCCGCTCGGCGGCATCCGCGTTCGTGCCATCCGCTGCGAGCACTATGCGATTGCGGATGCGCGGCAGGACTACAGTTTTCTCGACATGGTGCTGCGCATCGGCGAGGGCCGCGACCTTCCCACCCGTCAGAAAGCCGGCGAGCACGTCTTCCAGGCGCTCTCAAGACATCTCGATCCCGTCTTCGCCGCCAGCAAGTTCGCTCTGTCGTTCGACATGCAGATCAACGACAAGGACACCAGCTGGAAGCGCAACAACATTCACGACGCCCTGAAAGCGGAGGCCGTTCATGGATAAGCCCGCGCCGAAAGCCGATCTGTTCCAGGCCAACCGCGACCGCCTCGCGCCGCTGCTGAAGACTCTGCGCGCGGACGGTATCGGCCACATGATCGACGGCAAGACCGTCGCCTCGATCTCGGGCGACATCTTCGAGACCAGGTCGCCGGTCGATGGTGCCGTGCTCGCCAGCGTCGCGCGGGGCAATGCCGAGGATATCGACGCGGCGGCGACTGCGGCTGCGCTCGCGTTCAAGTCCTGGCGCGACATGGGGCCGGCGATGCGACGTAAGCTGCTGCATCGGGTGGCCGACGCGATCGAGGACAATGCCGACGACATCGCGGTGCTCGAATGCATCGACACCGGCCAAGCCTATCGCTTCATGGCCAAGGCCGCCATCCGCGCCGCCGAGAATTTCCGCTTCTTCGCCGACAAATGCAGCGAGGCCCGCGACGGCCTCAATACGCCGAGCGACGAGCATTGGAACGTCTCCACGCGCGTGCCGATCGGCCCCGTCGGCGTGATCACGCCGTGGAACACGCCGTTCATGCTCTCGACCTGGAAGATCGCCCCTGCCCTGGCGGCCGGCTGCACGGTCGTGCACAAGCCGGCCGAATGGTCGCCGGTGACGGCCTCCATTCTGGCCAAGCTCGTCAAGGAAGCCGGCGTGCCCGACGGCGTGCTCAACACCGTGCACGGCTTCGGCGAGGAAGCGGGCAAGGCGCTGACCGAGCATCCCGCCATCAAGGCGATCGGCTTCGTCGGCGAGAGCGCGACCGGATCGGCCATCATGAAGCAGGGTGCGCCCACGCTGAAGCGCGTGCATTTCGAGCTCGGCGGCAAGAACCCGGTGATCGTGTTCGACGACGCCGATCTCGACCGCGCGCTCGATGCCGTCGTGTTCATGATCTACTCGCTCAACGGCGAGCGCTGCACCTCATCGAGCCGACTGCTGATCCAGCAGAGCATCGCGAAAGAATTCGTGGAGAAGCTGACCGCGCGCGTGAAGGCGCTGAAGGTCGGCCATCCCCTCGATCCCTCAACCGAGATCGGGCCGCTGATCCACGAGCGGCATCTGGCAAAGGTGTGCTCCTATTTCGACGTCGCGCGCCAGGACGGCGCGACCATTGCGGTCGGCGGCAAGCCTTATGACGGGCCGGGCGGCGGGCATTATGTCGAGCCGACGCTGGTCACCGGGGCGCACGGCAAGATGCGCGTGGCGCAGGAGGAGGTGTTCGGGCCGTTCCTGACCGTGCTGCCCTTCCGAGACGAGGCGGACGCAATCGAGATCGCCAACGACATCCGCTATGGCCTCACCGGCTACGTCTGGACCAACGACGTCGGCCGCGCTTTGCGCGTTGCCGACGCGCTGGAGGCCGGCATGATCTGGCTGAACTCGGAGAACGTCCGCCATCTGCCGACGCCGTTCGGCGGCATGAAGGCTAGCGGCATCGGCCGCGACGGCGGCGATTACTCGTTCGACTTCTACATGGAAACCAAGCACGTCTCGCTGGCGCGGGGCACGCACAAGATTCAGAAGCTGGGAATTTAAAGCTTCGTCGTTCCGGAGCGCGAAGCGAATCCGGGACCTCGAGATTCCGGGCTCGGCTCTTCGAGCCGCCCCGGAATGACAGGAGACCGAGGGGAAACGCCAATGCCGGTACCGCAACACATCTTCGAGCCGCCGTTCAACATCATCCGCTCCAGCCACGTCGTGCTCGACGTCACCGATTTGAAGCTGAGCCGGGAGTTCTACGAGACCATTGTCGGCCTCCATGTCGAGGATTTCGACGACAACGCCGTCTACCTGCGCGCGGCCGAGGAGCACCAGCATCACTCGCTGGTGCTACGCAAGGCCGCGGTGCCGGCTTGCGCCCGGCTCGGCTTCAAGGTCGGCAACGACAAGGACCTCGACAAGGCCGCCGCGTTCCTGTCCGAGAACGGCCTTTCCTACGCCTTCGTCGATCAGCCGTTCCAGGGCCGCACGCTGCAATTCACCGACCCCTTCGGCTTTCAGATCGAGCTCTACGCGGCCATGGAGCGGCGGCCGCATCTCTTGCGCCGCTACGACCTCTATCGGGGCTGCCACCCACAGCGGCTCGACCATTTTAACGTCTTCGCGGCCGAAGTGCAGGACACGATGGAATTCTACGCCCGGCTCGGCTTCCGCCTCACCGAATACGCCGAAGAGGACGGGCCGAACGGGCGCATCGCCGCGGCCTGGATGCATCGCAAGGGCAACGTCCACGATTTCGCGATCACCAACGGCAAGGGCCCGCGGCTGCACCACTTCGCTTACTGGACGCCGACCGCGATGAACATCATCCATCTCTGCGACGTCATGGCTTCGCAGGGCTTCGTGAAGAACATCGAACGCGGCCCGGGGCGCCATGGCATCTCGAACGCGTTCTTCCTCTATGTGCGCGATCCCGACGGACACCGCCTCGAACTCTACACCAGCGATTACTTCACGGGGGATCACGATCACGAGCCGCTGCGCTGGTCGCTGCGCGATCCGCGCCGCCAGACGCTGTGGGGCGCCCCTGCTCCGCGTTCCTGGTTCGAACAGGGCTCGCCGTTCACGGGGCAAGCCGTGCGCGAGCCGAAATTCGTGGCCGATGTG
Organism: Bradyrhizobium sp. CB1015; assembly: GCF_025200925.1. Lineage (GTDB taxonomy): Bacteria > Pseudomonadota > Alphaproteobacteria > Rhizobiales > Xanthobacteraceae > Bradyrhizobium. The sequence goes on along the minus strand of NZ_CP104174.1, from coordinate 3,373,180 downwards.
CTGGTGGCGGACTGATGAAGCTGCCTCGTCTCGCCACCTATTCCGTCAAGGGTGACATCAGCTATGGCGCCGTCCTGGAGGGCGGCATCGTCGATCTCTCCGCGCGTCATGCGAGAGACTATCCCACGCTGCGCGAGGTGATCGCTGCGGGCAAGCTCATCAGCTTTGCCGAAGAGGCGGCCGGCCGCGCGCCGGATCACGCGTTCACTGAGATCACCTGGTTGCCGCCGATCCCCGCGCCGGAAAAGATCATATGCATCGGCGTCAACTATCCCGATCGTAACGCCGAGTACAGGGATGGACAGGAGGCGCCGAAATATCCGAGCATGTTCATGCGCTCGCCCCGCTCCTTCGTCGGCCACGACACGCCGCTGGTGCGCCCGCGCGCATCGGCGCAGCTCGATTACGAAGGCGAGATCGTGCTGGTGATCGGCAAGCAAGGCCGGCATATACCCGAAAGCACCGCGCTCGACCACATCGCCGCGCTCACGCTCTGCAACGAGGGCTCGGTGCGCGACTGGCTGCGTCACGCCAAGTTCAACGTGACGCAAGGCAAGAACTTCGATTCCAGCGGCAGCCTCGGTCCGTGGCTGGTGCCCTACACGCGGGAAGCGCAGATCGCGGACATCAGGCTCACCACGCATGTCAACGGCGAACTCAGGCAGGACGATCGCACCAGCCGGCTGATATTTCCGTTCCGCTATCTCCTGAACTATATCTCGACCTTCGCAACCCTGGTCCCCGGCGATATCATCGTCACGGGCACGCCGACCGGCGCAGGCGCGCGGTTCGATCCGCCGCGATATTTGAAGCCCGGCGACGTCGTCGAGGTCGAGGCCGAGGGGATCGGTCGCTTGCGCAACGGCGTGATCGACGAAGCCTGACAACAAGCGAAGTGGAATAGCCAAATGACCACCCTCACCGGCGGTGAAGCGATCGTAAGCGGCCTTGTCGCCCACGGCGTCGACACCGTGTTCGGCCTGCCCGGCGCGCAAGTGTACGGCCTGTTCGACGCCTTCCACCAGGCGCAGCTCAAGGTGATCGGCGCGCGGCACGAGCAGGCCTGCGGCTACATGGCATTCGGCTATGCACGCTCCAGCGGCCGGCCCGGCGTGTTCAGCGTGGTGCCCGGCCCGGGCGTGCTCAATGCCAGCGCGGCGCTGCTGACCGCCTTCGGCTGCAACGAGCCGGTGCTGTGCGTCACCGGCCAGGTGCCGACGCAATTTCTGGGCAAGGGCCGCGGCCACCTGCACGAAATGCCCGACCAGCTTGCGACCTTGCGCACCTATGTGAAATGGGCCGAGCGCATCGAACATCCCGGCAATGCGCCGACAGTCGTCGCGCGCGCGTTCCAGGAGATGATGTCGGGACGGCGCGGCCCCGCCTCGGTCGAGATGCCCTGGGACATCTTCACCCAGCGCGCGGCAACAGTGCCTGCGCAGGTGCTGGAGCCGATGCCGGCGCCGCAGCCCGACCCTGATATGATCAAGCAGGCGGCCGCGCTCGTCAGGAACAGCAAGGCGCCGATGATCTTCGTCGGCAGCGGCGCGATCGAAGCGGGTGAGGAGATCCTCGAGCTCGCCGAGATGATCGATGCGCCCGTGGTCGCCTTCCGCAGCGGCCGCGGCATCGTCTCCAACGCGCACGAGCTCGGACTCACCATGGCGGCGGCCTACAAACTGTGGCCGACGACCGATTTGATGATCGCCATCGGCACCCGCGCCGAGCTGCCGGCCTCCGGCTTCCGCTGGCCCTATCAACCGAGCGGCCTGAAATCCATTCGCATCGACATCGATCCGGCCGAGATGCGCCGGCTCGCCGCCGATGTTGCGATTGTCGCCGATGCCAAGGCCGGCGCGGCCGATCTCGTCGCGGCCGTGAAGAAGGTCGGCTACGCCAAGAGCCGCGGCCGGCGCGAAGACATTCGCGAAGCCACCGCGGCCGCGCAAGCCGAGATCCAGCGCATCCAGCCGCAGATGGCCTATCTCAAGATCCTGCGCGAGGTGCTGCCGGCGAACGCGATCGTCACCGATGAATTGTCGCAGGTCGGCTTCGCCTCCTGGTACGGCTTTCCGATCTACCAGCCGCGCACCTTCATCACCTCGGGATACCAGGGCACGCTCGGCTCGGGCTTCCCGACTGCGCTTGGCGCCAAGGTCGCCAATCCCGACAAGCCGGTGGTGGCCATCACCGGGGACGGCGGCTTCATGTTCGGCGTGCAGGAGCTTGCCACCGCCGTGCAGTTCAACATCGGCGTGGTGACGCTGGTGTTCAACAACAACGCCTATGGCAATGTCCGCCGCGACCAGCGCGAACGGTTCGACGGCCGCGTGGTGGCCTCCGATCTCGTCAATCCGGATTTCGTCAAGCTCGCGGAGTCCTTTGGCGTGGCCGCGGCGCGCGTCACCGCGCCGGAGCAGTTCAAGGCGGCGATGGAGAAGGCGCTCGGCCACGGCGGGCCGGTGCTGATTTCCGTCGAGGTGCCCAGGGATTCCGAAGTCAGCCCCTGGGCCTTCATTCACCCGCCGAAGCCTTGAGGCCGGACGCTCCCTGCAGTCGCGCTGCTGCAATCACCAGCAGACCGGCGCCTGCGACCGACCAGCAGGCGACCGGCGCCCAGTGCAGGAGCGGCGCGTATTCCGGTATCTTCTGCAGGCCGCCGGCAACCGCCGCCATCCGCGCGAAGGTGCCGAGGGCGAGTGCCGAGAAGACGAGGCCCGTGACCTTGCCTTCCGCGCCGGTCGAACCGATCGCGAGCGCTGCCGAGACCGCGCTCATCAGCATGCAGCCCCACGCGGCTCCGGCGATAAATTGCGCGGCGATCAGCGTCTCGAGATTGCCGGCGAATTCGGCCGCCGCAATCGCCACCGCACCGAACAGGCCGGCGGCGCCCATCACGACGAGGCCGCCGCGATGCTTGACGACGAGGCTTGCCGGAAACATCGCGATGTTGAAGCCGATCCAGAACACCGGCATCAGCCATTGCAGGTCGCCGGGAGCTGCAAAGCGCAGATAGAACGGCGCGCTGTTCATGGCAAAGTGCAGCTGGTAGCCGAGTGCGAGCGCGATCATCGCGATAATGAAGGCGACTGGGACGAGGCCGAGCGGTTTTGCTGCTTCGTCCGGTGTGGGCGGTGCGGTCTCGCGCGCGACGTCATGCTCGATCCGCGACAGCCCGAGCGCGGTCAGCAGCAGCACCACGCTGGAGATCACGAACGGCAACCGCGCATCGTGCTCGCGCAGCACCACGCCGAGATAGGGCGAGAGAGCGCCGGCGACGCCGTAGCCGAGCATGGCGAGCGCGGCGAGGAACGGCACCTGCGGCCTGGCGCGGTATTTGCCGAGCAAGGTCAGCGGCGGCGCCCGCAGCGCGGAGGACGTGATCGACCAGATCACGATCAGCGCGATGAACCAGCCCTGCGCCGCCGCGCCGGCTCCGGCAACGAAGGGCAGCGCGACGAAGGCGCCGCAGGAGATCGCGGTCACGAGGGCGACGAACAGGCCGAGCCTGCCGACATGGGGCGCGAGCTTGTCGGCGGCGATTCCCATCGCAGTGTCGGCAATGGTGAAGATCGCCTGATCCAGCATCAGGATGAGGATCACGGCGGACGGCGCGATGCCGACTTCGGCGGCGAGCTTTGGCAGGTAGATGACGTAGGTCGTCCAGCCCAGCGTGAACACCAATTGCAGGCCTGCGAGATAAAGCCCCGTGCGGTTCGCCGTGCCCGTGCCGGCCGAGTTCTGCGTGGTCGTCATGTCGCCGCCTCCCCGCCCGAAGCTTAGACGAGCGGGGGCTGCGAGGAAACGCGTCAGCGCGTCCTGCGGAAGGTCAGATTGATCCGCTTGCGGCCGAGCAGCGGATGCTCGCCGTCGGCGAGCGGCGCGACGCCGTGATAGGCGAGCCTGCTGGCCCCACCCCAGACCACAACGTCGCCATGGACGAGGCGGAAGCGGCGCGGCTTGTCGCTGCGCGCAAGACCGCCAAACAGGAAGGTCGCGGGCAAGCCGAGCGAGACCGAGACGATCGGCGCCGAATAGTCCAGCTCGTCCTTGTCCTGATGCAGCGACAGCCGCGTGCCCGGCTCGTAGCGGTTGACGAGGCAGGCATCGGGGGCAAAGCCGTCGAAGCCGCCCTGCTCGGCCGCGCGGCGGGCCAGATCGCAGAACACCGGCGGCATCGCCGGCCATGGCGCACCGGTGCGCGGATCGATGGGGTCGTAGCGATAGCCGGTGTGATCGGTGATCCAGCCGCGCTCGCCGCAATTGGTCATCGCCACCGACATCTGGTAGCCGCCCGGCGTCATCATCCGCCGGAACGGCGATTGCGCCACGATGGCGCGCACCGCGTCGATCAGCCCGCTCTCGATCGGCTTGATGAAGCCGCGCAGCAGCACGGCGCCGTCGGCGATCTCCTCGCGGGACGGCTGCGCCTCGGCGACGCTGTCGAACAAATCACCCGTCAATCGCAGCGCTCATTTGGCATCGTGGAAGATCACACCCAGCGTGTGGCGCTGGCCGGACCTGATCCGGCTGACGCCATGGCGGAGATTAACGCGGTAGGTGCCGCGTGTCCCCTGCACCGGGCGGTGATGCACAGCGAAGGCGACCGCATCGCCCTGCGCCAGCGGCACCACCTCGGCACGGGACTGCATGCGCGGGCGCTGCTCGGTCAGCACGAACTCGCCGCCAGTGAAATCGCGTCCGGGCTCGGAGAGCAGGATCGCAACCTGGAGCGGGAACACGTGCTCGCCATAGAGGTCTTGGTGCAGGCAATTGTAGTCGCCGGCCTCATATTGCAGCAGCAGCGGCGTCGGCCGTGTCTGGCCGGCCTCGTGGCAGCGCTTCAGGAACGCCGCGTGTGCGGTCGGATAGCGGATGTCGATTCCCATCGCCTCGTTCCAGCGATTGGCGACGGCTTGAAGATGCGCGTAGAGCGCCGGGCGGAGCTGCGCGATCAGATCGGGCAGTGGATAGGCGAAGTACTTGTACTCGCCGCGACCAAAGCCGTGGCGGCCCATGACGATGCGGCTGCGGAAGTGGGCGTCGTCCGGGTAGAGCGCGGCGATGGCGCGGCATTGGTCCGGCGTCGGCAGGTTCTTCAGGACGGCGCAGCCCTGGGAGTCGAGCTCGGCGGTGATCTGCGGCCAGTCGAGGGCGTCGACGTGCGCGGCGAGGTCGGGTACGGAGTCTGGTACGGCAACACGTTTGGCAATGGCCATAGCGATCATCCCATTCACATCAGTCATTCCGGGGCGCGCCACCTGGCGCGAGCTATGGTGCGCAATTGCGCACCATAGCTCGCGACTACGTCGCGCCCCGGAATGACGGATGTGGGTGTGGCAAAGCGCGAGCGCTACGGCCACCCGATTTCCGATGACTCTCTCCCCGTCATTGCGAAAAGCCCTTGCGACGGTCGCGGTAGGGACGCTCATTGCTGAGCGCCCCCCGCACAGATCCGTACGTGCGGCTTTCCCGCATACGGCTCCCACCTCGGGTGAGTGACGGCGAAGCGTGTTCGGGGCCAAGGATGGAGGATTTGTGGCTTGGGGAGCAAGTCGGAGGCAAGCCGCGCAACCCGCTGCCACGTCGTGCCGTCGGTCTGGCTGCGGCGCCGAAGCATTCGCCTCCAGTGTTCGATGACGAAGTAGCGGAAGGCGGCAAGCGCTCGGCTGTTGGTCGGCACCGCATGGTAATTGAAGTACCCGGTGACGACCTGCCGCAGCCATTTGCCCTGTTCGAGCACCGACTGGTGCATGCGCCGTTGCAGCCCCTGCTTCACGGCTTGCAGCTTCGCCCGCATGCGATCCTTGCGAGACTTGCGCCTGATCTGGAACTTGCCTTGCCTGGATCGGCCGCAGATGAAGGTGAAGCCGAGGAAGCTGAAGGTCTCCGGCTTGCCGAGCCCGCGACGCCGGCGGTTGTCCTCCGCATGGCGTCCGAACTCGATCAGCCGGGTCTTCTCGGGATGCAGTGACAGCGCGAACTCCTTAAGCCGTATGCGCAGTTCTTCGAGGAAGTGCCGGGCCTCATCCTCATGCTCAAAGCCGACAATGAAGTCGTCGGCGTATCGCACGATGATCATGTCACCCGTGGCCTCGCGCCGTCGGAAGCGTTCGGCCCACAGATCAAGGGCATAGTGCAGGTAGATGTTGGCAAGCAGCGGCGAGATCACCGCCCCTTGCGCTGTCCCCTGCTCGCTGACCCTGACCGTCCCTTCTTCGAGGACACCCGCCTTGAGCCATTTGCGGATCAGGCGGATGATGCGCTGGTCGCCGATCCGATGCTCTACGAAGCGGATCAGCCATTCCTGGTCCACCGTGTCGAAGAACGCCCGGATGTCGGCGTCGACAATGAAGTTCACCTTTCTGCGCTCGATTCCGACCATGAGCGCATTCATCGCATCGTGCGTGCTGCGCCCGGGCCGGAACCCGTACGAGAACCCGAGGAAGTCTTCCTCATAGATCGCGTTGAGCACAGCGGCCGTTGCCCGCTGGACGATCTTGTCCTCAAGGGCCGCAATCGCCAGGGGTCGCTGCCGTCCGTCCGGCTTCGGGATATAGACCCGCCGCGACGGCTGTGGTCGATACGCGCCCCGGTGGATACGAGCATGCAGGTCCTCGAGATTGGCCTTGAGGTTTTGCTCATAGTCCCGCCACGTCACCCCGTCCGCGCCCGCCGCGGCATGCTTCTTCAGCGCGAAGAACTCCGCCGCGAGCAGGTCGGGATTGATGTGGTGGAGCAGCGCGGTGAACCTCTCCTTCTTCCTTTCCCTTGCCGTTCGCCGTATGCGTTCCAGCGCAGGTGTCACGCTTGTCCGGCTCGGCGTCCGGGACGTGCTTTGCTGGTCCGCATTCCCCTCGGTCACGGCCCTTTGCTCCACCTGCTCCTCCGCGGATCGCTCCGCTTCGTTCGCCGGCTTCCCAGCTACTACGGCCGCATCCGACTTCCCGCACCTGTTCATCATCGGCTTCGGCTCCTCGCCTTCCCGATGCGGACCTTGGAGGCTTGTTGCCATCGGCCAGATGCGGGACCTCCCAGGTTCCGACACGATCCCTTCCTGCGTGATGGGGTCTTCGACCACGGCAGAGCGTCAGTCCCTCGCATAGCGGGACCGCACATGTTGCCTTCGACGTTGCTTACCGTCTCGGCCTCTGCGAGTTTCTGTCTTTCGCGGCTCAATAGCCCACCCCACAGGATCGCTGTGTACGCTTCGCAGCCGCCGTCACCGGCGACCACGCAACACTCGCTACCGGGCGCCCGCTACGGCCTACCCGGACCGGTCTTCCACCGGCTGGATCGCGCCAGCTTCTCCTGGCGCACAAGCAATCCAGAGTCCCGCCGCGGAACTAGTCTGGATTGCTTCGCTTCGCTCGCAATGACGCGGAAAGAGATCAGCCCAACACCGGCAGCGTCACGACGTCATAGCCGTGCCTGATCGTCCGCTTCAGCACCGGGTCTTCCAGCTCGAAGTCTAAGCGGTCGGCCGGGCGGATGCCGCCCTTGGCGGCGAAGGTGCCGCCGAACATGACGCAGCCGTCGGGGAACTTGCCGCCGTCAAAGCCGCGCGCGATGAGGTCAGTGACCGGCAGCATCGCGTCCAGCGTGCCCTCCTGATAGAGCACACGCTCGCCATTAATGGTGGCGTAGGAGCGCAGGATCATCTTGTCCCAATGGCCGATGACCTCCTCGAGCTCCCAGAGTGTCGAGGCGATCGGCTTGTCGCACATCTGCTTGGATACCGTGACGTTGTAGGCCTCGACCTTGCGGTCGGTGTGATCGGAGCCGCAGCCGACGAAGATGCGGCCCTGCCAGCCGATCAGCACGAATTCGACCTCGCCGCTGGAGTCGCCACCGGTGCATTCGATGCGGTCTTCCTGGGTCAGCCGCCGTGCCGAGGCGCGGTAATAGATCGGGGTCGAGGCCGGGCGGGCGATGCCCATCTCCTCCAGCTCGGCGATGTGCTTGTCGCGCGCGACCGTGTCGCGGCCGGTCCAGCCGGCGATGACCAGCTGGTCGACCGCCAGCGTCAGCGGCGTGGTGGTGTCCTTGGCGTCGATGGTGAAAGTCAGGTCAAACACGAATGACGGCCTCCATGCCGGCAGCAAGCTCGAAGATACGGCGGTCCGAGCCGCCTGCGCCGGCCAGCATCAGGCCGACGGGAACGTCGCCCTCGCGATGACAGGGCAGCGAGATGGCGCAACCGTCGATCAGGTTGATCAGGCTGCAATTGCGCAAGGCGCGGATGTTCTCGCGGGCGAACGCCTGATCGTCGGCGAGGTCGGCGATCTTCGGCGGTGTGTTGGGGGTAGTCGGCAGCACCAGGGCGTCATAGGGCGCGATGCGCGCGTTGACGCGCGCGATCAGCGAGCGGCGTTCGTTGAGCAGGTCGATGTAATCGGCCGCGCTCTGCGCCTCGCCGCGCATGATGCGAACGAAGACGCGGGGATCGTAGACGTCGCCCTTGGCCGTGATGAGATAGCGGTGCCAGGCGTAGCTTTCGGACGCCGCAAAGCCGCCCTTGGCGTTCATCGGGCCGACGTCGTGGAATTCCACCATCTCGATCCGCTCGATGATGGCGCCGTGATCCGCGAGCGTCTTCAGTGCGCGTTCGAAGGTCTCGGAGACCGCCGCGTCGAGATCGTCGAGCGCGATCGTGGTCGGCACCGCGAGCCGCATGCCCCTCACGGGCCGCGGCTTCAGCGCGACGATGGGCTCGCCCGCGAGCACCGCATCGAGCATGGCACAACAGCTGACCGATCGCGCCAGAGGCCCGATGCTGTCGAGCGAGAAGGACAGCGGCACCGCGCCGTCCAGCGGCACGCGGCGCTGCGTCGGCTTGTAGCCGACGATGCCGTTATAGGCCGCCGGAATGCGGCAGGAGCCGCCGGTGTCGGTGCCGAGCGCGCCATGCGCCATGCCGTCGAGCACGGACACCGCGGCGCCCGAGGAGGAGCCGCCGGGCACATGGCCCACGGCCCGGTTCCAGGCGCCTTTCGGCATGCCGTAGTGCGGATTGATGCCGATGCCGGAATAGGCGAACTCGGTCATGTTGGTGCGCCCGATCAGCACGAAGCCGGCCTTGCGCAGCCGCGCGACCGCCACCGCATCGTGCTCCGCCGGATCGGAATCGTCGAGCGCACGGGAGCCGGCGCGCGTGGTCTGCCCCTTGATGTCGAAGAGATCCTTGATCGAGATGGGAATCCCGGCGTAGGGCGACGGCGCCGCCTTGACCTTGCGCAGGGCATCCATGGCCTCGGCGGTCGTCAGCGCGGCATCCTTGTCGACATGGATGAAGGCGCGCTGGCCCTCGCCGGCGGGATCGGCGATCCTGGCGAGGCAGGCCTCGACCAACTTGCGGGAGGTGGTGCGGCCGCTTTCGAGGTCTTCGGCGAGCTGCGCCAGGGTCGGAAAATCGGGCATGTCTGTCTCACGGAATATTTCGCGCGCAATCTATAGCGCTGGCTCAGCTCGACACAAGCATTGTGCGCATGATGGCATGCATGCGCATTGCTGGACCGTTGACGCGCCATGGTCGATTGTCGCATCAAGTTCGAAACCGGCGGGCGCGAGGCCTGTCTCTTGGGAGGAGCCGCCAACATGGCCGAACCGCAGCGCGCGCGACCGAAACCGACGCCGGAGACCCAGCATTTCTGGGACGGCACCAAGTCCGGCGAATTGCGCCTGCAGCGCTGCGATGCCTGCGCGCACGTCTACTTCCCGCCGCGCCCGTTCTGCCCCTCCTGCGCGTCGCGCAAGGTCAGCATCTTCAAGGCGAGCGGCAAGGGCTTTCTCTACAGCTACGTGATCAACCACCGGCCCGCCGCACCGGGCTTCACGCCGCCTTACGCCATCGCGGTGGTCGAGCTCGACGAAGGCCCGCGGATGATGAGCAACATCATCGACTGCCCGCAGACGCCCGAGGCGCTCGAGCTCGACATGAAACTCGAGGTCGCGTTCCAGGAGCTCGACGACAAGATCACCCTCCCCGTCTTCCGCCCGGCGAAGGGGTAGACCATGCGCAAGAACCAGGTTGCCGTCGTCGGCGCGGCCGAGACCACCGAGCTCGGTGTCATCCCCAACGCCTCGCAGCTCCAGCTGCACGCGGATGCCGCGCTCAACGCCATTGCCGACGCCGGGCTGAAGCTGTCCGACATCGATGGCTTTGCCACCGCGGTCGAAACGCCGCAGCAGGTCTGCCATTATCTCGGCATCAAGCCAACCTGGGTGGACGGCACCTCGGTCGGCGGCTGCTCCTTCATGCTGCATGTCCGTCACGCGGCGGCGGCGATCGAAGCGGGCCTGTGCAAGACCGTGCTGATCACCCATGCCGAGAGCGGCAAGTCGATGATCGGCAAATTGCCGCGCTCGACGCCGGCCGACAGCCTCAACGGCCAGTTCGAAGCGCCCTACGGCGTCTACGGCCCGCCGAGCATGTTCCCGATTCCCGTGCTGCGCTTCATGAAAACCTACGGCATCACGCATGAGCAGCTGGCTTCGGTTGCGGTGGTGCAGCGCGAATGGGCGGCGAAGAATCCGCGCGCGATGATGAAGGACCCGATCACGGTCACTGATGTCCTCAACTCGCGCATGATCGCCTATCCGTTCCGCCTCTTGCAGTGCTGCCTCGTCACCGACGGCGGCGGCGCGCTGATCCTCACCTCGGCCGACCGCGCCAGGGATTTTCCGAGGAAGCCGGTCTACATCATGGGCACCGGCGAGAGCGTCGAGACGCCGATGGTCAGCCAGATGGAGACGTTCAACTCCTCGCGTGCGTTCAAGACGGCGGGGCCGCTGGCGTTCAAGGAGGCCGGTATCGCGCACGGGGACGTCGACCATCTCATGATCTACGACGCGTTTGCGCATCTGCCGCTGTTCGGCCTCGGTGACCTCGGCTTCATGCCTTACGAGGAGACCGGTCAATTCATCGCGGACGGCAACACGCGGCCTGGGGCCAAGCTGCCGCTCAACACCAACGGCGGCGGCCTGTCCTACATGCACTCGGGCATGTACGGCATGTACGCGCTGCAGGAGAGCGTGCGCCAGATGCGCGGGATCGCGCCGGCCCAGGTGCCGAACGCGAAGATTTCGGTGTGCCACGGCGTCGGCGGCATGTTCGCCGCGAGTGGCACGATCGTGTTTACGAACGAGAGGTAATTTCTCGTCGTTCCGGGATGGTCCGAAGGACCAGACCCGGAACCTCGAGATTCCGGGTTCGTGCTTCGCACGCCCCGGAATGACAGAGACAACAGGAGGCATCCACATGAGCAAATCACTGCAGGACAAGGTCATCATCGTCACCGGCGCAGGCCGTGGCATCGGGCGCGAGATTGCGCTTCTGTGTGCGGCCGAGGGCGCCAAGGTCGTCGTCAACGATCCCGGCGGAGCCGCCGACGGCGCGGGCGCGAACGCGGCGCCCGCCGAGGAGGTGGTCGAGGAGATCAAAAAGCGCGGCGGCACGGCGGTTGCCAATTTCGAGTCGGTCGCGGAAGCTATTCCCGCCAGCAAGATCGTGAAGACCGCCACCGATCATTTCGGCCGGCTCGACGGCGTCGTCAACAATGCCGGCATCTTGCGCGACATGATCTTCCACAAGATGAGCGTCGAAGCCTTCGAGGCCGTCATCAAGGTGCATCTGATGGGCTCGTTCTACGTCTCTCACGCCGCGGCGCGCATCTTCCGCGAGCAGGAATCGGGCTCTTTCGTGCACTTCACCTCGACCTCGGGCCTGATCGGCAATTTCGGCCAAGCCAACTACGCCGCCGCCAAGCTCGGCATTGTCGGGCTGTCCAAATCCATCGCGCTCGACATGGGCCGCTTCAACGTCCGCTCCAACT